>CAZRLX010000170.1:0-4968 GCA_964601115.1 uncultured Chthoniobacter sp. | reverse complement strand
TGGAAGTGAGCGATGCCTTTTACCGGCACGAGGAGGAGATCCCGCTCGTCGGCTGTTCGTCCAAGATCGAAAAAGCGGCAGGCTGGCGCCCATCCACCACTTTTGAGGCCATGATACGGCTGATGGTCGATGCGGATGTGGCTCGTTTGCGCAAATCAGCTTGAGTGATCCCGAATGACATTTCAGGCGCGAGTGTAACTAGTTCATGACAGTGCTTCAGACATCGGTGCAGACGCCCGTTCCTGTCGTTTTCATCTCGAAGACGCCTTCGCCTTACATGGTGGAGCTTTTCGACGAGTTGAAGCGACAGGGGGAGTGTGATCCGTTTGTGGTCTATCTGACGAGTGTCGTTCGAAACAGGCCATGGGTTCAGCTGAAGTTGAACCACCCGCATGTGATCCTGGACTCTGATCATGTCACGTTCGGCGAGGCCATGGAAAGGGTGATCAAAGCGCCGCTGGCGGTGTTCTCGTATTACACGCATCCGTTCGCCCTGGCCGCTCTGCACGCGAGATACCCGACCGGTCGGCCGACGGTTTACTGGGGGGAGAGGCCCGGTTTTTTGCGCCTGGGGGTTTTAGGCAAATGGTTGCGCTGGTTCCTTTTGCGACCATTGCGCACGGACAACGCTCCGATCTGGGGCGTGGGCAAGTTTGGTGTCGAGGGCTACCGCGAGGAGTTCGGGCCGCTGCACACCTACAAGAACCTGCCCTATGCCTCCAATCTCGAACCGTTCATCGCGATGCCGCGTCCTCGTGCCGGTGCGGCTGAAGAGCGGCGGTTCCTCTTTTCGGGAGCCTTCGTGGCACGCAAGGGCGTGACGCACTTAGCGCACGCCTTTGTGAAGCTGGCGGCGGAGAACAGCCATGTCCGTTTGGTGATGGTGGGGGACGGGCCACTACGCGATAGACTGAAAGAAATTCTCAAGCCTGTGGGCGACAAGGTGGTCTGGCGAGGCTTCGTCAAGTGGCACGATCTTCCCCAGGAGTATTCGAGAGGCGACGTTCTTTGCCTGCCTTCCCGCTACGATGGCTGGGGTATGGTCGTCGTCGAGGGGCTGGCTTCAGGCATGCCGGTGATCGCCACCGACCGAGTCGGTGCCGCTCTGGAGTTGGTCGAAAACCATGCGACCGGCTGGCTGGTACCGCCGGATGACGAAAAAGCACTGCTGGCAGCGATGCGCGACGCGGCGGCGACCGAAATGAGCGTGCTGTGCGAGATGGGCCGACGTGGGCGCTCCAAGGTCGGCGTTCATGATGTCAAACAGTCGGCGCACTTGGTGGCGTGTGCGGCTGTGGATGCTTTGGCGGAAGCGGGGGTTGTGAGCGCCACCACGCAGCGGCAGTCGGCGATTCGCCGGGTGCTGCTGGTTTCCAACTATCTGCCGGACAGGCAGTACAGCATGCAGCGGTATGCCGCTTTGATGCAGCAGGGGCTTTCCTCGCACGGCTTGGAGGTGAAGGTCATCCGTCCGCCGGTGGTGGCGGGCACATTGCAGCACCGCCTGCCCTGGTTCCGCAAGCAGCTTGGCTTCATTGACAAGTTTGTGCTTTTTCCGCCGATTCTGCGCTATGCCGCGCTACGCATTGCTCGTGAGGATGGCTCGCTCGTTCATTTGGTGGACCAGGGGAACGGTGTGTATCTTCAGCTCCTGGGCGGGGTGGGGCATCTTGTCACCTGTCACGACCTGATCGCCATGAAGGCCGGTACGGGGGCGGCGTCTGCCGCCCGTTCGAGCGGGTCCATCGGTCGCCGATCATTCTATCAGCGGATGAACCGCGCCTCAATGACCCGCTCAGGATGGATCGCCTGCATTTCCCAGGCCACACGCGATGAGTGCATCCGGGTTCTTGAAACGGAGCCGGACATGGCGCAGGTCATCTACAATCCCTTGGACCCGTTTTTCTTGGAATTCGGAGGCCCACGTCCCGAAAGACTGCCGGAGAGATACCTCCTGCATGTCGGCAATTCAGCCTGGTACAAGAATCGTCCGGGTCTGCTAAGAATTTACAGCGAGTTGCGGCGGTTAGGATGCCGCTTGCCTCTGGTGTTGATGGGAAGCAGGCTGGCACCGGAGGAGAGGTGGTGGCTGGGCAAACTGAATCTTGAGCCGCATGTGGTGTCAGTGGTCCAGCCGGACGACGTGACCGTTCGCGCAGCCTACGCCCATGCTGAGGCTTTGGTTTTTCCCTCCCTGGAGGAAGGCTTTGGCTGGCCGGTACTGGAGGCGCAGGCGCAGGGCTGCCTCGTTTTTGCCAGCAATCGGGCGCCCCTGACCGAGGCGGGTGGCCGAACTTCAGTGTACATCGACCCGGAGGATCCTCCTGCAGCGGCGGTGACGATCATGTCCGCGCTGGCGGAAGAGCGGCGCACTCCGGGTGCCGTCGCGGCACGCCGCGCCCATGCGGCAGATTTCAGCCTGGAGCGGTTTGTCGATGGCCACTTGGATTTTTACGAGCGCATCCTGGCTTCAGGCGTCGCCGCTTGAAAGTTTTCCCTGTTCATGAAAGTGCTGCATTCCATACATTCGCTGGACCCGACCCACGGGGGAACTTCCTACGGTCTGCGGGGCATGGTGGACGGGTTAATGAAGGAAGGGGTCGAGACGGAGATTCTGGTGCTTGACGATGCGGCAAGCTCCTGGCTGGCCGAGTGGCCTTGTAGAGTGCACGCGGCGGGGCGTGGAATCGGAGGCTACGGCTTGAACGGGCGATTTGACGAGTGGTTGGGACAGCTCGTTGAGGGCTTTGATCATGTGGTCGTACACGGGCTCTGGCAGTATCATGGGTTGGCGACGCGCCGGGCATGTTTGAGGGCGGGGATACCCTATTCGGTTTTCCCGCACGGCATGCTGGACCGGTGGTTTGCGGCGGCTTATGTGCGCAAGCATCTTCTGAAACAGCTCTACTGGTGGGTAGCGGAGTATCGCCTGTTGAGGGACGCTGCTGCGGTGTTTTTCACCACAGAGGCGGAGTTCGAGGCAGGGCGGGACACCTTTTTTCCCTTCGCCGTCCGCATGGCGGTGGCACCGTTCGGCATTCAGCCGCCCGCAGGCCAAGCGGAGCAGTATCGCGCGGAGTTTCATCGGCGGGTGCCAGGCCTCGCCGACAAGCGCAGCCTGCTTTTTCTCGGACGACTTCATCCGAAGAAGGGCTGTGATCTTTTGATCGAGGGGTTCGCCCGCTGGCAGGCTTCGTTGCCACCAGAAAGCCGGGATGCCTGGCGCTTGCGGATGGTTGGCCCTTGTGAATCGGAGAGCTACTTGCAGCACCTGAAAGCTGTCTCCGCCGCCTACGATGCGGACAGGGACGGTCTCGTCGAATTTGTGGGCATAGTAGATGGTGATGCCAAGTGGCAGGAGATCGCCCAGGCGGATGCGCTGGTCCTGCCTTCTCACCAGGAAAACTTCGGAGTCATCATCGCCGAAGCACTCGCTTGCGGGGTGCCGGTGCTGATTTCCAACAAGGTCAACGGCTGGCAGGCCATCGAAAGCGACGGAGCTGCGCTTGTCGATGAAGACACGGTGGACGGAGTCATCCGGCTTCTTCAACGCTGGCAAGCGCAGGGGGAAGGGACGGTCGATGCCATGCGTCGTTCAGCAAGGAGCTTCTTCTCTGCGAAGATGTCCGCAGAGGTTGGTGTGCGGGCTTTCTTGAGCGCGTTGAACAATCTACCAGAGTAGTCGATGAGGCAGTCGATTCGATACGCCTGCCAATTTCGCTGGGCGAAATGCCCTGCTTTCACAAGCTAAAATCCCGGGCTTTCGGTAAGGGCGAACGCAGTCGTTTAACCATCACCATGGGGCAACAGGCAAATGGAAGCCGCATCTTTGCGCTCGAAGCCGCCAAGTTTTTGGCTGCTTTCGTGGTTGCGATGATACACCTCGCACCATGCACTCCAAATGCGGAGTTGCTCACCAACGTGATCCGCCTTTTTCCGGTGTACTATTTTTATGCATCTGCAGTTCATTTTACGGTTCGGCGAGTCTTGTGGAAAGATGATCGTATGGCAAACGCGGTAAGTTTTGGACGTCTGGTTCGCCCTTATGCGGCGTGGACCGTTCTGTACCTACTGTTGCGCTGGCAGAAGAATGGAGGGCTTCCTTCCTCCGAAGGTTGGCACGACTGGTTCGGATTTCTGTTCATGGGGCAGAGCGCTGTGCATTTGTATTTCCTGCCACAGTTGATCTACTTTCAGATCGTTGCGGCCTCGTCCGCCCTCGTTTGCTGGAATTTGTTTCACAAGCGTATTCACAGAACCGCAGTCTGCTGGTTCGGATTGGCGTTTGTGGCTTCGGTCTGTATTGACCGGGCTGGCTACTTTGGGTGGAATCACGCCTTTCTTTCAGGTCTTATCTATGCATCTCTTGGGGGGGCTTCCGTTGCTCTCGACAGTCGCGTCCGCCGCGTATGGGATCGGGTAGTCGTGTCGGCAGGTTGTTTGATGTTTCTGTTCGTCATTATTGCCGCTCTGGGGACCGAAATGCCGTGGTTCTACCATGTCTTGAGCGGTCCGGTATTTGGCAGTTGCACCTTGCTCGTGTTGCTTCGAATGCGCTTGGGGGTGCCGCCGCGATGGCTGGAATGGCTGGTCAGTTCCTACTTTGGGATCTACCTCGCTCACCATGCTATTGAGGAAGGCATTGAACTTCTGTTCAGGAAATTTGGGTTGGAGTTGATCCCATATGACGTTGCATCGCGGTTGTTCTTCGCGCTGCTTGCCGTGTCCGGTGGAATTGTAATCACCTGGATGATCCGTTTGGTGCCACCACTGGCGTGGTGGCTGTTGGGCGAGGATTCCGGTTTAGCTAGAGGGACATTTGGTTCTGTTGAAAAATGCAAAGCGAGGTAAGTATAGATGGATAACTCCGAAGTTTCGGGACTACGGACTTTGGAAGCTGTCATGATTAACAACATCACCCCGCTGATCCTAACTTGGAACGAAGAGCCGAACCTGAGGCGCTGCCTG
>CAZRLX010000169.1:0-5026 GCA_964601115.1 uncultured Chthoniobacter sp. | reverse complement strand
TTCTCTTCGGTGTGTATTTCTCAACATGGAAGGAGAAGGTTCGTTATGTGTAGCCGAGGTTTTGGTCTCAAACTGAAGTGTGTGATTTTTTGCTGTGGGATGCTCTTTTTCACTCTGGCGTCACGCGGGGAACGGGTTGCGCTGTGGCCGGAGGGAAAGATTCCGAATTTTCAGCCTCAACAAATTGCTGCAAGAACTCAGGATGCGAAATCCGAGGGCTTCCAGGCGGCGGAAAACAGGATGCCGCACCTGGACTGGTATGAACCGCCGGCGAAGAAGAACGGCGCCTGCCTGTTGCTGATTTCCGGCGGTGGTTACCAGGCTTGCAGCGATGGGGTGTGGGTTGACCGGGTCGCGAAGAAGTTTACCGAGCTTGGCTATGTTTGTGTGAGTCTTACCTATCGCACTCCGCGGCCCCAGGCGCTGCCAATCTACCAGAGTGCATGGGAAGACGGGCAACGCGCCGTCCGTCTTGTCCGTCATGATGCCAAGAAGCGCGGGTTTGATCCGGAGAAGATTGGCGTGCTTGGTTTTTCTGCTGGCGGGCACCTGACCATGCTGCTTGCGACCAGCGCGCTTTCCGCAGCGTATGAGCCTGTGGACGAATTCGACAAGCTCCCGTGTCATATTAACTGGGCTGTGCCGGTTTACACCGCTTATGCGCTCACGGACGGACTTACCGGTCCCAATACGCGGGATGGCGATGCGGTGGATGTGAAACTGTCGGATGTCTTCAAGTTCGATGCCAAGACCTGTCCGATGGCGCTGTTCCATGGCGGAACCGATGTCTATTCGCCGAACGCTTCCACGCAGATTTACCGCCAGCTCCGCCGGATGAAAATTCCAGCCGAAATTCATCTTTTTGCCGATCGCGGCCATGGCTTCATGGGCGATCCCAACAAGGGCGAGAACGGTGCCGCCTACGATCACTGGATGGATCGTATCGCCGAATTCGCCCGCCAGATGAATTACGACGGCCAGCTCGGCGCTGAAGTCGCTTTGATGTCCCGTTATCCGAATGACGATGCGCGTGGCGAATACCTCAAAGAACCGATCTGGCCGGAAGGAAAAATGCCTGATCCGCAAGCTCAACAGTGCCAGCCTTATATCGAATGGCACATGCCGAAGGAATGTAAGACAAAAGCCATTCAGATCATTTATTCGGGCGGTTCCTATCAAGGCAACGATCCGGACGGATTTGAAGTGGCTCCCGTGCGGCGTTACCTGAACGAAAAGGGGATGACGGTCGTGACGATGAAATACCGGACACCGCGTCCGGCGGGCGGATTAGCCAAGCACACAACGGCGTGGCAGGATCTGCAGCGTGCGATCCGGATTGTTCGCAGCCAAGCGGCGGCAAAAGGGCTCGATCCCAACCGGATCGGCATCATGGGCTCGTCCGCCGGCGGGCATCTGACGCTCATGGGCGCGACCAGTTCGAAGCTGCGTTCCTATTGGCCTATCGATCATCTGGATAAACTTCCCTGCAACACACAGTGGGCAGTTGCGATCTATCCGGCGTATGCACTCACGGATGGCGCGGAATCGCCGAATGCGAAGGGCGGCAATGAGGACGATGCGCGGACGGTTCCTGAGTTTTCTTTCGATCTGGCAACTTGCCCGATGCTCTTTATTCACGGCGATGCGGATCCCTGGGCTGCAATGAATTCGGTGAAATGTTGGGAACAGCTCCGTCGCATGGGAATCCAGTCCGATCTCCATACGCTGGCGAACAGGGGGCACTGCTTCCAAGCGAAAGCCGCTCCGGGAACGGGTAGCTATACATGGATGGATCGCATTTGGGAATTCATGAATCACAAGGGGTTAAATAAATGAAAGATCAGGCTGCAATGAGAGTCTTCATAAAACACAGGAGTAGGCATTGATAACGACTCTTTACATCGCCCACCAGACGGCACTGAAAGACGGTGAACTCCTCAATACTCGTAACGCTATCATGAAACGGAATATGAAAACCCCACTCGCCTTGCTCCTGTCGGCATTTGCCGCTGTCACATGTCATGCCGCAGAATCTGTCGATCGCCTCCGATGCGAATACCTCGTGGCCCCTCTCGGTATCGATGCCACCAAGCCGCGTTTGAGCTGGGTGCTTAAGGATGACGAGCGTGGGCAGAAGCAGACCGCCTACCAAATCCTCGTCGCCTCCACGCCGGAAATCCTCGCCAAGGACCAGGGCGATCTCTGGGACAGCGGGAGGATTTCCTCCGACCAGAGCATTCAAGTTGCATACGCTGGCAAGCCGCTCGAGTCGCAGGCAGCCTGCCATTGGAAAGTGCGCGTGTGGGACAAGGACGGGGAGGTTTCGGATTGGAGCGCACCGGCGCTGTGGACGATGGGGTTGCTCAAGCCGGAGGATTGGAAAGCACAATGGATCGGTTTGGACAAGGCTCCCGATACCCCGCCAACCAAACGAGCCGATCTTCAGGACAAAGGCCACAAGGTGGTGGTCAAAAAAGCCCTTTACGGCATTGCGGGCGACCCGACCAAACAAGTCGACATCACTCAAAAACTGCAGAAGCAAGTCGACGCGGGTCAGCTTCTGGTCACGCCAACCAATGCCCTTGCCGGAACGGATCCCGCTCCGGGCCAGAAAAAGTCTCTGGAATTCGAGTGTCTCGTGGAGGATTGGCGCACCAGCGGATCGGCGCCGGAAAATCAGACCTTTGATCTGACCCACGGAGGACGGATGAAGCAGTATTTGCCCGCACCATTCCTCCGAAAGGAATTCAAAGCCTCCTCTCCAGTGAAGCGGGCCGTCCTCTATGCCACCGCCCAAGGCGTGACGGAGCTAAGCCTGAATGGCTGCCGGATCGGAAACGAAGTCTTCACGCCTGGGTGGACCGATTACCGCAAGCGGATTTACTACCGCACCTACGATGTCACCGACATGCTCCAAGAAGGCCAGAACGCCTTGGGGGCGATTCTTGGAGACGGCTGGTTCCGTGGAAATATCAGCCTTGTCGGACAGAACCAATATGGGCGCGACCTGCGTCTGAAGGCTCAGCTGCAGATCGAGTATGCGGACGGTTCCTCAGAGACAATCGTCACCGATCCAAGCTGGAAGGGCAGCTACGGCCCGATCCTCGAGTCCGACATGCAGGCTGGTGAAGTCTACGATGCCCGACGGGAAATGCCGGGCTGGAATCTGCCTGGTTACAATGCCCAGAAGTGGTCGCCGGTTGCTGTAGGAACAACAATGCAGTCGGCACTGGAAGCATATCCAGGTGTTCCGGTGCGCCCGCTCGAGGAGTTCCCAACAGTCAAACTCACCGAACCCAAGCCCGGCACCTATGTCTTTGATCTGGGGCAGAACTTTTCGGGGTGGGCCCGCCTCAAGGTCAAAGGTGAAGCCGGCGACCGCGTGGACATGCAGTTCGCCGAGATGCTTAAGGAGGACGGCACTGCCTACACGATCAACCTCCGCTCCGCGCGCGCGGTGGATACCTACATTCTCAAAGGCGACTCGGAGGAAATCTGGGAACCCCGCTTCACCTTCCACGGGTTCCGCTATGTGCAGGTCAGCGGCCTGCGCGAGAAACCGACCCCGGATGCCGTTACCGGCATTGCGCTCTATTCCGACTCCCCCGAAGCCAGTTCCTTCGAGTGCTCGAACCCGATGGTCAACCGGATCTACAAAAACATCGTCTGGGGTCAGCGCTCGAATTATCTGGAGGTTCCGACCGACTGTCCTCAACGCGACGAACGCCTCGGCTGGACGGGCGACACCCAGGTCTTCATCCGCACCGGCACTTACAACCAGGATGTGGCGGCATTTTTCACCAAGTGGATCGTTGATCTCATGGATACCCAGAACAATGAAGGACTCTTCGGCAACCAAGCGCCTGTCTTCCATGGCCACGGGTCCGCGGCATGGGCCTGTGCGGGCATCATCTGCCCGTGGACGATCTGGAAAGTCTACGGCGACACCCGGATCATCGAGGAAAACTACGCTGCCATGGCCCGCTACATGGAAGCCTGCGGAAAGGACGGCCTCGGCGGGAGAAAGGCTAACACATGGGGTGATTGGCTAGCCCCTGGCCAACGCCCTCCATCAGAAATGGTGTCAACGGCTTACCACGCCTACACCAACTCCCTCATGGCCGACATGGCCCAGGCGATCGGCAAGACGGAGGACGCCGCAAAATACAGGAAAACCTTCGAGGATATTCGCGAGTATTTCCAGAAGACCTATGTGAAGCCCGACGGCAAGATCGAGAGCGACCTGCAAACCGCTTACTGCATGGCCCTCGCCTACGACCTCCTCACCGACGAACAGCGCCAGCAAGCCGCAGCACATCTCGTGGCCCGAATCCAAGCCGACAACTACCATCTCTCGGTTGGCTTTCTCGGTATCCCGATCCTGCTGCCGACCCTCACGGATATCGGTCGCAGTGACCTCGCCTACCGCATCCTGCAAAACACGACCTATCCGTCGTGGGGGTATTCCATCAACCAAGGCGCCACCACGATTTGGGAACGCTGGAACAGCTACAGCAAGGACAAGGGGTTCGGGGATGTGAAGATGAACTCCTTCAATCACTATTCCCTCGGGGCCTGTGGCGAGTGGATGTTCCGAAGCGTCCTCGGGATAGATACGGATGGCTCGGGATTCAAAAAAATTATCATGAAGCCGGAAGTCGGTCACGGGATCACATCGGCCAAAGGCCACTACGACTCGATTTACGGACGGATCGGCAGCGATTGGAAACTGAACGGCGAAAAACTCACGATGGATGTCACCATCCCGCCAAACACAACCGCAACGGTTTTCGTCCCCGCCAAAGATGCCGCCAGCATCACCGAATCCGGCAAACCCGCCGGCGAGGCCGAGGGCGTGAAGTTCCTCCGCATGGAAAACAACGCCGCCGTCTACGCGGTCGGCTCAGGCAATTACCGATTTCAATCTCAACTCTAACCGTTCAGGGGGTCAGTCCTACACATATAATGAAAACAGTCATCCTAACCGCCGGCGTGGTGATTGCCACACACAGCCTTGCTTTTTCGG
>CAZRLX010000168.1:0-5071 GCA_964601115.1 uncultured Chthoniobacter sp. | reverse complement strand
GGCAACGCCTCGATGAGCGTCTCGGAGCGGGATTCGGGAGTCATGAGCGGCATATTGATTACTCCCCCAGGTTCAGGCGGACATATTCCTCCGTGAGGTCGGTCGTCCACACATGGTAGGCGGCCTTGCCGAGATTCAGGGCGACCGTGACCTTGAAGGCCTTGCGGGCCGCAATCGCGCGGAGCTTGGCGAAGGGCGTCTTGGCGGCCATGCCTCCCTCCACGGCGGCGAGCTTTTCGTAGAAAATATCGGTCTTCGCCTCGTTCATGCGAATGCCGCAGTAGCCGACGGCATCGAGGATGCGGCCCCAGTTCGGATCCCCGCCGGCCCACGCGCACTTCACCAGCGTGGAATTCGCGATCGCCTCGGCGGCGGTGCGGGCTTCCTTTTCATTCATCGCCCCCGTGACCTCGACCTCAACGAAACGCGACACCCCCTCACCGTCCTTCACGATCATGTGGGCCAGGGCGCGGGTGACCTCGTCCAAAGCTTCGGAAAAATCGGCAAGATCGGGAGCCACTCCGCTCAATCCGTTGGCGAGGAGAATCACCGTGTCGTTCGTGCTCATGTCGCCGTCCACCGTGATGCGGTTGAACGAATTCGCCACCGAGCGCTTCAGTTCCTTCCGAAGCACCGCCTGCGGCAGGGCGGCATCCGTCGTCACCACACACAGCATCGTGGCCATGTTCGGATCGATCATCCCCGCCCCCTTGGCGATGCCTCCGATCCGGAATTTTCCGTTTTTACCGGTGACTTCCACGGCAAATTCCTTGGCGAACGTGTCGCTGGTCATGATCGCGGCAGCGGCTGCCTTGCTGCCGGAACGCGACGGATGCAACGCGGCGATGCCGTTGACCACACGATCCATGGGCATCGGCACCCCGATTCTCCCCGTGGAGCACACAAGCACCTCCTTCGCACTCAACTCGAGCAACGCGGCGGCGGCATCCGCCATGGCACGCGCGTCCTTCATTCCCTGCTCGCCCGTGCATGCGTTCGCATTGCCGCTGTTCAGGATGACCGCGCGGTTGCGGCCGGCCTTCAGATGTTCCGCCGAGACAAGCACCGGGGCCGCCTTGACCTTGTTCGTGGTGAAGGTGGCCGCAGAGACGCTGGGCGCCTCGGACCAAACCACGGCGATATCGTCGCGCAGCACCTTGCCTGTTTTGATTCCCGCCCCGGTTGCCCCGGCGGCGAAGCCCTCGGGCGCGCACACGCCACCCGCGATTTTTTTCGAGTTGCTCATATCAAACCTGTGGTCTCCGGCAGTCCCGCCATGAGATTGAAATTCTGCACCGCCTGCCCCGCCGCGCCCTTCACCAGATTGTCCTCGGCGGAGAGGAGGATCACCCGACCGGTGCGGGTGTCGACTCTCACCGAGATGTCGCAAAAATTCGTGCCGGTCGTGAATTTCGTGTCGGGGAGAAATTCCGAGACTCTCACGAACGGCTCGCCCGCATACGCGTCCTGAAGCGCGGGCAGGATCGAGTTGGCATCAATCCCAGCGGCCGGTTTCGTGAAAATCGTGGAGTGGATGCCGCGATTCATCGGGGCGAGGTGCGGAGTGAATGTGATCACCACCTCGCTCCCGGCGGCGAGTGAGAGTTCCTGCTCGATCTCGGACAAGTGACGATGCTTGGGCAATCCGTAGGCGCGCATGCTTTCGTTGCACTCTCCGAACAGGAGCGACGTCTCGGCCTTGCGCCCGGCGCCGCTCACCCCGCTCGCGCTGGAAACAATAATCTCAGCGGGTTCGATCAAGCCTTGGCTGAGCAACGGCACCAGCGGCAGCAGAATCGTCGTGGGATAGCACCCCGCCGACCCCACCAACTTGGCCGCGCGAATCTCCTCGCGGTGCAACTCGGGCAGACCGTAGACCGCCTCGGGCAGCAACTCGGGAGCCGGATGGTCCCCGCCGTAGAACTCGCAATACCGCGCCGCATCGCGCAGACGGAAATCCGCGCTCAAATCAACCACGCGCTTCCCGGCCTTCCAAAGCGGCACCGCGAATTCGGCGGCGAGGCCGTGCGGCAAGGCGAGGAAGAAGAACTCCGCACCGCATTCCAGCAGGGCATCGATCTTGGGCTCGGTGAAAATAAGTTTCGAAAACTCCCCCACCCCGGCAAGCCTCGGCAGAACGACTCCGGCGGCCTTCCCCGCATGGCGGCGGGAGGTCAGCGCTGCGATGCTCACCGCCGGATGTCTGGCCAGAATGGCGCAAAGCTCCTCGCCGGAGTAGCCATTGGCTCCGACAATCGCCACAGGGATCGGGTTCGAAGCGCTCATCGCTCAAGCGGCGGCCATGGCCTTGGCCTTTTCAAAACGGGCCAGCGTGCGGGCCTTTCCAAGCACCTCGAACATCTCGTAAAGCCCCGGCCCGACGGAGCGTCCACTCACCGCCACACGAGCGGGGTGAACCAGCTCGCCGGCCTTCACGCCGAGAGCCACGGCCGTTTCCTTGAGGCATGCCTCGACATTCGTATGCGTCCAATCGGACACTCCCTCGAGCGCCTTCCCAAGCGCCTCGAGACGCCCTGCGGCTCCGTCTTTCTTGAGGCTCTTCTCAACAGCGGCGGGATCGAACGCGAAGTCGTCGTTGAACAAATACCCGATCCAATCCGGCACGTCGCACAGGTGTTTGACCTTGGGCTTCACGATCGCCAACGCGGGCAACAACGCCTCGTCGCTGCCGTAGGCGATCCCGGCCTTGTCGACAAATGGCTTCGCCAATTCGACAAACCTCGCGAGGCTCATCGAGAGCAAATGCTGGCCATTCAGCCAAAAACATTTGTCCAAATCGAAAATGGCATTCCTGCGGTTGATTTTTTCCAGGTCGAACAGCGAGAGAATCTCGTCCATCGTCAACCGCTCGCGGTTGTCGCCGGGGGACCAGCCGAGCAGGCAGAGGTAGTTCAAGACAGACTCGGGCGCGTAGCCGTGGTCCATGAAGTAGCTGATGCTCGACCCGCCGTCGCGCTTGCTGAGCTTTTTCCCCTCGTGGTTCAGGATGAGCGGGATGTGTGCGAAGCGCGGAGGCGTTTCACCGAGCGCCTGGTAAAGCTCGATATGCTTCGGGGTATTCGACAGGTGGTCCTCTCCGCGGATCACATGCGTGAGCTTCATCTCGATGTCATCGACCACGTTCACGAAGTGGAAAATGTAGGATCCATCGGGCCGGCGGATCGTCATGTCGGGGTGCGTGGCGGGATTCGACATGTCGAATTCGATGCGCCCGCAGACAATATCGTCCACCACCACCGGCTTGCGCGGCGAGCGGAAGCGGATCGCCCCGCCGTCCTCATAAAGATGCCCGGCGGCCTCGAGGCGGGCGAGGTATTTGCCGTAGATGTCCGATCGCTCGCTCTGACGGTAGGGCGCGAAGTCGCCGCCCTTGTCGGGCCCCTCGTCCCAGTCGAGTCCCAACCACTTCAATCCGTCGAAGATGACTTGATTGGCCTCGGGCGTGTTCCGTTTCTCATCGGTGTCCTCGATGCGCAGGATGAAGGTGCCGCCGTTCTGGCGGGCGTAGAGCCAATTGAAGAGGGCGGTGCGAACGCCTCCGACGTGAAGATAACCAGTGGGCGAGGGAGCAAAGCGGGTGCGAACTGTCATGCGGGGACAGAGAACGGCATTCACCGGCCGAAAACAAGACTTTGAACAGGCCGAGCGACTGCTCGCGCCGTGCGGGGGTTGCCTTTCAGCGGAAACGCAATAAACAAGTCGAATCATGATGGAATCTCCCGCGAGAAATGTGGTCGTCCTTTGCAGCGGCGGCATGGATTCGGTCGTCGCCCTGCACTGGGCCGCCCGCAGCCACACTGTCGCCTCGGTGTTGAGCTTCCACTACGGGTCAAAACACAACGACCGCGAAATCCCCTGCGCCGCCCGCCATGCGGCTGCGCTGGGCCTACCCCAAACGACGCTTCGCCTTGATTTCATGGCCGATTGCTTTGAATCCCACCTCCTCAAAAACGGCGGCGAGATTCCAAAGGGCCACTACGAGGAGGAAACCATGAAGCAAACCGTCGTGCCGTTCCGCAACGGCATCATGCTCTCGGTCGCGGCTGGCCTTGCGGAGAGCAAAGGCGCCTCGGGCCTCGTCATCGCCGCCCACTCGGGCGACCATGCCATCTATCCCGACTGCCGCGAGGACTTCATGCGGGCCATGGCGGATGCCATTCGCCTCGGCACCTATGCCGAAATCGCCGTCATCCGCCCGTTTATCGATCGCTCGAAGGCAGACATCGCCCGCCTTGGGCACGAACTGGGCGTTGATTACTCCGATACCTGGTCCTGCTACGTGGGCGGCGACATCCACTGCGGGGAATGCGGCACCTGCGTCGAGCGCCGCGAGGCGTTCGAACTCGCGGGATTGCCCGATCCGACCCCCTACCTCAACGCTCCGCCCCTCCCTCCGAAGCCCGTCGCATGCTGATCTCTGAGATTTTTTACTCCGTGCAGGGCGAGGGCCGCCTCACCGGTGTGCCCACGGTGTTCATCCGCACCTCGGGTTGCAACCTGCGCTGCAAATGGTGCGACACGCCCTACGCCTCCTGGCATCCGGAGGGGGAAAAGATGAGCATTTCCGAAATTCTCGAAAAAATCGCCCCCCACCCCGCGCGCCATGTGGTGCTCACCGGCGGGGAACCGATGGTGGCGCCGGGAATCCACGAACTCGCCGCCGCCCTCCGCGCCGCGAACCACCACATCACCATCGAAACCGCTGGCACCATCCCCCCGGCGGGCATCGCCTGCGACCTGGCCTCGATCAGCCCGAAACTCTCAAACTCCACACCGTCTGCGGAGGAGATCGATGCCGTGTGGATCGACCGCCACGAACGCACGCGGACCCGTCCGGACATCCTGCGGGAGTGGATGTCCCAAGGCCCATACCAACTCAAATTCGTCTACTCGGCACCGGAGGACCTCGAGGAAATCCAGGCGCTTGTCGCCGCGACGGGTGTGGCCGTCCCGCCCTCGAGCATCCTTCTCATGCCCGAGGGGACCAACGAGGAAGCCATCGCCGCCCGCCAGCGCGAGCTTGTCGGCATCTGCCTCGCCACGGGCCACC
>CAZRLX010000167.1:0-5086 GCA_964601115.1 uncultured Chthoniobacter sp. | reverse complement strand
TGCGGGACAGGACGACCAAGCCGGCATTGTTCAGGAATTTGAGTTATCAGCTCACGACGATGCTTGCGTTGGAGGCCACGCGGGGGTTGGGAACGGTCGAGCGGATGATTGAGACGCCGTTGATGCCATGTGCGGGGCGGGTCTTGGAGAGGCCATTGGTGGTGGTGCCGATTTTGCGGGCGGGCTTGGGGATGTTGCAGCCGTTCCAGGATTTGTTTCCGGATGTCTCGGTTGGGTATCTCGGTTTGGAGAGGGATCATGGCACGGCGATGGCGCGGAGTTACTACAGCAAGCTGCCGTCCTTGGGAGAGGCGTGGACGGTTGTGGTCGATCCGATGCTGGCCACTGGCGGGTCCGCCTGCCATGCGCTTGATGCGGTGGTGGAGGCCGGCGCGGTGAATGTTTCGCTGGTGTGCATCATCGGTTCCCGTGAAGGCGTGGAACTGGTTCGCTCGAGGCATCCCGAGGTGGAAATCACGCTTGGTGTGTTGGACGAACACCTGAACGCCGACAAATACATCGTTCCCGGACTCGGGGATTTCGGCGATCGGCTTTACGGCACGCCTGGTTGAGGGCGTGCGGTGGCGGTTCTGCGCAGGGCGGTGGCGAGGAGAACCATGAAAAAGACGAGGCCCGAGCAGGTGGCCATCATGCCCGCCGAGTTGACCGAACCGATTTGTAGATTTCCCGGCATGATCGAGAACAACGCCGGAAGGGCAGAGATCGCCAGGAGGTGTCCGCCAAGGCTGGCCAACGCGGCGAAACACAGGCTGGCAAGGAGGATGCCCTCCACGCTGCGGCAGAAGAGCATGGCGGTGGCACCGGGCACGATCAGCATGGCGATGACAAGGATGCTGCCCACGCTTTCAAAGGCCATGACTGCGGTGATGGAAGTGAGAACGGTGAGGCCGAGTCTGACGAGGCTTGCGGGAACGCCCACGCTTTCTGCGAAGCGGGTGTCAAAGGCCGAGAGGCGGAGTTCCTTGAAAAACACAATTGCCAGAAGCACGTTCAGCGCGAGGGTTGACGCCGAAAGCCACACCACCTTGGGGATACCCTTCGATTCAAGAACGGCGAGTTCGAGTGAACCAAATAGCACACATGATGGGTCAAGTTCGACATGGTCCGCCGCGATGCGCACGAGGACGAGTCCCGCTGCGAAGAAGACGCAAAATACGACACCCAGCGAGGCATTTTGTTCCACGCGCCCGAGGCGAGCGATTGCACCGCTGAGGAGCGCCGTGAGCACGCCCGCGAGAAGCGCGCCCCCGAGCATGGGGAATGTCTCCCGCGATCCCGAGACGATGTAGGCGATGGCGATGCCCGGCAAAACGGCATGGCTGATGGCGTCGCCCAGCATGCTTTGTTTGTTGAGTTGGAGAAACACGCCGGGGATCGTGCACGCCATGGCGGTGAGGGCGCCGGCGATGACGATCCAAGTGTCGAGAGCTGTCCAGTTCATGCTTGGGATTTCTCCGGGTCGCTCGGGACGATGCGCTCGTGGGAGCGTTGATCGAGGATGTCCTCGAGTTCTTCCACGATGCGGCGGTCGAGGACGTGTTCGATGCGGTCGGCTTCGCGGTCCACATGGGCGGGTGCGACATCCGCGTGGCGGATGAGGTAGAGTTCCCACAGTCGGTGGTTGCGCACGAGGCGGCGGGCCTCGCTGAGGCCGGTGGCGGTGAATTGAACGGAGTCGTTGCCGGGTGGGCAGGTGAGAAGGCCCCGATCGGCGAGGCGTGCGATTTCTGCCAGCATCTGCTGGCGGGTCCACGGGCGTTTGGCAAGGAGGTCAGCCAGGGGGACAGTGCCTTCGGTGGCTTCCGCGCATTCAAAGACCGCGCGGAGGAGGTGCTCGCGGCGGAGGGTTTTTTCCGCCCTGCGCGTGCGGATGGATCGCATGAGGAGTCCCCTGGTGGGACCGAAGACGAGGCTCAGCGCAAAAATGGCACCCGCCGAGAGCACGATGAGGGCGCCTGTGGGCCACTTTGGGAATAGGGCGCTGAGGAACACACCCAAAAGGCAGGACAGGCCACCCGAGACGGCCGAAACAGCGGACATGGAGCCCATGCCGTCGCACCAGAAGCGGGCCGAGGCCGGTGGAATGACGAGGAGGGCGACGACGAGAAGGATGCCCACGGTTTGAATGCCCGCGACGGTGGCCCAAACGACGAGCGACATGAGAATGATGTCGAGAACGGTGGCGGGCCATCCCGAACTGCGCGCGAATGCCTCGTCGAAGCAGAGGAGTGAGAATTCCTTGAAGAGCGCGATACAGACGAGCGAGATGCCCAGCGACGAGGCGATGACAAAGGTGGAGTCCGCCGAGGTCATGGTCGCCGCGCTGCCGTAGATGAGGTCTTCCAAGCCAGAGGCGAGACCGCCCGGCAGTTGCTGGATCGCGCTGAGAAGGGCGATGCCGAACCCGAAGAACACGCTGAGCACAATCGCCAGCGCGGCATCGTCCTTGATGCGGCTGAACCTGCGGACGATTGCCAGTGCGCCGATGCCCGCCACAGCGGAGACGGTCGCACCGAGAGCGAGTGGAAGAAACGAGCGTGGATCGAGGTCCGCCGCATAGGCGATGAGAAATCCGATGGCCACGCCTGGCAGTGTCGCGTGGCCGAGGGTGTCGCCGAGGAGGGAGCGTTTCCGTAGGAGGAGAAAGGCGCCGACGAGTCCCGCGGTGATGCCAAAGGCGCTGGCCCCCGCCAGCACAATGCGGGTGTTGTGGTCCTGCAGGCTGAGGATGCGCCAGATGGTCTCGAGCGTGGGATAATCCATGGGGCTGGTTTGAGGAACTCAGCCCGCGGCGGGAGTCGCCCGGGTCGGATCGGTGGCCACTTCGTCGAGGAACGAAAGCCGTGCGCCGTAGGTTTTGCGGAGGTTTTCCGGCGTCATGACATCGCCAACCGGGCCTTGGGCGACGACGCGCATGTTGAGGAGGATGGCGTCGTCGAAATATCCCGCAACGGTCTCGAGGTCGTGGTGGACGCAAACCACGGTGCCGCCCGAGGCTTTGATGCGCTTGAGCACGGCGAGGATGGCCTGTTCGGTGGCCGCATCGACGCTCGCGAAGGGTTCGTCCATGAGGTAGAGGTCGGCCTTTTGCGCGAGGGCGCGGGCGAGGAAGACGCGTTGTTGCTGGCCGCCCGAGAGTTGGCTGATCTGGCGGAGCGCGAAGTCCGCCATGCCGACATCCGCCAGCGCCTCGTCCGCCATGCGGCGGTGGATCGAGCGGACCGGAAGGCACCATCCGATGCGGCGGTAGAGTCCCATGGCCACAACGTCGCGGGCATTGACCGGGAAGTCCCAGTCCACGCTTTCGCGTTGCGGGACGTAGGCCACGCGTGAGCGGGATTTGCGGAGGTGACCGCCGAAAAACGAAATCCGGCCCGAAGCCGAGGGGATCAGCCCCAGAGCCGCTTTGAGGAGGGTGCTCTTGCCGGCGCCATTCGGGCCCACGATGGCCGTCGTGCGACCCGGCTTGATAGTGACACCGACATCCCACAGGACGAGTTTGCGGTGGTAGGCGACATTGAGCGCGTCGATGAGGAGCGGGATGTCCCTCATTGGCGCGGCGAGAGGTTCGAGGGATCGCCGCCCAGCGCCTTGACGATGGTGCGGGTGTTTTCCCGGAGCATGCCCGCGGTGGTGGATGCGGGCGATCCCGCAGGACCGAGCGCGTCGGAGTAGAGGGTGCCGCCGATGCGGAGTGGATGGCCTTTTGCTTCGGCCCCCTCGACGATGGCGCGCACGTTTTTGTCCGAGAGCGTGCTTTCGACAAAAATCGCCGGGATGCGTTGGAGAACGATGGTGTCCACGAGGCGGTTGATGTCCGCCACGCCGGCTTCCGACTCGGTGTTCAGGCCGAGAATGCTGAGGACCTCGAGATTGTTCGCGCGGGCGTAGTATTCGAAGGCGTCGTGGGCGGTGACGAGTGTGCGGTTGGTGGCGGGGATTGTTTGAGTGGCTTGTTGGATGGCGAAGGAGAGTTCGGTGAGTTCCTGCTGGTGGGCGAGGGCGTTCTGTGAGTAGACGGGCGCTCCCCCGGGGTCTTTTGCGGCGAGGGTTTTTTCGACCGCCGGAATGCAGGCTGCCCAGAGGGTGGGATCCATCCAGACATGGGGATCGGGCGTGTTGCCATCGCGCAGAAGGAGGTGTTTGGGGATTGATTCGGTGACCGCGATGACAGGGCGGTCCGGCGAGTCGAGTTTTTCGAGTGTCTTGGCGAGGCGGCCCTCCAAGTCGAGGCCGTTGTGAAACACGAGGTCGGCTTTTTGAAGTTTCGCGATGTCATCGCGGGTGGGGCGGTAGAGGTGGGGATCGACGCCCTCCTTCATGAGCACAGTGACATTGGCGCGGTCGCCGGCGATTTTTCCCACGAGATCGCCGACCATGCCGGTGGTGCAGACGATTTCAAGGGCGCCGGCAAGTTGCGAGACCATGACGAGCACGGCCAGCACGAGGAGATTTGGATTCATCGGTGCGATATCCTTACCTTTCGCAGTGCCTCCCGCAATACCGGGCGGGTGGACTTATTTTTCTTGTGGTTGTTCGAAGAGGGGCTTGAAGGCCGCGTAACCCTCCGTCTCGAGATTCTCGACGGGAATGAAGCGGAGGGCGGCGGAGTTGATGCAGTAGCGCATGCCGGTCGGTGCGGGGCCGTCGGGGAAGACGTGGCCGAGGTGGGAGTCGCCGGGCGCGGAGCGGACTTCAATGCGCTCCATGCCGTGGGAGGTGTCCGCCTTTTCCTTGATGAGTGATGTGTCGATCGGGCGGGTGAAGCTGGGCCAACCGGTGCCGGAGTCGAATTTGTCTCGGGAGCTGAAGAGGGGCTTGCCGGAGATGATGCAGACGTAGATGCCCTCGCGTTTGTTGTTCCAGTAGGCGTTGTTGAACGGTGGTTCCGTGCCGCAGTGCATGGTGACGTGTTCTTGGAGAGGGGTGAGTTCGGGCTTGGTGGCTTGGGTGGACATGGGAAGGGCGGCGATGACGAGGGTGGCGGCGAGGGTTTTACGGATCATGGCTGGGAGAGGGCGCGGGGCGGGCCGAGGATTTCGCGAAGGACGATGGCCTCGCGCAG
>CAZRLX010000166.1:0-5096 GCA_964601115.1 uncultured Chthoniobacter sp. | reverse complement strand
TTGGCGATCAGGACATGCTCGAACCGCCGCGTGGCGAAATACTGCATGATCAAGGCCTGGAGGTGCCCGCGGGTGTTGAGTTCCACGAGGGCCATGCGCAGCTTGTTGTTTTCGATTGTCTGGTTGATGTCGCTCAATGTCCGCTGGGTGTCGGCCATTTTCATCTCGCGCTGGAATTTGATGTTTTCCTGGTGCGCGGCGATTGCCGCATCGCTGGATTGCGAGGGAGGTTGCTCGAGCGAAGACGTGCGGGCGGCCATGCGGTTGTTCCACTCAGCCTGCTTGCGTTGCCTTTCGAGCGCCTTGTTTTCGGCTTTTAGGTTTTCAACCGTCTTGAGGCTGGTCCGCGCGGAGTGGATGGCGTCGGCCATGGCGCGGCAGAGATTGGCGTCGTCGCGATATTCCGAAGCTTTGGGTAACAGCGCCATGGCCTGCTCGATATTTTTGGTCGAAGCGTTTCCGGGAGCCAGCAACTCGAGGATGCGATCGATCGTTTTCCGGTAGGCCACATCCGCCTCACCAGTGGCGGGCGGGGCGTTGAGGTATTTCTCGAAGCGGGCGCGCAGGATGCGGTTGTTGTTGATGTTCCAGATTTTTCCGTCGAACGAGGCCACCTCGCTGCCGGGATCGAACACCGGGATATCGCGGCCGAGAAATCCCTCGTTCATCTGCGGGGGCCGCGCGCCGCCGGTGGCGGCCTTCGAGTCGCCGATTCCAGCAGGTTGCTGCGCGTGCAGGAACGGGGCGGCGAGCACGGCCGCGGCAAAAAACCGGAGTGCCTTCATGGTTTTGTGAAATCCTTAGCGAACACCACTCCGCTCTCGCGAACCTCAACCAGAAAGTGGAAGCGCTGTCCTTTTTGAATGTTTGTCTTGGAGAGGTCCGCGGGAATGACCACGGGGATCGGTGAATCGGACCCGCTTGGCTCCACGGAAATGAGACGCCCCGCCTCCGGCGACCAGGCGATCGAGTTGAGGACAGCGCCTGATAGACGGTAGGAATTCCCGCGCAGCGAACTGGATGTCGCCAAGTATTCCTCGACCGGAAATTCCGGCGCGGTCCGGTAGGGCTCGCCCGACCCACCAAGAAAATACCCGCCGATCGCAACAAGCAAAATCCCGCCGACAACGAGTCCCAGGATCAATCGCGTATTGGGGGTGGCTCGGGCTCGGCGGGGCATACGGAGTGGACTATCGATCCCATGAAGCGCGCAGGCAACCCAACAATGCGGCAAAAATCCCGGCGAGCACATGCAGTGCCAGCACCCACAGGCAGAGCGGCGATGCCGAAAGATCCGTGGGCAACACCAGCTCGAGCACGTCGTAGTAGCGCGTCTCACGCAGGCTCTGCAACGCTCCGCTCCAGCTCCAGTAGGCTGCGATAAACGGCCGCAATGCCGCATCGAGCCCGACCGGCAGGGCAAGCACGGCGCCGGAAAGCGGCAGCTGGAACCCGACAAGATACACCGAGGCGAGGCTGGCCTGGTCGGCGGTCGCACACAGCGCGGAAATCCCGAGGCACACCGAGGTGAGCGCGGCGTTGACCATCAGATAAAATAGAAATTGCTGGGACGCATCGCCGGGGAAGCCTGTCACCGCGCGCACAAACCAAGTCATCCACGCCGACTGCAGCACGACAAGAACCGAAAGAAAAACAACCTTCGAGCCGACATAGGCGGCCGGACTCAGCCCGGCAAAGCGCTCTTTCTCGAAAATCCAGCGCTCCCCGGCGATCTCCCGCGCGCTGTTGTTCGCACCCATCAGGCCGAGGAGAATCACTTGCAGCAGGACCAACCCCGAAACCATGCTGCCCGCACGGCTGGCCCCTTCGGTGAAGGTGCGCGCCTCGACCATTTGACGCACGACATCCCCGCTCAGATCGGCATCCAGCGACGGCACCGCGGGCAGGCCGTTTGCCGCAAACACCGCAACAACCAGCGGGAACCCGAAGATCAGCCCCAACTGCATGGCAATCCCGCTCCTGTTCCTCAAAAAAATCTTCCACCGGATTCCCAACAGGACCAGGAGCTGATGGAACGCCGCAGGTGTGGCCGGGCGCTCCCCGCCGGAGTCTTTCTTCTTCTCCGCCGGCGCCTCCGCCTTTTCCTCACCGCCGCCAGGTGCGGCGGCCTTCTCGAAGGATGCCCCGTGCTTCTGCCAGGAGGCGTGCCAATCCTCCCCCGAACGCTGCGGCAGTCGCTCGAAGATCTCCTCGGGCGTTTCGGCGCGGAAATAGTGGCCTACGGCATCCGTGGGACCGCAATAGGCCAGATGACCCCCGCTCAGCACCGTTACCTTGTCATACGCGGCGAGGTCGCCGAGTCCATGGGTCACCACGAGGACCACGCGGTTCCCCTCGCGCGCGATCCGGTGCAGCAGGGCGACCATCTCCTTCTCTGATTGAGGATCGAGGCCGCTGGTCACCTCATCGCAAAGCAACAACTCCGGCCCGCTGCACAACTCCATCGCAAGCGCCAGGCGGCGCCGCTGCCCCCCCGAAAGATGCTTTGCCATCGTCCCGGCGGCGGAGGCGAGTCCGGTCAACTCGAGCAACTCGGCCGCGCGCTCCGAGAGGCGTTCGCGCTCCAAGCCGGCCACGCGGAGCCTCAATGCCAGCCGCACATTCTCGGCGGCGGTCAGGTTTTCATTGCTGATCGTGAATTGCGGCACGTAGCCGATACTCGAGGGCGGCAAATCCTCCTCCTCGAGGTCGCGCCCTTCCCAGAAAATCCGGCCGTCCTCGGGCTCGTGCATCCCGGCGATCGTGCGAATCAGCGTTGTTTTTCCACTGCCGCTGGGCCCGATCAACGCGCACAACTCCCCCCGCCGGAACTGCGCAGAGACTTCGGAAAGGAGCGTGGGGCCGGTTCCTCCACCCGCCACCACCGAGACACCACGCAGCTCCAATTCTGCGGGAGGGGATTGGATTAATGCGTTGGGTTCCGAGGTCACTTGTGGCCGGGGTGTTTGAAAATCCTCTGGCACGGAGCGCGCAAGAATGCGCCAACCGATGCTCATGCCGGGCACGCTAACGAATTCGCTTTTGAACGGTCAAGCTGTTCGCCCAAGACGCCAAAGGCCGCTTCAACAGCGCCACCGGCAACGTTTTCTTGGCGGTGCGCGGCAACCGGCGATAATCCTGCTCCGTGAAACGCCCCTGGACATGGATCGTTGCTGTTTTGTTTGCCGTTGCATTGATCCTCACGGGGCTGGCTTTTTTGCTCATCCGTGCATCCCTTTCAGGAGAGCCCTTGCGCGCCATGCTGGAGGAGCGCGCCGGCCGGGTGCTTGGAGGACGGTCGGAATTGGCCCCGTTGGTCTGGAAGGGATCCACCGCCTCCAGTGACCGCTTGCGCCTCGCTGGGCACCCCGAGTCGCCTCTGAAGCATCTCGAAGCCACGACGCTCCGCGCGACATGGGACTGGCAGGCGGTGTTTTCAGGAACTTGGAGGCTCGAAGAATGCACTATCGACTCGCTCACCGCCTCGTTTCAGAGCAACCCGCCGCCGCCAAACGCCACCTTGAACTTGACCTCTGCCCCTGCCCCGTTGCTTGCCGTGTTCCTTCCCGCCCGCTTGGAATTCCCAGCACTGCGCATCCACCGCGCGGATCTCGATGTCGATGGCCTCACGCTGAATGGAACGAACCTCATCCTTCAGCAGGACTCTGGCACCTGGAGGATCACGGCCACCGGCGGTGTCTTAACGCCGCCAGTCGGTCCGCCGCTAAACGTCGATTTTCTCCATGGGCGCTGGCAGACAACCGGATTCTCTCTGCTCGACTCGTCCCTCCTTGCCGGAACCGACGGACGACTCCGCGCGCGTGGCGACTGGCCAGGCAGCATAAAAATCGAGGGAAGCAACCTGCCGCTGAGCGACTTTTTGGATGCCCACTGGAGAGACTCCGTGACCGGCGCATTGTCGGGCCATGCCACGGTTGGGGCGGGCACCGCCACCGGCAGGCTCGAAATCACCGCTGGAAGACTCCGTGGCCTGCCATGGCTTCGGGAACTGGCCACACTCACCGGCCGCACCGAATTCGGCGACCTCCCGTTTTCCAAAGCCACCGGGGATTTTGAAATGCAGGAGGGGGTCTGGCACTGGAAGAATCTGCTTTTGGAATCCACGGCCCTGCTCCGAATCGAGGGGGATGTGACCCTCTCACCGGAAGGTGGTCTTTCGGGAAAATTACGCGTCGGGGTTTCCGAGCACGTTCTGGAATCCCTGCCGGGCTCCAGACAATTCCTCTTCACCGAATCAAAGAACGGTTACCTGTGGACTCCGGTGGTCCTCGGCGGCACCCTCGACGCCCCCACGGAGGATTTGAGCCCCAGACTGGCCGAGGCCCTCGGCGGTGCACTGATCGAATCCGTGCAACCACTGCTCGACACCGTCCCGACAAAAACCCGTGATGCCGTCGGGGACACGCTCAAATCGCTCCTGGATTTTCTAAACCATTGAAATACATATTTAAATGGGCCTGTTACATCTGAAGAAACGCATGTGGAGTCAGCCCTGGTTTTGCGCTCGCAGGGTGTGAGAGAAAAAGTTGGCGAGCAATATGGGGTCAGCCGAAGTCCCGCATATTATCACTTTTTAGACATTTGAGAGTTTCTCACAATGGCAACAACCACGTCGAATTGAATGCGGGAGCGCCACATGCCCTGTTGCGGACATTGTGGGCATGCAGCAAAAAGCGACAATGCGCGGGGCTTGCTTTGATCTCTCCTCCTTGCCTCTGCGCATGGCAGATCTGCGTGAGAGGGCGGATGCGCAGTGGTTCATTTGCATCACTTGTCAGTGCGGGCGACGGGCAGTTTAGTTGCGATCGTTCGATCTCCCGTAACTTTCTTCCCAATGATGAAAACATCCACTTTGGCGATCCTCCCCTCTCTGCTGATCCTTTCGTTGGCCTCTTGCGACAAAGCGCCGGACCAAGCGGCGGCCAATTCCCAGGAGAATAAAGAGTCCGCCCCTGCGGCGGCGCCAACCAACCCCGCCACGCCAGTCGCCGCCCCGGCTCTTGCCACCGAGAAAATCTCTTTCAGCACCCAGGTCCTTCCGATTCTTTCAAACAACTGCTTCGCCTGCCACGGCC
>CAZRLX010000165.1:1924-5108 GCA_964601115.1 uncultured Chthoniobacter sp. | reverse complement strand
TCAACCGAATTTTCGACCTCGTTTTCGTGCCGCCGCCTCCGGCTTTCTTTCGATTGCTTTTGGTCTTTTTCTTGGATGACCCGCCATCCGCCTTGGTCTTTTTCCCGCCGGCTTTCTTTTTCTTGGCGCCCTCGACAAGCACCGGTTCATTGTCCTCGCCGTAGACCACTCCCCAACCTTCTTCAGACTGCCAGGCAGCGCGTTGCGCGGCTGTCGGTGTGATTCCAAGCACTGCCGCCGCAAAGTGCGCCCCTTCCTCACCGGGGGTCTCGTCAGCGCACAATTCGCGATCCAAAAAGTGCCCAACCTCCTCCAGCAACACCTCGGCCACCCGCTCGAACGGGCACTCGGCGGAGAGGTAGATGCGGTTCTTCTCCCGGCTGTAGCCACCCCATAATCCGGGCATCCGCTCGGCCCCGAGAGTCACCACCGGAGGCAGTTGTGAGAGATCCCCTTGCTGGAACGTGTGCAGCCACTGGCCGGCGCGTTCGGAATCCATCGCAGATCCAAAGATGCGGCGAAGATCGTCCATTGCTCCGGCACGGCGGCTCCATAAGGTCAATATCGGAAGAAGGATGAGGGAAACTTGAGAGTTCATATATTATTTTAGTTAATTTTTTAGCAATGTGATATAATATTATTTATATAATGCATACTTAGCTGGGAGAGTTCTACGGCACGCAAAAGCAGCGTATTGTTTGACTTTGGACCCACTGGTCAGCCCCATTGGCCAAAGGTCGCCCGGTTTGGGGCAGGATGCCAGAGCGCCTCTGAGTCGGAACCTGCAAGTCAAGAATCGTGCGCCCTTCTGAGGGCTGTGCCACGAAGAGCGTCCTTCTGATCCCGCACAAGTCAAAATGGAATGAGCTACTGGCATAAGATTTTGCTGAACAATAAAATCATTCCATACATGGCTGGGAAAGAGCTTGAGCACGAAGAAGATGGATGCATTCATGGGTCGGGTCAACGGCGACTTTTCTTTTTCTTGCCCGACTTTTTCTTGTCGGAATCCTTCGACTTCTGGGTGGACTTCGATTTTTTCGAGGACTTGGACTTCTTGGAGGATTTCTCCGAACTCTCGTGGATTGCGGAGTGGGCGTTGGAAGACACGCCGGAAGATGCGTTTGAACTACCAAGGGCGGCTGCAGGTTTTTCGGGTTTTTTCCGATCTGGGATCGGTTGGCCGGGGCCGGGTTGCCGACGGTCATCGATGCCGTCATTGTCGCTGTCCACCCAATCCGCAGTGGTCACTGCATCCGGCGGCAGGTTGATCCATTGTCCATACTGCGAGGCTGGCGAG
This sequence comes from uncultured Chthoniobacter sp., assembly GCA_964601115.1. Classification (GTDB taxonomy): domain Bacteria; phylum Verrucomicrobiota; class Verrucomicrobiia; order Chthoniobacterales; family Terrimicrobiaceae; genus UBA967. The sequence goes on along the minus strand of CAZRLX010000165.1, from coordinate 3,808 downwards.
GGTGCCGGCTCCGCAGGTTCGGCCTCATCCACCGCCTTGCCTTTCAATATGATCTGCGAGGCGTTCGACGCTTGGCGCAGGAGGGAATAAGTCGCTCCAGGCTCGATCTCGAACCCAGCGGGGGTCCATTGCCCATCGACCATGGAGGCCTCGGCGGCGGGGCCGATCAGGCGGTCGCCTTCGCTGGCGTCGTAGTCGGCCAGGGCTCCGGCGAGCGTCGCGGGATCGGGATCAACTGCGGTGGTGAAGGTGTTCCAACCGGGTGCCACTTCGACCACTTGCTCGACTTCCTCGTAGGCGACCCGGTAGCGCTTGGGCACGGAGGGAGATCCGAGCGTGGCTCCGGATGTGAAGGGCACTTTCTCGTCGAGCACCAGGATTCCCTGGCTGGCGGCATCGTAGACTTTCAACCGCAATGGCTCTGGATTCGGGTCGGCGGAGGTGATGCCCAGTTCGTAGCGTGTGGTCTGCGGGACCGGCTCGGCCAATCCGAGCACCTTGCCCTCTTCGGTGGCGGACAGCAGGCTGCCGGGGGCGGTGAGGAACTGCGATCCATCCACCACTTCGGCATGAACGACCATCTCGTGAATGGCGGGCGGCACGACCACCCAGCCGAGGTCATCGGGTTCCGTGGGCTCGGCTGGTTCGGCGAAGACCTCTGGCTCGTCATTCCTTGCGGTCGACGATTCGACAGGCGGCGCTGAAGACTCGGTTGGCGCATCGGCAGAGGAACCGCTTCCCGCATTGGATTTGGCGGCGACCGGGGTGAAGGGAGGGACAACCACGGGGGGGTTGATCGGCTCGGCAGAGAAAATCAAGTTGTCGATGAGATTCTCACCCCATGCGGCCGAGGCCCCAGTGAACTCCACGCGGAGAGAGACGCCGGGCTGGCCGGCAAGGGCGTCTTGGAAACCATCGCCCACGGTCAACTGCATCAGTGGCTGGATCGCATATTGGCCGATCTCTGTCCAATCCGCTCCATCCGTGCTGTAAGACCATGTGTGAGTCCCGAACCCAGCGTCGTTCCCGAGGGTTGTGTAACTCACGCTCAAGGCTTGCTGGCCTTCCATGCTGAATTGAAAAACGATGCCCTTGCCGTCGGCGGCGGTGTCTTTTCCACCGCGCACGAGGAGTGCGGTGTTGTTCCGCGACCCGCTCCACATCCCCCCGACCGCATTCACTTGGGATCCCTCTGCCCGCCAGATTTCGCCGGTTTTCTCGTTCCAGGCCGAGGATTCTTGGCTTCCATCGAACACCATGACCCCATTGCCGAAGTTGGATTCATACCGTTTGGGGCCCTGAATGGCGGTGGTGAGCGGCACGGGATTGAGCGTGGTAGTGTCGAAATCCCATGCGGCGATCGGGGCTGCGACCACGGTGACTTCGATCGGTTCCGAAGTGGTGACCTCGCCGAGGCTGCCTGTGGCATTCACCGTGAAGGTGTAGGTGCCGGGGTTGTTCGCTTGCAGTGTCCATGTGCCGTTCGTGCCAGCCCCGAGGGATGCGCCGTCGACAAACGCTTCCAACTCCGTGATCGCCTTGGAGGACCCGTCCTCGTTTTTGGCCAGCTTGTCGATGGCGGTGGCGGCGAGGGTGAGATTCTCGCCAACAAAAAGCGATGTGGCCGAGGCTTCCACAGTCACCACCGGCGGGGTGGCGAGGCTGTCGTCGGTGCCGAAAACAACGAGTTCGGCAGCGGTGAGATTGCCCGCGGTCGTGCCGTTGTTCGTAATCGTGAGCGTCCAGTTGCCGGAGGAGAGTTCGCCCCAGTTCCGCACGGTCATGAACCGCCAGTTGGTGAATTCATTTCCGTCCTCGGGGTCGTTGTCGCTGTGGGGTTCGCAGAAGGTGCTCACCGTGCCGCTTGGCGAGCGGAGCGTGATG
>CAZRLX010000165.1:0-1824 GCA_964601115.1 uncultured Chthoniobacter sp. | reverse complement strand
ACATCGCCGGAGCTGGCGAAGTCATGCTTTTGGAATCCTCGATTGTAACCAAAACGCCCTTTGTTGTCGGTGGTCATGACGCCGAGGCCGGAACCGTCCGTTGTGTTGGAGGGTGCGCTGATCAGCAGCGCTGCACCGATTTGGCTGTAGTTGGATTTCACCCCCATGCTATTCACCGCACCGACGGCGATGGTGTAGATGGAACTTTGCAGAGCGCTGAAATCCATACGTGCACCGGATTTTTCAGAGGTGATGCTTTGGTCCTCTTGCATGACATAAAACTCGTCGTCGTTCCCGGCGGCGAAGGTGATAATCGTCCCCCTGCCGCCTCGGCCATAATCCACGGCATATTTCAGCGCCGCCTCTGTCAGCGGGCCGTTCTCGCGGAGCGGATACCAGGCTACTGACAAGTCGGGCGTGGCTTCAAATGCCGGATAGCCCCAACTGTTGCTCAAGACATGGATGTCCCCCATTTTCCAGGTCATGGCCTCGGCTTCGTCGAGGTCGGTGCTCGGACCCGCGATCAACCGCATGCCTGCAAGATTGGCCTCCGGAGCGACCCCACTGACACCAATTCGGTTGTTGCCGCGGGCAGCGGCGACGCCGGCACAGGCGGTGCCGTGATTGTCAGGATCGAGATATCCATCCGCATCGACCTTGAAGTAATCCGGCTTGGGATCGTTATCCTGCCCATTCCAGTCGTATTGAAGTTCCTTGATCACATTCGGAGCCAGATCGGGATGGCTCCACTCCATGCCGTCATCCACGATGCCGATGACCACTCCACGGCCGCGGATCGAATTGTCCGCGCTGATGGATGGATAATTCCAGACCGACTCGACGTTGATATCGGTGCCCTCGACCGCGCCCTGTTGGCCTTGGTATTTCAAGTGCCATTGGAGTTGGACGAAGGGGTCGTTCGGCATTGTTTTCTTGGCGGCGAGGGAGGCGAGCAGCGGGGTGGCATCCGCCGAGGCCACCTCTTGTCTGGTCAGCACCCCAAGGGCGGCGGCGGAGGTGGGGGCTTTGTAAACAAAGGCGTTTGGGGCAAAGACAGGGGCTTTTTGGAATTCCAGCCCTTGGGCGGCGGCGAGGATATCCGCCTCGGCGCGGCTGGGGGCGTTCACGACCACCTCGCGCGTGACGATGCGGCGGGTGAATTCATCGCGCGGGAGGCCTGCGGGGTAGAGGACGAGTTCAGGCTCGGTGCCGTGCTCGGCACGGGCTTGTTCGATGGCGGCGGCGAGCGCCTCGGGCGTGGAGGTGGCTGGGATCGAGAGGAGGCTTGAGGCACCGTCCTCGCCGCGAAGGTAGAGTTGGTCGGTGGCGAGTTCGAAGGGGCGCTCCCGGCCGCCGTCTTGGAGGGCGATCGGCGCGGAGAAAAATGGGGCGAGTTGGGCGGCTTCGCTAATGGTTGGGTTGTAGGGCAGGCGTCCTGCCTGCCTTGGGGTATCCATCACAGGCGGGACGCCTGTGCTACTTTCTCGGCGGTCATAGACCGCCGCTACAGGGGAGTCGCCTGTGCTACGGGCGCCGCCTGGGTTGGTGGTCTTGGCGAAAAAGACCGCCACTACCACTGCGGCAAGAAACAAGAGGGCAACGAGCCAGGTTTTTTTCATTTCAGTTGATGGTCAAGAGCCAGAGGGGTTGGGACAGAATTTAGAGAATTTTTTGCGGTCTGGAATGTAGGGCGGGCGTCCTGCCTGCCATAGAATACAATCCATCACAGGCGGGACGCCTTTGCTACGGGGTCGGAGGGGTCGGCGGTCATAGACCGCCGCTACAGGGGTGGTGGGTTGTGGCGGTTCCATGCCTGAATCGGTC
>CAZRLX010000164.1:0-5127 GCA_964601115.1 uncultured Chthoniobacter sp. | reverse complement strand
CATGCTCATCTGGTATGCGAACATCCCCGAGGAGACAGTTTACTTCCTCCGGCGGAACACCGAGAGTTGGCAAATCCTGAGCACCGCTCTGGTTGTCGGCCATTTCTTCGTTCCATTCCTTTTGCTCCTTCCGAACATCGGAAAGAAAAGCCCCGCCTTCCTGTGCGGCATGGCCCTCTGGATTCTTGCCATGCACTTGCTGGACATCTACGTGATCGTCCTCCCCGCGCTGCACAAAGCAGGCGTGGTCCTCAGTTGGCTCGATTTCGCCTGCCTCGCCGCCATTGGTTGCACGCTCGCTGCCATCTTCCTCAAGCGCCTCGGTGACGCCCCCCTCTGGCCCCTCCGCGACCCGCGCCTCCAAAAATCCATCGCCCTGAAAAACTGATGCAACCCGCCACCACAGACTCGCCCGCGCCCGTGGAGACCAAGAAATCCCTGTTCTGGATTTTTGTCATCGGCCTCCTTGGACTGGCCCTTTATCTCGGGATCAACACCTATCTCCGCAGTTCCGAGACCGCCTCGACCGAACCCGAAGAAGCCGCACGCTCCGCCGAGCGAGTGAAAAATCTGGCCGATGTCCAAGCCGAGGAAACACAAAAACTCACCACATTCGGTTGGGCTGACAAAGCCAAGGGCGAGGTTCGGATTCCAGTCGAATTGGCCATGAAACTCGTCCTGCCGGATTTGAATGCCAAAAAACCCGCGGCAGCCTACCCGATTCTCGATGCCGCTGGTCAACCCATGCCTGCGGAACAAGACGCCGCAGCGCTGCCCACCCAGCCCGCCGCGTCAACCGATGAAACAGCTCCCGCGCTCACGACTCCGTCGGAGGCAGTAAAACCCGCCGCAAAAAAAGCCAACCCATGACCGCCGGAACCATTCTCCTCGTCTTCGGTCTCTTTTTCCTTAGTGGGTCGGCCCTTCTGGCGATCTACTGGGCGGCAAAGACCGGCCAGTTCTCGAACATCTCCGAGGGCGCAGCCACCATTTTTGATGAAGACGAACCCGTGGGAACGCCAACCGACCGCTTCCCTGTAAAAAACAGCCAATGAACTCGCCCAGTCTGCTTTCATCCATCAATCCGTCCACCGAGCCGGACGCCCTTGACAGCGTCGAACGTGCTGAGATCGACGCCTCGACAAGAATCCCGGTCCTGCTGTTTTTCGGCTCTGCCATCTTTTGGCTCCTCATCGGTTCGTTTCTCGGATTGATCAGTGCTTGGAAAATGACCAATCCCGGTCTTTTTGATTCCTTCGGGTGGCTCACCTTCGGTCGTCTCCGCCCCGCCCACCTCAACCTCGTGGCTTACGGTTGGGCGGCTCCTGCTGCGATCGGCGTGGGACTCTGGCTCACAGCCCGCCTCTGCCGTGTCCCGCTTCTGCACAGCAAGTTGCTGATCAGCGCCGCGATTATTTGGAACCTCGGTATCCTTGTCGGTGTTTGCGGAATCCTCATCGGCGACGGACGCTCGATCGAATGGCTTGAATTCCCCGCCTACTCGACACCGATCCTTTTTGTTGCCTACGCCTGCATCGGCATCTGGACGATCATCATGTTCCGCTTCAGAAAACCCGGCCACATCTACGTGTCCCAGTGGTATCTCTTTGCAGCATTTCTCTGGTTCCCATGGCTCTACGCCACGGCCAACATTCTCTTGGTGTGGCAACCCGTCCAAGGCCCGGCCCAAGGTGCCATCAACTGGTGGTATGCCCACAACGTGCTCGGCCTCTGGTATACCCCGATCGGTCTTGCCGCCGCCTACTATTTCATCCCGAAGGTCATCGGTCGCCCGATCCACAGCTACTACCTCAGCATCCTCGGGTTCTGGTCCCTCGCCCTGTTCTACAGTTGGAATGGCATGCACCATCTCATCGGCGGTCCGTTTCCCGCATGGATGGTCAGTGCAAGCGTCGTTGCCAGTGTGATGATGTTCATTCCCGTCATCACCACCGCGATCAACCATCACAGGACCATGCAGGGCCACTTTGAATCGCTGAAGTGGAGCCCGACCCTCCGGTTCATCGTCTTTGGTGCTGTCTGCTACACGGTGGTCAGCCTCCAAGGCAGCTCGATGGCGATTCCCGCGCTGAACACCATTACCCACTTCACCGACTACACGATCGGCCATGCGCACCTTGGCCTCTATGCGTTCTTCACCATGATCATGTTCGGTTCCATGTATTACATCGTGCCGCGCCTGGTTGGTTGGGAATGGCCTTCCGCCACACTTATCCGCTGGCACTTCTGGCTCTCGGCCGTCGGCATTCTTCTCATGGTCGGTGCGCTCACGCTCGGAGGACTTCTGCAAGGCCTCGCACTCTACGATGTCGCAAGCACCTTCCGCAGTTCGCTGGAATTCGCCAATCCCTTCCGCGTGCTGCGCGGCATCTCCGGCTTCATCCTCATGGCCGGCCAACTCATCTTCGCCTTCCTCTTTGTGCAAATGCTCCTGAAACTCGGCACACCGAAAAAAGGTCCGGCTCTCTTCACCAAGCCGGCTGAACAGACCAACGACACCGTCGCGATATGAACAAGTTGCCACTTATCTTCGTCGGCATTTTCCTAACATTCACCTCCGCGTGGATCGGGCTTGTCGCGTATCCCACGCTGAACCTCGGCGAAATGGAACCCATCCCGGACGAGGAAACCGGGGGCGTCCTCCCGCCAACCACCTCTGGCCTCGCCGTCGCCGGACAAAGAGTTTACGCCTCCGCCGGGTGCATCTATTGCCACAGCCAGCAAGTTCGCTGGTCGCCGCTCTCCACCGACATCGCCAAGGGCCTCGGACCCCGGCAAACCGTCGCACGCGATTATATCCGCGAGAAGGTCGCCTTCCTCGGAACCATGCGCACCGGTCCGGACCTCTCGAACATCGGGGCACGCCAACCAGACACCAACTGGCACCACCAGCACCTCTTCGAACCCCGCACGGTCACCGACTGGTCGATCATGCCGTCCTACCGCTACCTCTACAAAACCCAAAAAATCGTGGGTCAACCCTCCAGCGATGCCGTTCAAGGCCTTCGCGGCCCCCATGCCCCGAAACTCGGCTACGAGGTTGTGCCGTCCGACGAAGCCAAGGCGCTTGTCGCCTACTTGCTCTCGCTCAAGAAAAACTACAAGCTCCCCGAATCGCCGGAGCCCACCGAACCGTAATCCATTCCCGTGAGTTCGCCCAACACACCGCAAGAAGAGCCGTTCAACGAAAGCCAGCCGGAGAACGACGTTAACATCGTCAAAATCCACGCATCGATCCTCCGCGAGCGCGAGGAACCGCGCGACGGATACGAGCCCATTCCCCTGTGGCTCATCTCTGTCTTTTTTGCAGTCATCTTTTGGGCGGGCATCTACCTCGCCTACTACAGCGGCGGATTCAGCAAGGAAGTCTACAATCCCGACCTCGTCTCTTGGCAGGGTGGGGGAAGCGCCGTCGCCGCTGGCCCGCCAGACCCCAAGGTCATCGGCAAGCGCCTCTTCACCCAAAATTGCGTAGTCTGCCACCAATCCAGCGGCCAAGGTGTCGCCGGTCAATTCCCCACACTTGTCGACAGCGAGTGGGTCGTCGGTGGGGATTGGGTGGGCGACAACCACCTCGTCAAAATCCTCCTCCACGGCCTTGGCGGTCCGATCCAAGTCAAAGGGGCCACCTACAACAACGCCATGCCTCCGTGGAGCCAGTTGAAGGACGAACAAATCGCGGCGATCCTAACCTACATCCGATCGGAGTGGGGCAACAACGCTCCGCCGATCACTCCGGAATACGTGAAAACCATCCGCGATCAATCCCAGGACCGCTCCGACCCATGGACGCAAAAAGATTTGAAAGCGATTCCCGCCGAGACCATTTCGGCCGGAGGAGCAGCCCCGGCACCCGCGGAAGCGGCGCCATCCGCCCCGGCGGAACAGCCAGCAGCCTGATATCGAGACCATGAAATTCCTCTCGCGCCTTCTCCCGATCCTCACCCTTTTCTGCGGTCTTGCCACAGCCTCCGCAGAGGAACGCACCGGCAATCTCTACTGGGCACCTCCGACCGTCACCACCGGCGGTGAAAAAATCGACGTCCTCATCAATTTCATCTTCTGGCTGACACTCGCGGTCTTCGTCGCCACCCAGACCGTTTACATCATCTATCTCATCAAATACCGCCGCCGTCCGGGCCACAAAGCCCACTATAGCCACGGCAACAACACCCTCGAATTCTGGTGGACCATCATCCCCACAGCCATCTTCCTCACACTCGCCATCTGGGGAAACCGCGTTTGGCACGAACTCACCCAGGGTGAAATCCCGCCGGATGCCATCACTGTGGACATCGTCTCCTACCAATACGGCTGGGACCTCCGCTACGCCGGGGCGGACCGCCAACTCGGCCGCAGCGATGTCGAACTCATGTCAATGGAGAACAAATATGGAGTCGATCCCGAGGATCCTGCAGGCAAGGACGACTTCACCTCCACCGAGTTGGTCATTCCCGTTGGGAAAACCGTCCACGTCCTCCTGCGTTCGCGGGATGTCATACACTCGTTTTATGTGCCCGCCTTCCGTTTGTATCAAGACGCCGTGCCCGGTCGGACCATCAAGTGGGTTCACTTCACCACAACAAAAACAGGCGACTTCGAGATCGCCTGCAGCCAGCTTTGCGGAACGGGCCACTACAACATGAAGGCCAAAATCCGCATCCTGCCCGTCGAGGAATACGAGAAGTGGTATGCCGACAAGTCCGCCGCCGCCCTTACGGCGCTCAAGGACAGCACCCCTGTGGAGCCCCTCGTGGCGGAATCTGCCCGCCAATAACCGACAAGCCAGTTCATCAGAGCAAACGCCCTTCGCCATCGGAGGGCGTTTATTGTTGTGCAAGGCGGATTGGTTCCTTTGAATGTCCGGCCTTATGAAACTTAACTACCCTGTTATCACATCCATCGCCGCCTGCCTCGCCCTCGCCGCTTGCGAAGAGGCCAAGCAAGACACACAAAAAGCCGTTGAAAAGACTGGAGAAGCCGTTGAGACCGTTGCCAAGGAGGCCAACGACGTTGCCAAGGGTGTTGCTGAAGGAGCTGCCACTGTTGCCAAGGAAGTCAATGCCGCCGCGAAGGACACCGCCAAAGGCGTGATCAAGGACACCG
>CAZRLX010000163.1:0-5146 GCA_964601115.1 uncultured Chthoniobacter sp. | reverse complement strand
GCCATGCCAAGACTCCGCGCTACCGACTGGGCGGTCTGGGGCATGAGCTGCATGAGCCCTGTGGCGCCCACAGAGGACTGGACCGATGTGAGGAACCGTGATTCCTGACGAATGAGTCCCATCACCCAGCCAGTGCTGAGGCCTCTTTCCTCGGCTCTTTCCGCGATGAGCTCTTTAAAGGGTTTGGGATAACGCAGGCTGAAGTCATGCGTGTTCTGGGTACGAATTGCTGCGGCAATGGCCCGGTCGGGCTGACCTGCCTCTAGCGCCAGCCGACTGGCCGCAAGAAGCCCATTGTCATTGAGCTGCTGGGTAAGCGCATTCCATTCCACCACCGCCTCGGAACGCAGCCCAAGCCGGGACAGGGCCAGACTGCGATGCAGAAACGGGTTACTACCGACATTTGGGGTCACTGCCTCAATGAAAAACTGGTCACGGATCTGAGGCTGATGCTGTTCGGGCAGAAAGGCGCGGCCAAGGGCCTCGGCGGCAAGCAGCCGATAAAAGCTCCACCCCTGCGGAATTTCCGACCATATCTGGCGGGCCTTGTCGCTCTGGCCAGATTCCGCAGCGAGCCATCCCCGCCAGTAGGCCCAGGTTTCTGAGGCCTGCAGGGCCTGCGGCATAGCGGTTATAAGCCGGTCAAGTGTCTGCGCATCGGCGCGACGCAAGGCAAGCCGAGCGGCAGCCTCCAGCACGTCGGGGGGCTGCCTGTCTGCAGAGGGTAGCCCGGCCGACAGGTAGCTCCAGGCACGTAGATCGGTACGCAGCCAGAGTCGCGACGCAATGGCAAGGGAGGCAAAGGCCTGCTGTTCTTGGCTGAGTGCGCGCTGGATATTGGCAAACTCGCTCGCGGCACGGGTGATATTCGCGCGGCTAAGGGCAAGCAGGTTTAACAGCGGCTGCTCACCGTTTGGCTGTCTTATGCCCTGAGACTGAGCTGTCTTCCAGATCCGGGCCGCTGCCTTCGGTTCTCCTGCCAGGCTTGCCCACCGGGCACGCAGAATCAGCTCGCTCGGTTCGATTAGCTTTTGCTCGGCCATGGCCTCAAGCAGCCCCAGGCATCCCTCGTTGGTCTCCCGACCAACCAAAACTGCCTGAAGCGCTGTCCGGTCTAGTTCGGTTAGCTGCAGACGTGCACGCGCACACTTGGCCGAGGCGGGTTCTGTGGCATGTTCGGGAATCTCTCGTAACAAGACCACTAGGTCGGGCCAGCTCTTGCCCCGAATGCCCGCCAGTAGCCAGTCGTTTTTCAGGGTCTGCACCAGGGGATGACTGGGAAACTCCTGTTCAAAACCGGCAACCGTAACCCTGGCCAAGGCACCATAGGGCTGCTGGGCCACGAGAAGACGGGCGTTCCAGTAATGGGGCCAGACCGCAAGCGGGTCGCCCGAGAGCTGCGCCTTTGCGCGGCTTAGGCTCAGAAGATCCTGCCGTTCAAAGGCCTGCTTTGCTGCCAGAATCGGGTGCGGCGCGGGTGCTGGTTTAGGCTTTGCCCAGGCAACCCCCGCAACCAAGGGCGTTAGCGCCAGTAGCCAGCCGAACATAGCTGCAACCGCCCGATGCCGCCCATTTTTCGGGCTAATTTTGTCCATATCCCCCTGGTCTCCCGAACCCTGCGAATTTTGCGGACGCCGACCACTTTCACCCGGTGGGAAACGGCTCCGCGAACACCTCCGTGAAATATGGAGCGCACCGACCGCGAAGGACTTTGAAGAGGCATTTGAGCGCGAGAAAGCGAAAGCCGAGGCCGAGGTTGCCGCCGTCCTTGAAGGACACGCCCGCGCGCGCGGGGAGTGACCACCGCCAACGCCCAAGGCGAACTCTCGCCGCTGGAGATCGGAATGCACGCGCTGCATTGCGTTTCACTTGGAGAGGGTGGTCGAGGTCAGAAGGGAGGGGTTCGACTATATGCCGACCAAGTAGGCAAGGACGAAAAAACAATTCGGCAGTGTCGAGACGCCGCGCGCGTGGCTGAATACTGCGGGGTCAACCCCGCACTTTCGGCAAAAACCCAACACCTCGCCGCGATCCACAAACTCCCCGAGGAGGCGTGGCCGGTGGCGGTCGAGGCGATGATCGCCGCGAGGCTCCGGCCTTATTATGAAAAGCAGGCCAAGGAGAGGCAGGGAACGCGAACTGACTTAGGCAACATTCCGGCAAATTTACCGGAAAGTTCAGGAGAAACCCGCGACGAGGCAGGCAAGGCCGCTGGCATTTGACTGACTCGGCAGAGGCATGAGGATTGCCGCCGAGTTTTGCGAAAACGAAATTGCGTTTGATGAAGATTCCGAGGCTTGCGAGGCCGTCTATCAACCCGAGATCGACACGGACGCCGACCACCTCGCCGAGGCCGCGAACCTCACCAAGGCGCAGGCCGAGGCCGCGCTTGTGTGGCTCGGGAAGCACTACGAGCAGGAAATCCGCCACGCCGCCGGGGATATTCTCGCCAGACTCATCAACACGATTGTCCCGGCCAAGGGGAGGATTTCGTTGCAGGTTGTGGCACTCCGATTCATCGCCTGCACATTCTTACTCAACCGCATTGGCAACGAGTCTCTAACCACGCTTGCAGGCCGTTGTGGAGTGAGCAAACAACTTTTGGGTTTTCACGCAATCCATGTTGCCGACCGGCTTGGATTTCATGGATTCTGCCAAAAACGAAGCGAGGCCCGCGCCGTCTACTCGCAGGTTCAACGCGAGTCATGGGCGAAACTTTCACCCGAGGAGCGCAAGGCCCGCAGGGCCGGTAAAGCCGCGCCACCCGCCGCGTAGGACGCAACGCGCACCGCGTAATTTGACAATGCGGTCAGGATTGATGAAACAATTCCTAACTTTGGCCGAACTCTCCCGGGAGACCGGCGTTCCCGCATCACGCATCCAAGCCGCCGTTGAAGGTGGGCTGATCCACCCCGCAGGCCGCGCAGGCTCGCACACGAACAGCCCGATCATTTTCGACGTCGGCCAACTTGAGGAGATCAAAGCATATCTTGCCGCAGGCTTCCGCCCGCAGGCATGTGCCACCGAGACCCCCAAGCCGCACACATGCCGCAATGCGGCAGAGGTTCGCGCCAAGGCCGAAGCCCTCGCTCGCGCCCGGCAGGAGGACGCGAAATGAACCCCCTCCTCGAAGCCGCAAACGCCCTTCTCGAAGACGTAGGGGCGTCAATCACCGGCAAGCGCAGACTGCCCACCCCCGTTGTTCACGACCTCCTCGACGAGGCCGACGAGCTTGTGGCCCAAGCACGCCTTGAGGCCCGCGACGAGCGGCACGACTACATTGTGGCCCGTGGCAAGGTGATGATCGAGGAGGAGCTACCTATCCTCGAAAACCTCCGCAGGCTCCTCGCTTATGGACGATCCTGCGGGAGCCGCGCAGGCATCGACCACGCCGCCAGCAACGAGCTTCTCGACCTCCTCGAAGCCGCGCCCCGGTTCGACCGCACCAAGGGCATCAAATCACTTGCCGACACCAGCGAGTGGCTTCAGTCCAACCGCCCCCGGATCAAAACTCTACTCTCCAAACTCAACACCCAAACCAACCCAACACGATGACCACAGACACCACCGACACAGGACTCCTCGCCGCAAAGCGGGGGCAACTCGACAAAGCCCAGAAAAAAGCCGAAGCCGCCGCCCTCGAGGCCCAGCGACTGGAAGCCGAACTCCTCGCCACCGAGCGCAAATTCCTTGGCCTTGTGCGAATCGCGCAGGCCAAGAACGATGACCTCCACGCCACACAGACCGCCACCCAGCGGATGCGAAACACAGTCCCGGCACTCCCACCTATCGGTGGCGACATCGTGGAGTTTCTGGCCGAACTCCCCCCCCAGCGACTGGCCGAGATGGCCGGTCAGCATCTGAACGTGACACTCCCCGGCATCGGTATCCTCGAACAGGTTGCCGACCTGCACCAAGCCCGCTTCGATGCCGCCGCCGATGAGGTTGAACACTACGCTCGCGAAGTAGGCATCCACGGCGAACTCGTCCAAGAGTTTCGCAACTGGCGATCCCTGACCCCCGAGGCCCGCGCCAACCCGACACGCAACCCCTCGTTCCTGTAAAATGACCGCCACCATCCAAGACATCGACCGCCACGCCGAATCCGTTCGCGCAGGCTTTGCCAGCATGAACCCACCGCCGCCACGGCATCGTGGATTCTCCACCGCCGCCGCACCCGAGGACGATCCGCCCGAGGCCACAGCCGCGCCCGAAAGCACGGATGATCGAGTGTGGCGTGACGCAGGCATGACGGCCCGATTCGATTTGAGATTCCACGGCGTTGCCAACGTCGAACATTTGACCGGCGGACTTTTGAAAAAGGCCGAACTCAACCGCCTGGGCGAACTACAGACAGCGCTCGACAGGCTCGCCACCGAGATTCATGCGGCAGGTCTAACCCCGATCAACTTCGCAAAGGTGGCAATGACATTCCCGGCAGGCGACCTGCCGCCAGAATCCGCTGTCGCCGCAGTAATCGGTGGCGACGATGCCCGCATGGCTCGCAAGCGTCTTGCCAAGGCATCAGCACGTCGATTCTTCGACGAGCAATGCCACCCGCTGGTGGTGGACATCTACGCCCGAGCCGCCGCCATGCTTGAAGGTGCAATCCTCGACCGGCGCAAAATTGAGGAGGAGGTTCACGAAAAACACGCCGAGATTTTCCACGATGAAATCTCCGTGGCCTACAAGCCCTCCCCGGGACTGATCCGCATGATGGCCCGCCGTCGCCAACTCATCGACAACGAGATTCCGATCGTCAATCCGCCGAGCCTCCGTGCCGCCTTGAGCGGCATCGTGGCATTCTGACTTTTGGGCAGACACCGAGCCGCACCGGGGTTGGCAAAACCGGCTCGCTCCCGGTAGTGCGGCAGAGCGACAACTTTTCCTCGGCCATAGAACCGAGGTGGGGAGCCTCTCGGCAGAAATGCCGAGGGGCTTTTTCGTGCCCGCACCACAACCCTTGCCGCGAAAAGAAAACGATTCTACGGCCAACCTCGCGCAAAGAAAAAACCGCCCAAGCCGAAGCCGGGGCGGTTTTGTTGTGTCAGGGAGTGGAGCGTCAGTTTTTCGATGCCTCCATCAAATCCTCGGACAAATCCAAGTCACGCCCGAGGCCGTCCATCAGATACTCCTCGACGGACAT
>CAZRLX010000162.1:0-5153 GCA_964601115.1 uncultured Chthoniobacter sp. | reverse complement strand
GTGACGGTGCTGGAGGATCGGAACGCCGTCGCCGTTCAAGGAACATTCCACAACAACAGCGGCAAGGATGCTCTCCTGAATGAGGTCACCGCCATCAGCACCGCCGCAGGGGGCGCGCTCACCGTGGCCAACCCCGCCGACTGGTTGGTCACTCCGCTCATGCTCGCCGACGAGGCCAAGCCTCTCCCGGATGCCAATGGCGGCTTCAGCGAGGCGGCCTTGGTGTGTGACAAAACCGGCTCGGGCTTTTTGATCGGACCGACCGGCCCGCCCGAGGCCTTTGGCACGGTGGAATTCACCAAAGGCAATGTGAAAGCCTATTCGCAGATGGACGGCGTTCTGGTTCGCTCGGGCGAAAGCCGCAAGGGCGAACAACACGTGCTGGCCTTCGGCACACCGACGGAAACCATCGGCCTTTGGACCCAGTGGGTCGCGGCCACCCACGGCACCCGCCTCGACAAGGGGCCGGTTTATGGATGGTGCAGCTGGTATGACCGCACCACGAAGATCGACGAAAAGCATGTCCGCGATGTGCTCAAGACGCTCTCCGAGAACCCGAATGTCTTCGGCAAAGGCATCCTGCAGATCGACGACGGCTACCAGGTCATGGATGGCAACTGGAAGGGCAACCAAAAGTTCCCCTCCGGCATGGCGAAAGTGGCGGCGGACATCCGCGAGAAGGGCTGGATTCCGGGCGTTTGGTTCGCCCCGCTCATGATCAATCCCGAACATCCGTGGATGAAGGAAAATCCCGATGCGATCCAGAAAGACGCGAAGGGCATTTCCAGCTTCATGAACCCGAATCCGTTCCATCCAGACGGAGCGAACTGGATCGTGCCCGATCATCCGGAGTCGAAGAAGTTTCTCTATAACATCATCAAAGACGCCCGCGACAATGGCTACGGCTACATCAAGATCGATTTCAACGGAATCGGCAGCCGCTTCCATGATCCCACGAAGACACGCCTGCAAATCTTCCGCGAGCTTTACACCCTCTACCGCGAGGCCGCCGGCGAGGACATGTATATCCTCTCCTGCCTCGGCGCCCCGACCCGCGGTGTGATCGGGTTTGTCGATGCCGCCCGGGTGGGTCCCGACTCGCATCCGGCCCATTTTGAATGGTGCCTGCACTCGGTCCTGCGCTTCCAGATTTTCGACAATGTCTGGTGGCAGAACGATCCCGATGTCTCCTACCTCGCCAAGGAACTCCCGAGCCGCGTGGTCGGAAAAACCGAGACCGAAGGCCAGTGGCGCACCTGGCATAATATCGTGACGCTCGTGGGCGGCACGGCGATGAACAGCGAGCCGCTGAACACCCCCGATGCCCGCGAGGTATGGCGTATGGCCGAGATCATGCGTCCGGCCAGCGCCGAGCCCGCGACACTCCTCACGCTCGGCACCTCGCCGCACAACACGACCTTCGGGTTCACCGCGAAACGCCCCTACGGCGACTTTGGCGTGTGGAATCTCTACAACGTGTCCGAGGGACCCAAAGCCGACAAGGACAAGAAACCAAAGGACTCCAAGCCGATCCCCGCGAAGTCGCTCACGCTGGATTTCGCCAAGGCGGGTCTGCCCGCCGACACCGAGTGTGCGGTCTTTGATTTCTGGGAAAACAAAGTCGTGTCCCGCGCAACGGGTTCCTACACCACCGCGCCACTTGAGAATCTGGCCTCGGCGCTCGTTCGGATCACTCCGCTCACCGGTGACGGCCCGCTCCTCGTGGGCTCGAATCTCCACCTCTCCATGGGAGCCACGGAGATCGCCGACATCAAGGTGTCCGGCGACTCGCTGGAGGTCGTGTTGACGGATGCCGGAGCGCAGGATGGCAGCCTCACCTTCCACAGCAAGCGTCCGCTGGCCGCTGGAACCGCCGAGAATTGCGAGATCGCCGGGGTGGAGTCCCTCGGTGACAACCTCTGGCGCGTGGACCTCAAAGGCCGCCTCTGGGGCAAACCCCAGTCGGTTCGCTTGGCCCTGAAGTAAGCACTCCACAAATCAGACCCCGGGGCCGTTGCGTGCCCTCGGCCTCGGGGTTTTCCCTCCATCTCCCTCACTTTCGAAAAATGATCCCGCGCCCCTGCTTGGCCGCCTGTCTCGCCTTGGTGGCGGCATCCGTTTTGCCCGCCCGGGCACAACCGCCCGACCGCCTGCCCGCGTTCTCATGGGACCGCGTGCCGCAGTATATGCACATCCGCAAAGCCAAGAAATTTACGGATGCCGAGATCGCCTACCTTGCGTCGTTTCCTTTGGTGACCTTCGAAAAAACGACCGGGTTCCAAACCTTCCAATCCACCGAGGACGGCACCCTCGCCGCGGCCAGAGCCGTGAAGAAGATCAATCCCTCGGCCAGGATTTTATACTACCGCAATGTCATCGTGCACTACGGCACCTACAAGGCCAACGACGGGATCGAGAAGATCCCCGATGCCTTCCTCACCGGGAGCGAAGGTAAAACAAAGCTGATTCGCAAAAAAATGCGTGCCTATGACTTGAGCAACAGCGAAGTGCGGGACTGGTGGGTCGGCCACGCCAAGGAGGTCTGCTCCGATCCCGCGATCGATGGCCTGTTTTTGGATGGCGTGGTCAAGGTGTTGAGGCCGGGGTTCTTGGAGAAGGACATCGGAAAAGACAAAAAAGCCTCCGTGCGTGCCGGATACGAGACCATGATGCGCGAGACAAGGGAAGCGCTGGGGCCGGACAAGATCCTCCTTGCCAATGTCCTCCGCGCCGGTCTCCCGGAATCCAGCTCTGTCGAGCTGAAGCGGTTCGACGGCTCTTACATCGAGGGCTTCGAGCACGCGCCAACCCCGGAAAAGAGGAAGGAAAATGTGGCCAAGGGAATCGAGGCGTTCCAGAAAGCGGCCCGCGAGGGCTCCTTGATCGCCTTCACGGCCGGGCTTTCCGGCTTGAACGAAGAGGAGGGCGACCTGAATCCCCAGGGCACGGATGAAATCCGCAAGGGTCTGGAGAAAAATGACAAATACAACCAGCGATTCACATATCTGCTGGCGCTCTTCCTCGTTTGTGCGGAGGAACAAAGCTACTTCCTCGCCCACGACGGCTACCGGTCCGATACCAGCAAGGTCTGGATGAAACGCCCGCCGGAGTTGGAGCGTCCACTCGGCGCGCCCAAAGGCCCGGCGGCCCGCGATGGATTCATCTACACCCGCGAATTCGCCCACGCCAAGGTGCGCGTGGATATCGAGAACGAAGTCGGCGAGATCGAGTGGATCGAGCCGGAAAACTCCGGCGACACTCCGTTGCAAGACAAGGACGCCACGGCCCCGGAATCCGAACGCCCCGCCGGGCAAAATCTCCCAAGCACATAAACAATGATCCCGAGCAAAACCTCGACCACCTGTCTCGCCATATTGGCGGCATCCATCTTGAACACCATGGCCCAACCCACACCCTCCTACGGCACCCCTCTTTCGGATAATCCCCCGCAGACCCGCGCGGACCTCTGGTCCGGCATCGACATGAGGGCCGAGCCTCTGGATGTCGAGGTGCTGAAGGAATGGGAGGAGGACGGCGTGGTCATGAAGGTGCTCCGCTACCGTGTCGGCGTCTTCAAAGGCCAACAAGTGATGATGGCCGCCGTGTATGGATATCCCAAAGGCGGCAGCAAACTTCCGGGCTTGGTGCAAATCCACGGGGGTGGCCAGCACGCGAGCCACATGGCTGTTCTCACCAATGCCAAACGCGGCTACGCCACGATTTCGCTCGCCTGGGCGGGCCGGCTCACCTCGCCTGATTACAACGTGAACAAGGAAGCGGTGAAACTTTTCTGGGAGGGCAAAACCGACGACCCGAACCACCTCGTCACCACAGATTGGGGGGCGCTGGATGCCTACCATGACCCCAGCCGACACAAGGGGACCAATTTCGGCGGCTACAAGCCCACCGAGTGGACGCTCGATTCCGTGGAATCGCCCCGCAACAGCGCGTGGTTCCCTTGCGCCTTCGCCGCACGCCGGGCGTTGACCTTTCTTGAGAAACAACCCGAGGTGGATGCCAACCGGCTCGGGGTTTACGGACACTCCATGGGCGGCAAACTCTCCGTGCTCACCGCCGGCAGCGATCCTCGCGTGAAAGCCGTCGCCCCCTCCTGCGGCGGCATCAGCCACCGTGAAATCAAAAGCCCGCTCGACGCCGCTCTCAACGACAATTCTTATCTGGAGAATATCACCTGCCCGATCTTCTTCCTGAGCCCGTCGAATGATTTCCACGGCCGCATCAACGATCTTCCGGCGGCCGTGAAGGAAATCAAAACCCCCGAGTGGCGGATGACCATCTCGCCGCACCACAACCACCAGGACTCGCCCGAATACGAGGTCGCCACCCAGATTTGGATGGACCACATCCTCAAAGGGGAGGGGACACTTCCCAAGACCCCGAAGACCACGCTCGCGCTCAAAACAGATGACGGCGTGCCCGTTCTCACCGTCGAGCCCGACACCTCGAAGCGGGTGCTCGGCGTCGAGGTTTACTACTCCCGCGAGGGGCAGATGGATGGAAAACCGGATGACAGGAACAACACGGGATCCCGCTTCTGGTATCTCGCACCCGCCACACAGGACGGCGGCGTGTGGAAAGCCACCTTGCCGCTCTGCGGTGTCGAGAAGCCCCTCTGGGTCTACGCGAATGTCATCTACGGCTTAGACAAACCGATCACTGGAGCCGGGTATTATTACGGCGTCTACACCACCGACCGCTTCGTGCTCTCCTCGCTGCCGCATCTCGTCGGCGTGGAGGAACTCCAAGCCGCCGGCGTGAAATCCACCCGCCCCCCCTCGCTCCTCATCGAGGACTTCCAAGGCGATTGGAAAAAACACTGGTTCACCTACAAGCCCGAGGACTGGGCACTCTCCACCAACAAACTCAGCACCGTCGAATGGAAGGCCCCCGCAGGCGCACGGCTTGCCCTCGAGGTGCGCTCCGAACAACCCAACACGCTTGTGGTGGGATTGGACAACTCTGCCGCCGAGGTCCAGCTCCAAGGCGGAGCGGATTGGCAACCGGTCTTTCTGAATCCCGCCGATGTCCTTGATGCCGCCAAGACCCCGCTCGCCGATTGGAGCGCCGTCCGCCAACTCCGCCTCGGGGCCGACCAAACCCTCGGTGGCAAACCCGCCAGAAAAGTCGGCGGC
>CAZRLX010000161.1:0-5192 GCA_964601115.1 uncultured Chthoniobacter sp. | reverse complement strand
AGCGCCTCCGCACCCTGCCTTCCGCCGGTGCGAACGTGGCGAAGAAGTAGCCAAGAAAAGGGGGACTCTGCTCCCCTCTCTCAAATCTTGATCCTTGTCCTGTTCCTTGTCTTCATCCTCCGTGGAAAACCGGGGGGGGCGGGCATGCAACTGGCTGACGTTCAAGCGCTGGCAACCCTACCAGCGGGGGCGAGCGCCGAAACGGTGGTTGGCGTTGGAGTAACGGGAAAACGCCGACGAACGTCGAGGTGTGGCACCGGCTACCGGGAGCGCCACTCCGCAACAGGGTTAAGGGTTGTAGTCACGAGGTTCATTTCGACTCAGGGCGGGCAGGCGGTTGATCAGCCGCGTCTTCGCCGGGTTGGGTTCTCCGCCGCTGCTCCATGGACTCGGCGATCTCGGAATACTCCTTAGCGACAGGGTCGTTGGGACACTTCTCGATCGCGTGCATCATGATGGAATGCAATTTATTGAATCTTTCGTGCATCTCTTCCGGCGAAATCTTCCCTTCATGATGTAGCAGGACCAGTTGCTTAACCGATGCGAAGGTGGCCTTCAAGCAAGCACGCTCTGTCGCAAATGGATCCTGTATTTCCGGGGCGGCTCCAGGTTCAGATTGGGTGAAGATTTCAAGCAACGACTGACTTGGGATGCACCCCCTCAGCATCATCTGGTTATTCAGGGAGCTTGTGGAGGCGACCATTCCCAGCACTTCCCCTGAGGAATTCAAAACTGGAGCGCCGCTGGAACCGACCGCATACTCCGCGGAAATGACCATGGTTCGTTCAAAAAACGAGGTGCAGAGGCGCGTTACGATGCCCTCGCTCAATGAATACAAGTGCCCGCCAGGGTGGCTGATCACCGAGACCCGGGTTCCGACGCTGTTATCGACGCTCAACTGGAGCGGTTCGAAACCCGAACCGTCGATTCGGATCGCAGCCACATCGCTCTTCTCGCTTGATGCGAGCACCTCAACAACGGGATAGGTCTTTCCGTCCACAGTCGATGCGACCAATCGAGATGAGGAGTCCAAAACCGAGATCACGTGGTGGTTGGTGAGAAGCACTCCATCCGCCGTGATGGCAAACCCTGTCGCACAGGGTGTCACATGGATCTCGCCACACCCCTCGCAGTCCCTCACTTCGGCAAGACTGAACACCCTCTGGCGACACTTCCGGTAAAGTTCGCTAGGCGACATCGGGGAGACGGAGGTTGCCGCTTTGGGCAAGTCTAGATCGACAGTCGGCCGCTCAAGCTGCTTGGCTAACTCGCTCGCTTTAACCAAGCTCCCGTTCGCGTGAAGCGCTCTCGCTTGAGCTGTCTGGAGCTTGCGAAATGTTCCATCGTCAAAGAACGGATTTGCTGTGGAGACCTCTCGTTCACCGCTGGGAGCTGCCCATAAGTGGCCTACCGCGACAAGGACTAGGACTTGGGAGAATACTGCTCTAATGATCATAATTGTTGTGGATTGAAGGGAGTCTTCTTTCGGCGAACAGCGTGCTCACGCCGTTGCTGTTGTTACTCGTTTGTTGGAGCATTGGCGATGGATGTCGGCGTTGAGCGAGGCGAGGTGGTAAAGTTTCATGTCAACTGGGGTGGCTGGGAATGCGGTTCTGTGTCAGGGCGCAGGCGTCTAGGCTACGGAAATTCGGGGGCAATGAGTCACTTCATTTCCCCTCGCCCGAGGCTTCCTTTGCTTCCCGGGCTTTATTAGCCTCTTCGAGCCTTTTGCGGGCTTCTTTACGAACCTTTGCCCTGGGACCATTGCCTTGCAGTGCGGCTAAGAGTTCAGGGTCGTCATTGCCAATAGTGTTGGGCCTCATGCGATACTGAAGTGGAGTAAGTCCGTCCTTATTCTGTTTGTTTATGTCCGCTCCATAGATAACGAGTGTGTCTGCGACTGTCGCAGTTGTTGCTTGGTGAAGCGGAGTGTGTCCAAAGAAACCCTCGGCGGTGAAATTGGGATCTGCGCCGAGCTCCAGCAGCATCTCCACGAGGTCTTTGTCGCCGAGGTGAGCGCAATTGAAAAGGGGGCTTTCATCAGGACTGATAGGGTTAACCGTTGCGTTGACATCGGCACCTTTCGCTAGCCAGTAGGTGGCGGTGTAAGCATTCCCTCCTCGGCACGCAGCGAGTAGGTTGCGGTTCAACTTTTGCTGAGAGAAGCCGTAGTAGCCAATCGAGAAAAGGACGACGGCGGCGAGGAGGACGATGCCGATGGCGGTGAGGATGAGTGTTTTGAGTTTCATGGTGAGTGTTTACTTGATGAGTTTGATGAGCCTTTTGGTGGCCGTAATCTCTTCCTGAGCCGATGCGGTGTGGTGGTTACAAATATGGTGATCTATTTTTAGGCGGGTATTCATCCTAGCACCTCAATGAGATAGCGGATCTCGTCCGCGATGTCCTCGGCACGGGGCACGGTCTGGGCGATCTCCGCCTCGATGGCCGTGCGAAAGTCTTTGCGCAGGCGGTGGACCATCACTTTGACCGCACCCACGGTGGTGCCGAGCACGGCTGCGGCGTCGGATTGGGAAAGGTTCTCGGTATCGCCGATGAGCCAGGGTTTGAGGACATCAAACGACTTGGCTTTACCAGCATGTTCAAAGTCAGCCTGCACACGCTGAATGCCCCGCTCCATCACCGCCAGCGCCCACTCGCGGTCAAACCACGCATCTGGCACCGAGGCAGATGCGTCGGCGATTTGGATACATGGAGGGGTGTCGCTGCCGGCGGCGTCGATGGACTCGATGATTGCGCCGCCGCCGCGTTTCTGGCGTCCTTGATTGCGCCGCTGCTCTGCGAGGAAATGTTTCAAAGCACCGAGTAGGTAGGAGCGGAAGTGGCCCTTGGCAGGGTCCACCTGATCGAGGCCGCCGCGTTCGAGCAGACGCAGGAAGAAGGCCTGGGCTAGCTCACGACTGTCATCCTCAAGGCGACCTTCACGTCGGAGGAAATGGAAGACCGGCTTCCAGTAAGCCGCGCATAGGTCGCTGAGGGCCGCGCGTGCCTCGGGTGAGTCGCCACGTGCTCTCAGCACGATGGTCCATCGTGTGGCTGCAAATGAGGCACTGTGTTTGTCGATGGAGGGATCCAAGTTGGTTTGATGGGTTTGCGGTTGCGGAAAGGAAGGGCAAATCAGGAATGGTTTGCGAGCTAAGACGGCTTATCGCTTTTCACCCACCGGAATACCCGTCGGCTCAGCAGACCCGCAGGCACCGCGCCGACCAGCAGGGAAAGCACCGTGAAGAGCGGTAGCGATGGCGTGGTGCTGCCTGCGAAGTGGAGAGTTTCCCAAAGTGTGATCCCCACGATGGTAAAAACGCCAATCAAGGGCCATGAAAGGGCACCCACCAGGGCGGTGTCCAGCCCTGGCATTTCGCCTCGCGACTTCCGGAGTTCACCCAGCACGCGCCAGCCAAAAAGCACTCCCAAAACAGCTGGCAGGCCGACCACCACCAGCTCGATGGCTAGCACCATGTAGATCGTGTCACCTCTCACCTCGTTGTTCCGCACCCGCTCCAGCATCATCATGAAAAACGCGGCTCCGAGCACACCCAAAGCAAGGCTCGTGCCCGTGCAAACGGCTGCATAGGTGGAAAGCGGGATGCCCGGTGCTTTTTCGACCGGTGCCTTGCGGTGCAGGATGTCCTCCAGCTGCGTTTTCAGCTCACCCATCGACTGAAATCTCGACTCCCTGTCACGCGCGAGACTGCGCATGACCACCTCATCAATCCGAAGATCCATCTCCACCCTTGCAGACGGAGGCGGGAACTTGCCCCTCGGCAAATCGCCCGTTAGCAGCTCATAAAGCACCACGCCGAGAGAATAGAGATCGGCTCGTTGATCGATTTTTTCAGCCGGATCGAACTGCTCTGGAGCCATGTAATGCGGTGTGCCGATGGTCATCCCCGCCTCTGTGATCGTCGCATGACCGCGCTCGCGCTCACCGAACAGCTTGGCGATGCCAAAGTCGGCGATCTTCACCTGCCCGCGTGAATCGATGAGGATGTTCGCCGGTTTGATGTCGCGATGCAGGACTCCCTGTTGATGCGCAAACTGAAGTCCCGAGCAGATGTCCTGCACCAGCCGCAGCGACTCCAAAGGCGTGAAGCGGCCAGCTTGCATCGCTTGGTGAAGATTCACGCCGTCCACGAACTCCATCAAAAGATACACAAATGGTCCGGCCGAGCCAGTGTCGAAAATTGTGACGATGTTTGCATGATGCAATCGCGCCAGCAGCCGAGCCTCAAGGTTGAACCTCTCCAAAAATCCCGCGTGATCGGCGAGGTCACGCCGGAGGACTTTCAGCGCCACAAAGCGGTCCAGCTTTGGCTGACGGGCCTTGTAAACCGCGCCCATTCCGCCAGCACCGATCAGTTCCATCACCTCCAGCTCAGGGAAATGAGCCGCGATCTCCTCCACCGCAGGCGCAGCACCAGAAGGCGGTAAAACCCTTTCGGTCGTGGTCGCCACGCCGATGAAAACACACTTCGGGCATAGCCCATGAGGCGCGCCTGCTAGAATAGGCGCGCGACATTTGGGGCAAATAGCCGTGGTCCGATGGGGCATGTTACTTGAGTCGTGAGCCGGAAGCAGGGCAAGGTTACAAGCCATCCACGTTTTTCACGCTCTATTTGTGGAATAGAGGTCCCAGGGCGCCGAATGTTGTTAGCGACGATTTCGTTCGAAGCCTATATCCACGAAATCCGGACGCGCGGCGCGAGCCTCCGAGGATACCACGGAAAGTCAAAGAGGGTGGGAAGTCCCACGGCTTCTTCTACCGCCGCCCGTTGAGGATCAGCTCGTTGAGTTTCTGGTGAACAAAACGCTTGGCATCTTTTCTCTCAAAAGATGGGAGCGGCAGAAGTGACGGCGGTGCGGGGTGGGCCTCTCTGTTTGCCCGTGACTGGCCGTCCGCGTGGTGGCGGGAGCGGTGGGGCATGAAAGTGGCGAGTAGGCTGCGCCATACTCGCGCTCCGTGCGGAGGGGACGCGGGGAGATCACCCGCCCGCTGGATGATCTGTGAATGGAAACGGGGTCAGCCATTGCAGGGGAAAATCTTGATCCTTGTCCTGTTCCTTGTCTTCATCTTCCGGGGAAAGGCTGAAGATGAGGACAAGGCACAGGACAAGGATGAGGAGGCTCCGCCAGCGAGGACTGGGGGGACTCTATTCCCCTCTCGGTTGCTGGGG
>CAZRLX010000160.1:0-5216 GCA_964601115.1 uncultured Chthoniobacter sp. | reverse complement strand
GCAAAGTGGGGCAACTCGATCAGCGTCCTGCTCGGCGATGTCCTCTTCGCCCACGCCCTCAAACTCTCGACCAACTTCAGCAACAGCGAAATCTCCCGCCGCATCGCCGATGCCGCCTCGGAGGTCTGCTCGGGCGAAATCATCCAAACCCAGCGCCGCTTCGACCTGAAACTCACCACTGCCGACTACTACCGCATCATCGAGATGAAGACCGCCGCCCTCTTCCGTGCGGCCTGCGAACTCGCCGCGTTCATCAGCGAAGCAAGCCCTGCGGTCATCGGCTCGCTCAAGGACTTCGGAACAAAAATCGGCGTCGCCTACCAGATTTACGATGACATCCTCGACCTCGCCGGCTCGGAGGAGGACAGCGGCAAAACGCTGGGCACCGATCTCGAAAAGGGAAAATTCACCCTCCCCGTGCTCCTCATGCTCCACTCGGGCAAGGATGTGACCACACTTCGGGAACTGCTCCTCGAGGAGTCCCCCGGCGATCCGGCGCGCCTCAAACTCCTCCTCCAGGAATCCGGCGCCATCGATTCCGCGAAATCCATCGCCCTCCGCCTCTCCTCCGAGGCCTTGGACTCCTGCTCCGGCATTCAGGAAAACAGATACGCGCACGGCCTGCGCTCGATTCCGCTGCATCTCTCCCACCTTCTCCATTCGCTCTGACGAATCCATTCATGCCTTTCCTCTCCCGCCTTGTATCCGGGGCAATCCGACCGGTTTGCATCGCCATCGCCCTGTTGAGCGCCTCGTGCGCCTCGGTCAGCGTGGACAACCTCCGGCGGTTCGAGACGAATGCCCCGCTGAATCCTCCGAAGGAGGTTCTCATCGTCCCATTCCTTCTCCCGGATGAAGCCCTTCGCGTGGACCGCGAGGGAGAGGAACTCCAGCAGTTCAAAGCCGGTCTTCAATCCCACCTCGGTTCCGAACTCAAGGAGCGCCTCGGCAAACACATCGCCCCCGCCCGCATCCTCCCGAACGCAGACGCCCTGCCGCGTGGCGACTTCCTTCTCGTCTCGGGAAAATTCCTCACCGTGCACCAGGGCAGCCGCCTCCTGCGCAGCACCGTCGGACTCGGAGCCGGCGCCAGCAAAATGGAAACACTCGTTTCCGTCTACGACCTCTCAACCGAATCCCCCACCCCACTGCTTCGCTTTGAAACAACCGGCGGCTCGAACATTTCACAAGGCATCGGCGGCGTTGCCATGGCTCCCTTCACCGGCCCCATGGCGCTCACATCGCTCTTCAATGTCGTGGATGGCGCCCGAAGCGGCGTCTCGTTCGATGCCACTCGAACCTCCCGCGAAATCACCGCCACCATTTCAGAACACCTCCACAAAAAAGGAGTCCTGAAAAACAAGGCACGCCTCGCGCCAAAACGCCTCGGCGAGGTTCCTTACATCTCGAACTGAGCCGCGCCCGCGGCTACTCCATCAAGGCCTTGACCACCACCGCAGTGTCGGAAAGGTCCTTGAACAAAAAGTCCGGCCGGTGCGCGGCCAACTCGTCCAGTCCGAACTGCCCGGTGGCGATCGCCACCGTCTTGGCCCCGATCGCCCGCCCGCACTCGATGTCCCTCGGCGTGTCGCCGATCACATAGATTCTCGAGGGGTCGAACTCCTCGCCGTGCCGCTCCAACGCGCGCGCCCGAGCGAATTTCCCCAACTCGTTCCGGTCGTGATGGTCGTCCGCATAAGCCCCGAACTCGAAGAAATGCCAGACTCCGTAATGCGTGAGCTTGATCTCGGCCCCCCGCTCGACATTCCCCGTGAGCAACGCCAGCACAGCGTCCTCACGCCAGTGCAACTCCTCGAGCAATGGCAAAATTCCTGGCATCAAAAATCCGTTGCGTTGCCCCATTCTCACCGGCAAATGCGACAAATACTCGTCGAGCAGGGCCGCGATGTTTTCAGGGCTGGCCTCGAGGCCGTGCCGGCCAAGCAACTGCATCGCGATATTCGCATCCGTCGAACCAGCCAACGACACACCCTTCAAATCCTCGACCACCCCGAAGCGCACTCCCATGGCGTCTTTCAACGCCTGCTCGCCCGCCCCTCCAGAGGTGATCAACGTGCCGTCGATGTCGAACAGCAGCAACCGCCGGTCACTCGGCGTCATCTTCCCCGGTGTGTTCGTCGTGGTGTTCCTCGGGTTCGGGCTCCAGAATTTCTCCGTGCTTGGAGAATTTGCGGTGGCGCTTGTTCGCAGGCAGCGGACTGAGCGTCATGCCGATGGCCCGGCCGACAAGCTTGGGCTCCATATCCACATGCGCCATGCCGGACAAATCGTCGCGCACCCTCTGCACGACAAGCATGCCGAGATCCTTGTGCGCCATCTCGCGGCCGCGGAACTGCAGGTTCACCTTCACCTTGTTCCCTTTGTCGAGGAA
Source organism: uncultured Chthoniobacter sp. (assembly GCA_964601115.1). Taxonomy (GTDB): domain Bacteria; phylum Verrucomicrobiota; class Verrucomicrobiia; order Chthoniobacterales; family Terrimicrobiaceae; genus UBA967. Next base: position 2,824 of record CAZRLX010000160.1, on the reverse strand, counting down.
ATCCTCCGCATGGCGGATTTTCGTGAGGTAGTCGTGCTCCGCGATCTTCACGCGGAATTTGATCTCCTTCACCTTGCTCACCGAGTGGCGCTTGTCCTTCTCGTGCTTCGCAAGGTCGTAGCGGAACTTCCCGAAATCGATGATCCGGCACACCGGCGGCTTTGCCTGCGGCGCGATCTCCACCAGGTCCAACCCGTAGGAACGGGCGCGGCGGATCGCCTCGTCAAGCCTCATGACTCCCAATTGCTCGTTCGTTGCTGCAAGGATCACGCGCACTTCCCGGGCGCGGATCCGTTCATTGATGCGTATGTCTCGGATATTAATAGCTCTGACTCCTCTGTGAGGGATTGTTTACTGGACCCTGCATTGCGTAGCACGGTCCGAGGTGCTGACAACCTGTCCCAGGGGACTTGGAACGAATGCTCTCAAGCTCCGCATGCGGACGATTCAAAAATCATATGGAAACGGGAAACCCTGCTGGTCATCGTGGAATGCGTTCGTTAGAGAGCAAATCCCGCTCCACTGCAAGGCCATTCTCGCGTTTTGATTGGAACCGGCGCCCGCCGCCGTTCGGGGAAAAGGGGTTTCCGCCGGTTGCCCGATATGAAACACTCGTCCGCATGTTGCCGAATTTTGTTTTGATCGGATTCATGGGCTGCGGCAAGTCGACCGTTGGCCGCAGGCTCGCGACTCTCACCGGTCACCGCTTCCTCGATACCGATGATGCCATCGTGGAAACCCGAAATCTCTCGATCCCCGAAATCTTTTCCCAACTCGGCGAGGACGGGTTCCGCGATCTGGAACAAAAGGTTGTTGAGGATTTGGTCGGCGTCGCGGGCATCGTCCTCTCCAGCGGAGGCGGGGCGATCCTCCGGGAACCCAACCGCGCGGCACTCAAAAAAATCGGCATCGTCGTCTGGTTGGATGCCGACCCGGACACCCTCTTCGAGCGGGCCATCCGCACCGGCCGTCGCCCTCTGCTGAACACCCCGAATCCAAGGGAAACCTTCGACTCCCTTCTGGCCTCGCGACGCCATCTTTACGAATCCCTCGCCGATGTGCGCTTCGACTCGACACACACGGAGCAGGACGACGTGGCTCGAAAGGTCCTCGAGGAGGTCATGCGCTTCCGCTCGCGGCGGGGCTGACCCGGATTTCAATCCTCGGAATCGCCTGTCTCCCCGGCCTTGCCGAGCTTTTCCAACAGGGCAGTGGTGTCCTCGACCTCGTCCCACACCACACCGCTCACATAGATCGGTGCCTTTTGCAACGCGGCCAGCGCCATGCAGTCGCTGGACCGCGCGTCGATCTCGATGATCTTGCGCTGCTGAAGCTCGTTCTCGGCCGTGATGATCAAGCGGCCGAAATAGACGCCGTTCTTGAAATCGTTGATCACAATCCGCTCGACCTTCGCGCCGAGGGCGGTGAGGGCGTTGACCATGAGGTCGTGGGTCAACGGCCGCTCCTTCTCCACCGAGTTCAGATAAATCCCGATCGCCGCCCCGATCGCATGATCGATGTAAATCGTGAAAAGTTTCTCCTCGTTGCCCAAAAACACCGCCGTCCCGGCACCGGTGGGAATGAGGGCCTTGATCTGGACTGGAACCACGCTCTTGTTCACGGCTCGAACCTACCACCCGGCACGGGCCGCGCAAGGGGTGAAGCACCCACCCCGCCCCCGCGGAACCACACCACCGCCACAGCTGCGGCCAGCAGGAACACATCCCGCACCACAGCCGTCACCATCGCCTGGACAGATGGAGTTCCGCCGTCTCCGAAGCACGAACAGGAAACCACAATCCCGTTCCACATCGCCCAACACAGCACTCCGATAAACATCGCGCACAACCCGCCGATGACGATCGCGCCAACCGGGTAGATGCGCGGAAGCAGGATCAACACACCGGCCACCAACTCGGTCCACGCGAGCGCCACCGCAAGGAACCCCTCCGATCCCGGCGGCAAAAAGGTGAACGGAACCAGCGCGAGCGCGAATTGCTGGCTGTCGCTTGCCTTGACCAGCCCCGCATACACAAAGAGGCCGCCAAGCACCGCCCGGAGGACAACACACAGCGCTTTCCTCACCCCACCACCCCCATCGTCCGCAAGGTCATCCACGCAGCATCGACATTGTGAACCCGGAAAATCGACGCCCCACGCAGGCAACCGGCAACCATGCAGGCCACTGTTCCCGCATCGCGCGCGGCGGCGTCCGGCAACCCGAGCACGCGGCCAATCACGCTCTTGCGAGAGACAGGCAACAAGACGGGATACCCAAGCTCCACGATGCGTCCAAGCCGCCGCATCAACAACAGGTTGTCCTCGACCTGCTTCGCAAAATCGATGCCGGGATCCAGAATGATCGACTCCGCGGCGACTCCGGCGCGACGCGCCAGTGCGGTCTTCTCGACAAAGAACGCCTCCATTTCCTCCATGAGGTCCGGGTAGGTCACATGGCGGTGGGGCACTTTCGGCTCCCCCTTGGAATGCATGATCAGCAACGCCGCTCCAATCCGGGCGCAAAGCCGGGCATTCGTGTCGTCGGGAAGCGCCCCCATGTCGTTCAGGATGTCAAACCCCGCACCCAGGCATCCCTCCACCACTCCCGGCCTCCATGTGTTCAATGACACCAGCGGCGGAAACACCTGCCCGGCATCGCGCGGAACAGCGCCGCGGATCGCCTCCGCGAAACGCTCGAGAAACGGTCTTGTCCTCGCGATCTCCTCCTCCTCGGCCACGGGCCCGCGATTCGTCCGCGCACTCTCGCCCCCGACATCGATGATGTCCGCCCCCTCCCCGACCATCTCCACCGCCCGCCGCAGCG
>CAZRLX010000159.1:0-5234 GCA_964601115.1 uncultured Chthoniobacter sp. | reverse complement strand
GCTTCCTCGGGGAGTTTGTGGATCGCGGCGAGGTGGTTTGATTTGTCTTTGCAATCGGCAAAATTGACTTGAGTCAATTTTAGAACCTCATACGCGGCCTTAACTCGACTGATACAGCCAGCGTCCATTGATACAGCGGCGGCATATTGCTTTGCCGTTCCATGTTTCAGCCCGTAAGCATGTGCCCCAATCTCCAGCGGCGAGAGTTCGCCCTGGGCGTTCGCTGTGGCCAGCACCATGTAGGCCTCGTCCTCGTCCAAGTCTTCGCGCACAAAACACGGCAGTGACTCGATCCCCGCGCGCCTTCGCCGTTTCGCTGCGGCGGTTTAGAGCCTCGCAAAATGCCTTTGACGCCCGTTGCCTTTAAAGCGAGGGAAAACGCGCCACGGGCCTTTCTCGCGCAATTGCGGGGCATTCCCGCTCGGCGCTCTCGTCCTCAAACGCGCCCTCCGAAACCATGATCACCAACACCGAACGCAGCCCACTTTTTCAATCCCTCAGCAACAAAAACGCATGGCGAAAATATCGGCGCTTGGCGAAAGAGTTTTCAGGCGGAAGTCGCGGCCTTTTGCGAGCGGTGCTCAAAAAAACAAGGCCGGAGCATTGGAACCATCTCAACTTCCGACCAAACGAGGGGAGGTGGGTTCAATTTCCGGCACGACAACGCCGAAAAAACGGCAAATGGGATGAGCGTCAGAAAGTCTTTTAGGCACAAAAGTGACTGCATATAATGTTGACTTAGAGCGGGTGGCGGGGATTTTTGAGCAATGCAAAAAACATCCACGCGCGGCCGCCCTACCGAATTCAACCAAGCCGTTGCCGACGAAATTTGTGTTAGAATTTCGGACGGTGAATCACTCCGCAGAATCTGCCTCGACGATCGCATGCCGTGTCGCCAAACCGTGTTCAACTGGCTTCGCCAAAATAGGGAATTCTTGGGCCACTACGCGCGCGCGCGGGAGGATCAGGCCGAGAGTTTTTTCGATGAGGCGATCGACATTGCCCGCGAACACGACGATCCGCAAAAGGCGCGGGTGATCGTGGACACGCTCAAGTGGGCCGCGGGAAAATTGAAACCCAAAAAATACGGCGACAAGGTCGAGCACGAAGTCAAAACCGACTTCATTCCCTTGGACGAACTTCGGCGCAGGATCGAGGAGTCGAAAGCCCGCCGCGCCGCCCAAGAGTCTATTGAACTGGTTGAAAACCGCGTGCTCGCGCCAGCCTGAAGGCGACACAGCTATCGCGCTTTTCTCCGGCGGGGCTTGGCAAAGAGCGCAACGCCGTGCTCGGTTTCCTTTGTCTGCAAGGTATCGAACAGCGCCTCGTAGGCCTCGCGAACGCCTCCGTCCATTTCCTCCCTGCGCGGATAGGCGTCCAGCAATTCCATCCGAGGCTTCGCGAGAAATGGGTTCTCAATGCCGCCCATCGCCAGCCGCTCGATCAGGAAAATTTCAAAAGCGCGGGCGGATTTTTCGATCGCCAGCGAATGATAGGAAGTCTCGCGATCCGCATCCAGAGAGGCGCAGCGGGCGGCGTAGGGGCCGTGATCAATAGATCGATGGACGCGCTGAAACGCCGCGAGCACCTCGGGGCGGATGTTCGCCGGCGGTTCGGCCAAGTCGCTTGTATAGCCGTCCTCCGAACGGGGCGCGGTGCTGCCGGTGCGCTCCAGGCGGGCGAAGTAATTGTCGAGCGCGTGGAACCATTCGTGAGCGAGCGAGCCGGGGCCGTTTCGTTTGGTGAGGTTTATCACCACTGCATCCGTCTCGTAATGCGCGGCGGCAGCGTTTCTCCCACCGCTGCCTCGGGCACCAAATGCCAGAGCAAGTGAGCCATCCAGCGACACGGCTTTTGGCGGGATGCCCAACGCCTCAGTCAAGTCCATGAAGGCGTCGAACGCATTGTTGAGGTCCGCTTGGCGGCGCGAGAGCGGCACGGAACTTCCGAACTGCACACCGCGAAAGCCGAACGCCTCGGTGAATAGTGCCGGAGTCACATCGCCTTCGCGGCGCGGCGGACCAACGCGAGGTTCGCTTGTATCAGCCCGCATCTCTTGGCGAAGGGTTCGCCAGCGAAGAACGACTGCCTCCCTGTTTGCCGCGAGCCAGACGCTGGCCGCCGCGCTGCTCTGGAAGCCGCTTTGTAGGCGGATGACGCCTTGGCTGGAGAGCCAACCAATGAAGAATTCACCACTCGTCGTGTCCTGAAAAAGCCGAAAGCGCGTTGCACCGCGCCGGGCTTTGAGAAACGCCGGATAGCCCAGTGAATGGTAATGTTCAATCGCCTCGCGCAGTTTCGGGAGGTCTGCAATCGCTCGATCAAAGTCCTCCATCGGCAGCGGCGACTGGGCATCGACCAACCGAGCGATGAGCGAGCGAACCACACCAAGCGTCCGGCTCCACTCCGCGAGTTTAGCTTCGCCCGCCGGCTTTTTCGGCACGCAGTCCCGCAGCGCGCAAACGGCCGCCACACGCCGCGGTTCCATACCAGACTCCAGAAGCACCCGCGCATCCGGCCGCGGCAAATGCTCGGAGAGCGTGATTTCGATAGGATTTTCAGGCAGATCGACGCCGAGCGCTTCGTGCAAAGTTTTCCACCCATCCTTCCGCGCGCCGTCGATCTTTTGGCCAAAGTCGTCGATGGGTGTCTGCGACAACCGGGCTTTGTCTTTTGGAGGAATCGACATCAAAAAAGTTCCCTTAATACTGCCCTCAACTCCGCCCTCGGAACAGGCCAAAAAGGCCGCCACGCTTGAAACATGCTGCTCACACTGTATTTTTAGGCGGCGTTTTCGGAAGATCAGAAAGGCCTGCTGACGGAGGATTACTCCCTGTTATGAGGACTTGGCCGCACTCATGATTCGTGCGACTACCCCGAGGCTTTCATGGGCGACTGATCCTTTCCCCTCGCAGCAGCCCTCCTATTTGGTAATTTTGAGACCGTGCAAACGCTCGTCGTCAAATTGTCCGATCTCGGATTTCTCTCGCAGGAGGATTTGGAGAATGCGGCGAGCCATGCCGATCTCGGCGAGAAAATCCTGCGCCAGTTCTCGTTTCTGCCTGGCGAGTTGAGCGTCTCTATTTCCGAGGGTGTGGCCCGCATCACATACCGCGAGGCGAGCCGGGAGAAAATCGAAGAAGCCTTGAATCTCGCTGATCAAGGTGCCCGGAAAGCCAGAGCTCGGGATTTCCACGCAGCCATCGACCTTTTCACACGAGCCCTTTCAGCAAATCCTGCCATGCCCGACACGCACCGTGATCTGGCCATGGCCAACTATGAACTCGGTGATTTTGGGGCGGCCAAGGATCACCTCATCGATGCCCTGCGCTTGGCACCCGGTGACGCTTGGAACCATGTCGTCCTTGCCAATATCTACACCCGCGAGAGCGACCTCCCATCAGCCATCCGCTTTTTCTCACGCGCTCTGGAACTCAAGCCCGGCGACCCCTACGCGCTCAACGGCCTCGGAGCCGCTCATGCGAAGTCAGGTAATGATGCCAAGGCTCACGAATGTTTTGATGGCGCTATTGCAGTCCATCCAGAAATGCCCGAGCCCCGATTCGGGAAGGCCCTCCTTCTGCAAAAACAAGGCCGACTTTTAGAATCCGCCGAGGTCTTGGATCGAATGCTCGAAATCACCTCCGCTTCCGGCATGGCAAAACACCCCGCTGCCATTCAGGCAAAATCTCTCCTTGAGTCTGTGAGAGCTGAGATTCGTGAACAAGGTGGCCCCACAAATCCCGAACTTCTCCAAGAAAAACACCCCGCTGCTGTCTGGTATCTCCTCGATGCTCTGAAGCGCTTTGACTCGCTCGATTCCCGGCAAGTCATGGAGATCACCTTCGAGATCGCCAAGCTGGGAGAATCTGGTCTCGACTACGCCAGCCCCGAGAAAAAATACCATCTCTCCTCCTGCCCCGGCGAATCGTTCTCGGGCCACCAACTCATGTGCCTCATGTATGCCGGATTCAAACGCATCGCTCCCGATCAAGATACCGGCATGGATTTGAACGAGCCTTGGATTACAGCTCTGGAGTTGTTTAATAGCGGAAAGTAAGTTCGCCTTTTAAACTACAGGGGTTATTGGAGCGGAGTTTGAGTTCGCAGATCACCCATTTCACTTCAACTTAACTCGCTTAACGGCACCTCCGCTTTTCACAATGCCATATTGTGCAGTAAGAAGCGTCTTCCTAGCCTGGGCTACACCTTGAAGAATAAAGCGAGTTTTGCATTTTGGACAAGTGATTATAAGTTCAAGACCATCAAGTTGCTTAGTCACTGTTGGAGAATCGATGTCGACTTCCTTTTTGCATTTAGGACATTCTATTAGGGTCATATTTTTTAGAATCTGAATGTTTTGTCAAAGCTAGCGGAGACGCCAGCTTCAACGAGCAAACCATAGCTTGTTTTGTTTTTTAGTTGAAGGATTAAGTCCGTTATTTCCTGGAGGGTAGAAAACCGAGAGAGGCTGATGCGCAGACCGCCAGCAGCTATATGGTGGGCAATCCCCATTGATCGCAGAGTTTTGGATGAGTGGATCGCTCCAGCGGAACATGCTGCGCCTGTCCCGACAATAACTCCGGCCGTAGCCAGTGCTCCGACCATTTCTTCACCAAGCGTCCCCGGCAGCGAGAAGTAGCTCGTGTTTGGAAGTCTTGGTGCCTTTCGAGAGTGGATTATCGCATATGGTATAGCATCAAGCAGGAGAGATTCAAAGGTATCTCTGAGCTCGCGAATCGAAGGGAGCTTCAAATCGCGAGCATCGGACGCAGCAGCGGCGAGTCCGGCAAGCGCCGGTGTGTTGGTCGTCCCGGAACGGAGGCCATTCTCCTGACCACCTCCTAAAAGCATTGGCTCAAGCTCAAGTCCTGGACGGATGTAAAGACCGCCGATTCCCTTTGAACCGTGAAACTTATGTGCAGAAAATGAGAGTAGATCTACATCCTGCCACTCGCCTTGCAAATCTATGGGAATCTTCCCCACAGCCTGAGTGGCGTCTGTGTGAAAAAGGGCTGTCGGGCAATGCTCACGGATTAATCGCCCAATTTCCGAAACCGGTTCCAATACGCCTGTCTCGTTGTTAGCGGCCATTATGGAAACCAGAGCGGTGTCTTTTTTCAAAGCATCTCGCAGTGAATTAAGAAGAACAATGCCCTGCCCATCCACGGGCAACTCGACCACATCAAAGCCGACGTGAGCGAGTTTAGCAGCCGGCTCTGCAACCGAAGAGT
>CAZRLX010000158.1:4155-5243 GCA_964601115.1 uncultured Chthoniobacter sp. | reverse complement strand
CTTGCGCTGCAACGACTTACAGAGCAAACCGGGAGGTAACTTTTTTCAAACCGAGGGTATTGTCCTTGAGCCTCAACGGTTTACGTGGATTTCGAGTGGGGGAAGGGGAAGGTTTTGGGAGAGGGGGTATATACGATGCGACCGGTCGAGGTTCGCGGGGTACCCCACCCGGTCCCGTGGGGACGGTCTTGCTGGCAAAAAAGGATTCCTTACCCCCCAGGGGGCTATCCTGACCCTCGCCGAGCGTCCGGACGCGCCAGCGTGGCAGTTAGGCCTGTTCCCGCACGGTCGCCGGGGATTGTCGGGATCCGGGGATTGGCTGGAGTCGGAGGGTTGTAGTGTTTCCCCCCGTTTCCAGCCATCCAGCACCGCGCCGCATACCCTGGACAGGGTACTCGCAACGCAAACCAAGCGGAAACGCCCGTGAATATCGGTAACGCCTAGTAAATATAATACTTGTTGTGCTAGGATTTCTGGCTGTCGTCGGGATGGAGCAGGTCGGGGGCATCGATGGGGATGGATTGCGTGGGGAGATTGATCGTAAGTTCTTTGCCGGCTTTGGATCCTGGCGGGCGAGTGGGCCAACCGACGACATCCAGGATCTGGGATCGGAGCTTGCAAGCCGCGCCGACCGCAGCAACGCGGGAATCGAGGTCGGGAGCCTCCATGATAGCCCGGTGAAGCACACGCTCCTCACGTCGGAGATGGAGCGCCAACTGCGCAACCTCAGTACTCCTCATCACCTCGACAACCCTGTCTTGCCTTCTCTCTCGTGCCGGTATCGCGTTGCGGTGAGGGACAGGAACAGACTGGTCCAGGCTCGGCATTGACAAACTGTCAACGACCCACTGACAGATTGTCAACCAAACAACGACGCATTGATACGGCGGGCGACCCTATCCGAAATCCCGTTGACAAAGTGTCAAAGAACACAAAAACCCCAGCAAAACCGCACAAAAGGAAATAATCTGAGAAAAGCGGTTGACTGGAATGTTGGGGTGACGTACAAAGGGGGCGTGAAAGCAATACCAGAGACGGATGAAGAATGGCTCCTCGCCGCGAGCGAGCATGATGTGACGTATGGGGAA
>CAZRLX010000158.1:0-4145 GCA_964601115.1 uncultured Chthoniobacter sp. | reverse complement strand
ACTGTCTACGCCAACGACCAGCCCGTGGACTACCCTCCCATCGAAGCACAAGAAGCGATTGCGCGGGAAATCGCCGACGGGGCCGCGATGGGGTCGGTGGAGGTCGGGGGCGTGACGTATTCATGGGATTGAAGCCCACACACCAGAAACGAGGACAAAACGATGAACACAAAACACACCTTGCACCTATCCCCCGTGAATCGGGGAGCATTCGATTGCATGCCGGCCCGTGAAATCGAACTTGAGGGCGAACGCATCCGTATGGATTGCGCGGATGCCACGCCTTGCATTTACCCCGGACATCATGGGAACGCGTCTCTGTATGTGGTCGGGAACGAGCACGGGGCGCTTGGCGCCGTATGGTGTTCCCATGAGGGCGACGCGATTGACGCCTTGGTTGACGCGGACCTTGCAGCGGCGTTGCTGATTGATGAAGAAACTCTGGAAGGGATGTCGGAGGAGGAACGGGAGGGCGTGCACTTTGCTGGCAACGCCGGGGAGGCTGTAGACCTTGACCATGCTTGGATCCAGCGCGTGCACATTGACGGCGCGCGCGATTGGCGACTGATCGCCGCGATGGCAGAAGCGACCGGCGCCGGCGCTGATACGCTCGTGGACTACTGACCCCCGGCCCACTCCCGGCGAAAGTCGGGGGTGGGGTGGGTTTCAGAACCCGGAAAGACTACCATGAAAACAGAACCAGAAACAACGGTTGCGTGCCTGCTCTGCGGGCTACGCGGAACGGAAATCGCCATGCCACGCCAAGCGGCGGAGGATTGCAGCGCGCCGGGACAGCCAGCGGATGAATCCGTGGCATACTGGTCCGGGAGGATCACGCGCCCCGACACTCTGACCCCGGAATTGCTCCGGGAGTGCCTGCGGGAATATGGCGCATGGGATTCCGAGGAACTGGCGGATGACGCGCAGAACTGGGGGCGTGCAATCTGGGTTTCAGCGTGCAATTGGCGGGAGGATGAAGCCCGCAAAACCCGGTACGACATCCACGACAGCAAAACCGGGGAATGGATCCGGGAAATCGCGGTCGGCGAGGATGAGGCTTCCGAAATCGAAACCCTGAGCGGCGACACTGAGGAGGGTCACTTTCGGGCCGATAGGGTGGAGGCGTTGCGGGATCTGGGCGCGGCTTCGGTGTATGCGGTGGAAGGGGGTGGCTTGTGATTCCCCAGCCCGCTCTTGCCGCGGCCTCCCGGATTGCTCGCAAGCGACAGGCTTGGATCTACGTATTCGCGGACCCGGATTTGCCATACGGATACGGTACAGCAACCGATGAGGATGCGGACACTTGGCACTTGGGACAGGAACCGGAAGCGGCCTTTGGGCCGGATGGGGAGCGGCTGGCATAACCCGCCCCCGTCCCGCTTCCTGGCCTTGGTCGGGGAGCGTGGCGGGTGCGGACCGATGGACGGTCTGCGCTACGGCCCGGGGAACCGGGAGAAAGACAATACCATGCAAGCTATCGAAACCAAGTACCACGGCCCGGGGAATGTCCGGGGATCGCGAGTGACGGCGAAATGCGAACGGGGAAAACTAACGGTGAGCTGGGATCCCAGCCTGAACTCTGACGCCAACCACCGTCGCGCCTGCCGAATGCTGTTGGAGAAATTTGCCCGGGAAGACGTGAAGGAATACGGGAAAACCGAAGCAGAACATCACTGGGGCGATTTCGTCACCGGTGAACTCGAAAGCGGGGTGAGAGTCCACGTCTTGGTGGGCAGGCTTTCCGGGTGGGGGATGCTGCGGAAGGCTGCGGGTGCATTGGATCCACTCCGGGAGGAGATTGCCAGCGGACGTGGGCGCGGATTGTCGGACATCGTGCGTCTCGGGAAGGCGCTGGAAGCCGTCCGTGAAGCCTTGGTCGAGGTAGAGAAGGAGGTGGAAGCGTGAATACTCACCCGCCGCTTGCCCCCGGGGAACGTTTCTGCGGGAACGTCGCCAACGGGGAACCGCTTCCAGTGTCACTTCAAGGCTTGGACGTTTCGCTTCGAAAACCGGCCTTTGAAGTCACCGGTAAACCGCTCCCGGGGTATTCCGCAATCGTGCTGACGGTGAACGGCCTTGCGGAGTACAACCAACGCCAAGAGCGGCGATTGGCGGAAATCAGGAAAGGGGGCTGCCGATGAAACCCTCATGGATTGTCCGCTGGTCGGGTGGGTTGTTTTGCCCTCGCGAAATGGCCCGCACATTCCCGACGAAACGCCGGGCGATTGAGTGGGCTCGGATGGCCGGGGTTTACAACCGGGCTACGGTTTCAAAAGCGAAAGGCCTCCAATGATCCCCGCAATCCTCGCCACGATTGCCCTGGTTCTGATTTTCGGGATCCTCACCGTCTGCGCCCTGGCTCCCCTGTGGATCCACGAATGCCGGAAGATCGACCAGTCGGCAGAAACAGAATCGGAAACGGAAACCCTGGACAAATAAACGCTCCCACCTCCCGGCGAGAGTCGGAGGGTGTGGGCGGGGATTTATCCCGCGGACAAACCTATGAAAACAAACCCACAAACAAACCCGGATTTCCTCGCCGGTTTCGCCGCAGGATCCGGAATCCACCCCGACAAGGCCGCCGAAATCTGGCGGGAGTGGTCGGACAACCTGCCGGCGCCTTGCAAGGCCGCCAACGAAGCCGGAGGGTTCGACTCCGGGGTAATTCTCGGTAGGGCAATGGCGGAAATAGGGGGTGTGCGATGAGTGCAACGCATACACCGGGGCCGTGGGCTCCAGAAGACGCCGTAGACAACCGGGTTGCAGTATATGCCAGAAACCGGTGCGTCTGCTTGGTTGGCGACCAAGGGGATCCGGTTGTAGACGCAGACGCCCGCCTGATCGCCGCCGCGCCGGAATTGCTGGCGGCGTTGGAAATCGCCGAAGCAACCCTGAACAGGCTTGCTCCGGATGGATCAAGGGCAACGCAAGGAACCCGGGACATCATTTGCGCCGCCATCACCAAAGCAAGGGGGGAAGAATGCTCCTAATCGACTGCCAAGCCCAGACCCAGATCCCCGGCAGGATCAACCCGACCGATTGGCTCCGATCCGAGGGCGAGACGGTCGAACTCCCCGGTGGAATCCGCGTCATCCTCGCCGACCCCGGTGAATCTGGCGTGCATGCCCTGGTCAACGACAGGCTTGTGGTCCGGTTCCGGGCCGTAATCATCGGTGAATCCCCGGTTGTCCGCTGGATTCCGTCGAAACATCAGACCGAGGCTGAATATCTGGTTATGGCCCGGGAATGTCTTCCACTCCCTGGTGGCGACAAGGCCGCAAGGATCCGGGAGCGTATGCTGGGCGAGATCGCAGTGAGGACGGCGATGTTGGCGTTGGCGTTTTGACCTCCGACACACACCCCGGCGAGAGTCGGGGTGTGGACGGGTGACAAAACCCGCGCTGGATAAACCAGCGCAGAACCAGAAAACCGAAAACCATGAGTGACCCCGAAGTATCCGCCGCCGCCTCCACCCTCGGAAAACGAGGCCGAGGCCGTCCGAAGAAACTCACCGACGAGCAACGCGCCGCCGCCGCTGACCGCATGCGCGCCGTTCGCACTGACCGAGTATCGACCGGTCGCCCCGTCGAAATGACGACTGAGGTTGGTGGTCGCCCCCAGACAATCCGCGCCCTGAAGGTTGGAACCAAGGGCGCCGACAGCGGCGTGAACCCGCAGCCTGCGAAGGTTTCGACCGGAAAGCCGGTCGCCGGCAGGGTTTCGACCGGTCGCCCCGTCGCCTGATTGACGGAAACGAAAAACGCCCCGGGAGTAATTCCGGGGCGTTGGTGTTTTTTAGGGGCTGCCAACTACTCCTCCTCCCCAAACTTCCGCTTCATCTGCAAGCGAGCGATTTCGTCGTCTGTTTCCCGATCCTCCGCAAGCTGGACCAGTCGCGCCTGTTCTTCGGGAGGCTTGGCGGAGAACTCGGCGCGGATCCGGCGAGCTTCGGCCACACGCTGTTCCGGCGTCACCTAACCCTCCCTTCAACCCAGTCCAACACCGCAGGCTCATCCGGATACCCTGGCCACACGCCCGTCCTCACGGCATCGGTGTACTGCTGGAGGGCGACCAGATACTCCTCACGCCCCTTCGCAATGAACGCCTCGGAGCAATCGAAGACGCGAACAAGGCCGGTCTTCTTC
>CAZRLX010000157.1:0-5246 GCA_964601115.1 uncultured Chthoniobacter sp. | reverse complement strand
AACTCATGCGCATCGCGAGTGAAGCCGGCGCGGTGAACGTGATCTTCGGAACCTACCAGGACTGATGAGCACTCAACCCCATCCCGTAGCACTCAAAGAAGGGGGCACAGGCGTCCCGCCTGTGATGGCAGATATGATTCCCCACCAACTCCCTTTCAACACCACCGCATTTCACGGCCGGGACGGCCGTGCCCCCCTCCCATATCTCCTCACGCGCCGCACAGATCGTGTGAACACACCACCTTCCCCGGCGGGTCCGAAGGCCCCAGCCCCACCACGGCGCTTAAAACTTAATGCTTAAAACTTAAAACTTCGATGCAACTCCGCCGCAAAGACACCCAGACCGTCGAGATGCAGATGGGACCGATGATCGACATGGTCTTTCTGTTGCTGGTTTTTTTCATGGTCTCGGCCAAGCCGATCAAGCAGGAGAGCGATATCAACATCGGGTTGCCCGGGACTGCGGCGCAGGAGGACGTGGTCGACATCCCGGACGAGCAGCGCATCCGCATCGAGGCCGACGGGCGCGTGTTGTTGAATGAGCAGCCGATGGATTCGCCCGGCACGCTGGAGATGCCCGCGTTGTTGACGACATTGAAGCGCTTCAAGGAAACGGCGGATGCCAACAAGAGCGAGGCGTTGATCACGATCGACGCGGATGACGCCGCGAACCACCAGCGGATCGTGGCGGTGCTGAACATCTGCGCACGGGCGGAGATCACCGGCGTGACATTCGCCGATTCCGGAGGGGAGGAAGAGTAATGGCACAAGGAGGTATCGAATCCCTGATCTCGGAGAGCAGCGCGGCCAAGAAAAAGCGTTGGGCCACGGTCGTGTCGATTTTGATCGGTGTGTTGTTGCTCCATGTCGCCGCCGGGGTGGTGGCGGGTGTGTTCATTGTGGCGAAATACATTTTCCCGCCGCCCGCGAATTTCGAGGTGAAGCGGGACATCCGGCTTCCGGCCAAGAAGCGCGAGCACAAGATGAACATGGCGGCGATGGATGCGATGGCGCCGAAGCCCGCGTTGAGCGAGAAGATGCAGAGCACGCGTCCGACGGAGTTCCCGTTGCCCGACGTGCCGCCGTTGCCTCTCGACCAGATGCTGCCGCTCGATCCCTCCGAGTTGGTTTCGGATCAAATGACCACGCTTTCCGGTGCCGAGGCCCTTGGAAACAGTGGTGGGCTGGCCTCCGGCGGGAGCGGCGGATTCGGGAACAAGGGGATGAGTTTTCTCGGGGTGCAATCCACCGGGCAGCGGATTCTGATGGTGTTCGACGTCTCCTCCAGCGTGGTCACGAAGGCCGAGAAGGCCGGTGTGCCGCTTTCCAAAATCCAGTCGGAAACGGCGTCCCTGATCGAGAAGCTCCCGATCACCTCGAAGTTCGGGATCATCCAGTTCACGCAAAACTACAAGGCGTTCACGCCCGAGTTGGTTCCGGCGACCGACAACAACCGGAAGGCGGCGTTTGATTGGATTCAGAACGAGTGGGTGACCACGGGATCGATGGCCTCGTCGTCCAAGACGGTCACGAAAAACCCGAGGGGGTTCGCCGGTGTGCTTGAAGTAGCCGCCGCGATGAAGCCCGACGTGGTTTTTGTGATCAGCGACGGGAGTTTCCAGTGGAAGCCGCCCGGAGGCGGGGGGACGATTCCCTGGGATGTGCTGAGGAAGATCATCGAGGGTCCGTTGCAGGAGGACAACAACTGCAAGGTCAACTTCATCACATTCGAGGCCACGGAGCAGGACACGAAGGAGTTGAAAAGAATCTCGACCAAGACCGGCGGGAAGACGCTCGAGATGAAGTAGGGGGAGCGGGCGGGGCGGGCATGTTTGGAGTGCCAAGGACGGGCGGATCATTGTAGCGTCTCGCGCCATGTCCACGCAGCGCAGACCATTTCCATTCCACGAATTCGAACCCAAGTGGCAGGACCACTGGGTTGCCACAGGGGCGTTCCGGGCGGCGAATCCCGGCGATGAGGATTTCGACGGCTCGAAGCCGAAATACTACATCCTCGACATGTTTCCGTATCCGAGCGGCGACGGGTTGCATGTCGGCCATGTCGAGGGATACACCGCCACGGACATCCTCGCGCGGTTTCACCGGATGCAGGGGTTCAATGTGCTGCACCCGATGGGATGGGATGCGTTTGGTTTGCCCGCCGAGCAGTATGCGATCAAGACCGGGCAACACCCGCGGGAGACGACCGCGCGAAACATCGCGAATTTCCGGCGTCAGTTGCAGGCGGTTGGGTTCAGTTACGATTGGGACCGGGAGGTCAGCACGACAGATCCCGGGTATTTCAAGTGGACGCAGTGGATTTTCCTCCAGCTTTACAATGCGTGGTTCAATCCGGCCACGCGCAAGGCCGAGTCGATCTCGACCTATACCGGGGACGATGCCGACTCCGTGCGGTTGGCATATGTCGCCGAGATGCCGGTGAACTGGTGTCCGCAACTCGGCACGGTGCTGGCCAATGAGGAGGTGGTGGACGGCAAGAGCGAGGTCGGGGGTTTCCCGGTCGAGCGGCGTCCGCTCAGGCAGTGGATGCTCCGGATCACCGCCTTTGCCGAGCGGTTGATCGAGGGCCTCGATGGGCTTGATTGGCCCGAGGGGATCAAATTGCTCCAGAGAAACTGGATCGGGCGTAGCGAAGGGGCGGCAGTGGTTTTTCGTGAAGAGGCAAGCGGTGCGGAGATCGAAGTGTTCACGACGCGGCCCGACACGCTGTTCGGGGCGACCTACATGATTTTGTCGCCCGAGCATCCGCTGGTCGAAAAAATCACCACGGACGCGCAACGCGGGGACATCGACGCCTACCGTGTGGCGGTCGCCTCGAAGAGCGATCTCGACCGGACGGAACTCAACAAGGAGAAGTCGGGGGTTTTCACCGGGGCGTATGCGATCAATCCAGTGAACGGCGAGCGGATTCCGATCTGGATCGCCGATTATGTGCTCATGGGCTACGGCACAGGGGCTATCATGGCCGTGCCAGCGCACGACGAGCGGGATTTCGAGTTTGCGCAAAAGTTCGGACTTCCGGTGCGTGAGGTGGTGAAGCCCTCCGAGGCGGTCGATGGCTGTTTTTCCGGCGAGGGTGTGGCGGTGAATTCCGGCTTTCTCGATGGTCTCTCCACGGCCGAGGCGAAGAGCAGGATCACGGCCTGGCTGAAGGAGGAGGGGTTGGGGCGCGGCACAGTGAACTACAAGCTCCGCGACTGGTTGTTTTCGCGTCAGCGGTATTGGGGCGAGCCGTTCCCGATCGTGTGGGAGGGTGGGCGGCATCGTGCGTTGGCCGAATCCGAGTTGCCGGTGGTGCAGCCCGACATGGATGATTTCAAACCGACCGGGACTCCCGAACCGCCGTTGTCGAAGGCGGTGGATTGGGTGCGGTATTCCGAGAGGGCGGAGCGTGAAACCAACACGATGCCGCAATGGGCGGGCTCGTGCTGGTATTATTTGCGGTTCTGCGATCCCGGTAATGGGGATCGGTTTCTCGGGGAGAAGGCCGATCGTTACTGGATGGGGCGTTCCGGCCAACCCGGCGGGGTGGATCTTTACATCGGGGGCACCGAGCACGCGGTCTTGCATCTGCTCTATGCGCGGTTTTGGCACAAGGTGTTGTTCGACCTCGGGCACTTGACCACGCCCGAGCCTTTTCAACGCTTGGTGAACCAAGGGATGATCCTCGGGCCCGACGGGCAGAAGATGTCCAAGAGCCGGGGAAATGTGATCACGCCTGATGCGGTGATCGAAGACTACGGAGCAGATTCGCTGCGGCTCTACGAGATGTTCATGGGGCCGCTCGAGCAGATGAAGCCATGGAGTATGAAGGGGGTCGAGGGGGTCCACCGCTTCCTGGCGCGCGTGTGGCGTCTCGCCATGGAGGAGAACCAGGAGGGGGAATGGGTGGTGTCGTCCGCGCTGGCCGATGTGCCGATGACGCCCGCCCAGGCGCGGGTCGCGCATGCCACGATCAAGAAGGTGACGGAAGACATCCGGGCCTTGGCGTTCAACACGGCGATTTCGCAGATGATGGTGTTCACGAATGAGTTTGTGAACGCCGCGCCGCGTCCGCTCGAGTCGTTGAAAATCCTGCTGCCGTTGTTGAGCCCGTTCGCGCCGCACCTTGCTGAGGAACTCTGGCAACGGCTCGGATTCGAGGGTGCGGCATCCTGTCAGCCATGGCCTGTGCACGACGAGGCGCTCTTGGTCGACAACGAGGTTGAATTGGCGGTGCAGGTGAACGGCAAGGTCCGCGACAGGCTCGTGGTCGCCCGCGATGCCTCCAAGGAAGCGATCGAGGGAGCCGCGCGATCGAGCGCCAAGGTGCTCGAGGCGGTGGGAAGCGGAGCGATCGTGAAAGTGATCGTCGTGCCCGGCAAGCTGGTCAATGTGGTGGTGAAATAGGGGGATTTTTCACTCTTTGGCGCGGAAGGCCCCTTGCTGTAGCTGGGGGTCGGCCTCCTTCATGCGGAAGGGGATGTTTTTCATCCAGAGGCGCAGGGCCTCCCAGTGGATGAGGAGGATCACCTTGAGAGTGACGAGAGGGTATTTGAGCGAGAGAGTGGCGAGGTTCCAGGCGGTGAGGGGGAGGCTTTTTCCGGTGAGGAGGCTGACGAGGGTTTTCTCGCCGTGCGAGTAGTCGTCGATCTGGACGCGGAGGGATTGGTCGGGCAGGTCGAAGCGGAAGTCGAACTCGAGATCGAGGGCCGAGAACGGGGAGACGTAGTAATTTTTTGGTGTGCGGAGGTGGAATCCGGCACCTGCGGTGTCGAGGGGAACGAGGTAGGGCTTGAGTTCGCCGAAGGTGTTGCCCACCTGGACCACCGACACGAGCGGGCGGTTGGCGGCGTCGAGGCAGAAGAAGATCGAGATCGGGTTGAAGGTGTAGCCGAGGAGGCGGGGGAGGGTGAGGAGTTGGATTTTGGCCGGGCGCTCCGGGAACCCCTCGCTTTGGAGGAAGGTCAGGATGTTTTCGCGGATGCCGCGGGAGTGGAGTTGAATGTAGTCGCGGTCGTCGAGGCTGTAGATGTTCCGCGTGTTGTGGCTGAAAAACGGGATACGGGTGGCGAGTGCCGGGAGTTCGTCCAGGTCGATAAGGAATAGGAACAGGCGGTAAACGAAGCCGTGGACCTTGGGATGGAGGCGCCGGTGCATGACCGTGCACTCGTAGAGCCGTGAGGCCGAGGCGCTCATGGGCGCAGGTGCGGACGGATGGTGTCGGCGAGTTGGACTGCCGAGGC
>CAZRLX010000156.1:0-5265 GCA_964601115.1 uncultured Chthoniobacter sp. | reverse complement strand
GTGGCCCCCGGCCTCATCGACATCCATGTCCACCTCCGCGAACCCGGCCAATCCCACAAGGAAACCATCACCACAGCCACCCGCGCGGCGGCGGCGGGCGGATTCACCTCGGTGGTCGCCATGCCGAACACCTCGCCGTCGGCGGACAGCGCAGCGACGATCACTTGGATCAAGGAAAAGGCGGCCCGCGAGGCCTGCGTAAATGTCTTCTGCACCGGCGCCCTCACCAAGGGCATCAAAGGCGAGGAACTCGCCCCCTACGGCGCCCTCTTCAACGCCGGCGTGGTGGCGCTCACCGACGACGGCCATTGCATCCAGAACCACGAACTCATGCGCCGCGCCGTGGAATACGCCCGCATGTTCGGCCTCCCCGTCATGGACCACTGCCAGGACTACGCCGTGGTGGGCGACGGCATCATGCACGAGGGCGAGTGGAGCCTCCGCCTCGGCCTGCCCGGCTGGCCCCGCACCGGCGAGGAACTCATCGTCGCCCGCAACATCATGCTCGCCGAACTCTGCGACTCCCCGATCCACTGCCAGCACATCAGCTCGGGCGGCAGTGTGCGCCTCCTCCGCGAGGCCCGCGCCCGAGGCATCAAAATCTCCGGCGAGGTCTGCCCCCACCACATCGCGCTCACCGATGCCTCGCTTGCGGCCTTCGACTCGAACTTCAAAATGAACCCGCCCCTGCGTGCCCAGGAGGACATCGAAGCCATCATCGAAGGCATCGCGGACGGCACCCTCACGATCCTCTGCAGCGACCACGCCCCCCACGCGGCCTACGAGAAAGAGGTGGAAATCGACCATGCCCCCTTCGGCATCACAGGACTCGAGACACAGTTCGCCACCTTCCACGACATCCTTGTCCACAAGCGCAAGGCAATCCCCCTCCCCCGCCTCATCGCCCTCTACACCTCCGAGCCCGCCGCCCTCCTCAACCTCAACCGCGGCACGCTCTCCGAAGGAGCAACGGCGGATGTCACACTCATCGACCCCTCGCTCGAGTGGACCTTCGACAAAAACGCCTCCGCCTCGCTCTCGAAAAACACCCCCTTCCACGGCCACACATGGCGCGGCCGCGCCGTGAGAACCATCGTCGGCGGCCAGACGGTCTGGAGCCTGGCTTAAGCCGAGACAGGCAAGGACGCAGCGGAGGATGCGACGTCTGCGCCCCCTTCAACAATGGAGCTCTTCCGCGCTTCCAGACGCCGTGCCGCCACCGGATTGACTTGCTTCCCGGGAACTCCATACTTTTCACGCCATTGAAAAAAAAACTGCGACAGGCTCTGGAAAAACTCCGAAAGGTTCCGGACCTCGACGAACACGAAAGAATCCTGTTCGCAAGAAGCCTGTCGGCCACACCCGACGAACGGTGGCAAATGAACCTCGCCCACCTGCGCTCGCTCGGTTTCTCGATGCGCTCGGCGAGAGAGGCATTCGGTTTCAATTCGCAGGAATGACCGCCGCGATCCTGCAAGGGGTCCCGGCCACCACACTGGACACCGAAATCTGGATCGACCTGCCCGAGCGCGAGTATGTGCAGGTGTTGGACATCGCCAAAAATCAAGGCGCGGAAATTCTCGCACGAACTGTGATCGCTCTCTCCGACGACACGCTCGTGAATTTCCTCTATCGTGTGGACGGCCTTGGCTCCTTCGAGCAGGAATACAGAGCCGCAAACGAACACCCCTTGCTGGGGCGCACCGTGAAAGTCCTCCCCATCGAGCGCATCATCGCCAGCAAAACCCACATCCAGCGCCCAAAGGATCTCGCCCACCTCCCTCTCCTAAACCAAACCCTGAAACTCAAAAACTCGTCAGCAAGACCTCGAACAAAAAAATTGGGAGACAATTGATTCATCCTGAGGGTCTTTCGACTCGCTTGATCCGGTTCCCCGGCCCTTCGGGACAACCTTCTATTGCTCTTCCTCCAAGGTTCCCGCCTTTTCGGTTGTGGTTCAATCCTCTGGACCCGAGCTTAACCCTTCACCGCCGCGCGCCTGGCGCGCGCCACAAACCCCACCCGAAGCGCCACGCCGAGGGCCACAAGAA
This sequence comes from uncultured Chthoniobacter sp., assembly GCA_964601115.1. Lineage (GTDB taxonomy): Bacteria > Verrucomicrobiota > Verrucomicrobiia > Chthoniobacterales > Terrimicrobiaceae > UBA967. The sequence continues at coordinate 3,214 of CAZRLX010000156.1, read as the reverse complement.
CCATCGCGGCGACTTGGCTTGGCTCAGGCACGGCCGACGAGGCCGAGATGCTCATCAAGTTCGGGAAAGTTTCGGATCCCGCCCACCCGCTCCCGTTGTTTGATGCCACAGGCCAATTCACGTCGTTCGTGTAAGTCCAATTCAACTGGTTGTTGGCGACCTCGACAGCGAGGAAATAATTGGTTGAGGGCTGCAACGCGACACCCAGCGAACTCATGACAAACGGTCCCGCAAAGGAATTGCTCGTTGCATTGTAAAGAGTCGCCACCGCAGCGCCCGTCGGAATCGAGGTGGGCGGATTGTTGTTGCTCTCATACACCCGCACCGCGAACTGCGTGCCGTTGCTCGGATTCGCAAGAATCAACGTGACGGTATCCAACACATATCCCGTCGCAGTCGTGCTGAACCCTGTGGCCCACCAACCGCTTCCAACTCCTTGCGGATGCACAAACTGAATGCCGTCACCTTCCATCCCGGTGTTGTCGAAAATGATCTCGGCGGAAGCTGGTCGAGCCAAAGCGACCATCACCGACAACACGCTCAAAAACAAAAACTGTGGGAAACGCATACCCCAGAAAACTGCTCCAAAGTTCCAATTCGAGGCAATGTTTTTTCAATCCCCCCGAAATTCCATTGCCGCCATGCCGCCAATGACCGGATAGTCGCCCCATGTTTACAGGACTTGTGGAGGAAACAGGACGACTGGCGCGCATCGACCATCGCGACGACGGCGGGGCGGTGCTGACCATTAAGGCTCCGGGCATTTCCGGCGCCGTGGCGCTGGGGGATAGCGTGTCGGTCAATGGATGTTGCCTCACTGTGACCCGCCACGACGCGACCGAGATGGCCTTCGATCTTCTCGGTGAAACCCTCCGCCGCACGAACCTCGGCGGCCTGCCTGTCGGCGGCATCGTGAATTTGGAGCGCTCGCTGAAGGCGGACGGACGCCTCGGCGGTCACTTCGTGCAAGGCCACATCGACACCACTATCGCGGTGACATCGGCCGCGCGGCATGGACATGATCTTTGCCTCGACCTTGAAATGCCCTCCGAATTCGCGCCCTACATCGCCTTCAAGGGCTCGGTCGCCCTCAATGGCACGAGCCTCACGGTCGCGGCGCTCGAGCGCGACACATTCCGCGTGTGGATCATTCCGCACACCGCCTCTGCGACAAATCTCGGGGCGCTCGCCGCCGGGGACATCGTGAATCTCGAGTGCGATATTCTCGCAAAATACGCCGCCCGCATCCTGCAGGCGGGGCGTTATTCCACCGAGAACTCGTAGACCAACCGGTGACGGTATGTTTCGCCGGGCCGGAGAACGGCCGAGGGAAACACCGATTGATTCGGCGCGTCGGGGAAATTTTCCGTCTCGAGGCACAGGCCGGTGCGCTTCGCATACCTCACGCCGCCGCGACCGGCCACCGATCCATCCAAAAAGTTGCCACTGTAGAACTGGATCGCGGACTGGTTCGTGCGGAGGGTCATCGCACGCCCGGACTTCGGGTCCACCACCTTCGCCGCAAATGCCAAGCCCTCCGGCCTCGCATCGTCGAGCACCCAGCAGTGATCGTATCCCCCGGCGGCGAGCAATGCGGGCGTTTGCTGATCGATCCGCTCACCGACCACCGCAGGTTGGCGAAAATCCATTGGCGTTCCTTCCACACCCGCCAACTCGCCGGTGGGAATCAACCCCGCCGTTGTGGGCAGATAGCGCGAGGCGGCAAGGGTCAATACATGGTCTTCGATCGAGTTCGCCGGATCGCCCGACAGGTTCCAATATGGATGGGGCACCACGTTGACGATGGTCGCCCTGTCGCTCGTGGCGGTGACGCACCACTCGAGTTCGTTGGCGTCATTCAGCGTATAGGCGACCCGCGCCGTGAGCGTTCCCGGATACCCCTCCTCGCCGTGCGGCGAGACGTATTCAAAAACAATCGAGCCCGGCGTGGAGTGGTCCACAACTTGCCAGAGCACTTTATTGAACCCCGCCACGCCGCCATGCAGATGGCATGGAATTCCCCCCGGTTCGTTGTTCGTGGCGAGCGTGTGCGTCTGCCCGTCCAACTCGAACCGCCCGTCGGCAATCCTGTTTCCAAACCTCCCGGCGGTGGCGCCGAAATACGGATTCGCCTCGCTCAGGTATCCCTCGGCCGAGTCGAACCCGAGGGTGACCTCGGCCGTCCGTCCGTGCCGGTCGGGCAATTCCACGCCGACCAGCGTGGCCCCCAAATCCGAGACCCGCACCACCACGCCGTGGGCGTTGGTCAGCGTGAACAAGGACACCGGAAGCCCGTCGGGCATCACTCCAAACGACTCGCTGGCGGCATTCATTCAATGAACAATCTCGGTGCCGATGCCCGCATCGGTGAAAATTTCCAGCAAGAGGCAGTGCTGGATGTGACCGCCGATCATGTGGACTTTTTCGACTCCCTTCTTCAGCGCCCCGGTGGCGGATTGAACCTTCGGAATCATGCCGCCCGCGATGACTTTGCGGCGGATGAGTTCGTCGATCTGGGAAATCGTCACGCTGGAGATGAGTGAATCGCGCTGCGAGGGATCGGTCAAAATGCCCGGCACGTCGGTGACGTAAATAAGCTTCGAGGCCTGGAGTTCGCCAGCCAGCGAGGCGGCGGCGATGTCGGCGTTGATGTTCAACACCACCCCGTCGGCAGTGGATCCGATCGGGCTGATCACCGGAACGATCTCCGCAAGGACAGCCTCGGAGACCGCCTCCGCACGCACACCCTCGGCCTCGCCGACAAATCCGATGTCGATCGTCTCCCCGTCGATCACCGCCTGCTTCTCGAGCTTGCGGGCCAGAAACACATCCTTGCCGGAAAAGCCGCGAGCGCGTCCGCCGAATTCCTGAATCTTCGCGACAATCGAGGGATTGATCTGCCGATCGAGTGTTTCCTCGACGATATGGATCGCCGTCTCGCTGGTGGCGCGCAGACCGTCGATGAATTGAGCGGCGAGTCCCGCCGCTTTCATCTTTGCAGTGATCGCCTTCCCGCCGCCGTGAACAAGGACGGGGTTGATGCCCACCGCCTCGAGAAACACGACGTCCCGGAGAAACTTCTCCACGACATGTTCGTCCTCCATGGCGGAGCCACCATATTTGATGACAAACGTCTGGCCGCGGTATTGCTGGATGTATGGCAACGCCTCGATGAGCGTCTCGGAGCGGGATTCGGGAGTCATGAGCGGCATAT
>CAZRLX010000155.1:0-5304 GCA_964601115.1 uncultured Chthoniobacter sp. | reverse complement strand
GCCATCGCCGCCCGCCAGCGCGAGCTTGTCGGCATCTGCCTCGCCACGGGCCACCGCTACTGCGACCGTCTCCACATCCGCCTCTTTGGAAACACCAAGGGCACCTGACCCAACGGCGATGAGTGCTGGCAACCCGCCGCTGATTCCCTAAAACCCACACCCATGTTTCGCATCTGCAAAACCCTTGAAATCGAAAATGGCCACATGCTGGCCCGCCATCCCGACGCCTGCCGCTTTCCTCACGGGCACAGCCGCAAGGTGGAAATCGTCCTCGAAGCAGCGGAACTCGATGCCAACGGCATGGTCTGCGATTTCAAGATCGTGAAGGACGCCGTGGGGGAATTCCTCAACACGTTCGACCACGCCCTGTGCATGAATACCGAGGACCCGATGTATCCGACCTTGAAGGCGGCCTTCGGCGAGCGGGTCATTGCCTTTGAAAACACCGAGCCGACCACCGAGGTGCTCGCAAAGACGTTTTTCGACACCATCGCGAAGGGGCTCGCCGACTACGCCGCGCGCACGGACACACGCTACCCCCTCCGCGCCGAAGTCCGCCTGGCCAGCGTGCGCGTCTGGGAGACCAGCTCCTCGTGGGCGGAATTCTCGCGGTAGCACCCGATCGGGCCACGGCGCCTGATTTTCCCGCTTTCCGGATCGGCGCGTTTTCGTGCAGGGTCGCCGCATGCTGAATGTCATCTGGCTCGGTCTCATCGTGCTCGCCGTGCTGCTGGGCGGGTTCTCAAACCGCCTGCCTGAAGTCACCGCCGCGGCGTTCGATGCCTGCAAGATGGCCGTCATGTCGCTCGCCCTCCCGCTGGCGGGCGTGATGGCCCTCTGGCTGGGCCTCATGAAAATCGCCGAGAAATCCGGCCTCGTCAGCCTGCTCGCCAAAGCCCTGCGCCCGATCCTGCGCTGGCTTTTCCCCGACGTGCCCCCGAACCACCCCGCCATGGGATCGATGGTCATGAACATGGCGGCGAACATGCTCGGCCTCAGCAACGCCGCCACCCCGCTGGGCCTCCGCGCCATGCAGGACCTCGAAACACTCAACACCCGACCGGGCACTGCATCGAATGCCATGTGCACCTTCCTGGCCATCAACACCAGCTCGGTCCAACTCATCCCGGCGACCACCATCGCGATCCTTGCCGCTGCGGGCTCGAAGAACCCGACCGTGATCATCGGCACCGCGTTTTTCGCCACCTGTTGCTCGACCATCGCGGGCATCCTCGCCGTGAAAACCCTCGAGCGCCTGCCGATGTTCGCGCTTCCCCCCGCCGAGCCGTCAACACTGCCCCAACAAACGACCGAGGCCCTTCCGGAGGAAACACCCGCGCGCCCGGCATGGTGGGGAACACTCCTCCTGCTGGCGTTTGCGGGGTGTTTTTTATGGTTCGGATGGCAGTTCGCCGCCTCGTCCGACACGAATAGCAACCCCCTCGTGGCTCTCGTCGAGGCGGTCTCGTATCTGGCGATTCCTTTTCTCGTGGCGTTTTTCCCGCTCTACGCCGCCCTCTGCCGCGTGAAGGTGTATGAGGAATTTGTCGAAGGCGCGAAGGAGGGCTTCCAAGTGGCCATCCGCATCATTCCCTATCTGGTCGCGATCATCGCCGCCGTCGCGATGTTCCGCGCGGCGGGTGGCATCGACATTCTCACACGCTTCCTCGGCCCGGCACTGGCAGCGATCCATTTCCCCTCCGAACTCCTCCCGCTCGTGCTCATGCGCCCCCTCAGCGGCAGCGGGGCAAACGGCCTCTTCGCCGAACTCGTTGCCAATACCGGCCCGGACAGCCTCGTCTCACGCATGGCCGCCTCGATCATGGGCAGCACGGAAACAACATTCTACGTCATCGCCGTCTACTTCGGCTCGGTCGCGGTGCGCCGCAGCCGCCACGCGGTTCCCGCTGGCCTCTTCGCCGACCTCGCGGGAGTCACCGCCTCGGTGGTCATTTGCAACCTCGTCTTCGGACGCTGACAAGTCACCGGCTGTTGAAAAAGCCAGCGGTTGAATCCCTCAGAGCGTCTTGTGCGTCCCGTCACAATACGGCGCGTTCGCCGTGTGCTTGCACTGGCAAAGCCATGCGTCGCCATCCTTCTCGGCCGTGAATTTTTTCGGCGCGAACGCCGACCCCTTGTGCGACCCGTCGCAGAACGGTTGGTTCTTCGAGAGCCCGCAGGTGCAATACCAATAGTCCTTGCCGGCTTCGAGGGTGACTTTGACGGGAGCCTTGGCGGCGATGTGTGGTGCGTTTTCCATGCGCGGCAGCGTGTCAGGCCGGGAAACAAAACGCAACCCGACTCAGTCAACCTCCACAGGGAGACGATGGGTTCGAGGCTCGACCAAAGCGGACGCAAACATCAACCCGCGCTTGAAACCCCGAAGCCAAGGACCTACTGGTTTTAATATGGATATAACGATCACCTCCACGGAGGCGGCCAGGCATCTCGGCGATCTGCTGTCCAAGGTCAAGCATGCCGGACAGAGCTTTCTTTTGACAAAGAGCGCAAAGCCCCTCGCCCGTCTCGTTCCCGTCTCTCCCAGAACAGGCGGCTCAGGGGATGACGTGAACAAAGCTCTCGCCCAACTTCCTTCGGACCCCTCTTTTGCCGAGGACTTGGAGCGCGTGAATAGACTGGATTCGATTCCCGCCAATCCATGGGCCTGATTCTTGACACGTCCGCATTGATCTCACTGGAGCGCGGGCAGTCTCATGCCTTGGATTCCGGCGAAATCTACACCATTCCTGCCATCGTGTGGGCCGAGGCCCTTGTGGGTGTTCAATTGGCGACAACAGTCGATATAGCAACGCGCCGCATGGCCCGCTTGGAAGCCATTCGCAACGTGACCGGCGTTCAGGATTTCACCCCGGCGGTGGCTGTTCACTACGCTGAGATTTTTACCGAACTCTCTAAAAACGGTCGCTTGATTCCTCAAAACGACATCGCTGTTGCAGCCACGGCGAGATTTTTGAATTTCGGGGTTCTCGTGGGTCCATCCGATGAATCCCATTTCCGACGAGTCGCCGGTCTCGACGTGCAAGTGCTCGGATAAAAGGTTGCGATCACAGAACGACGCATTGGAGCCCTCAAGCGGCCAACCTCAGTGAATCTCCACCGGACACTTCGGCATGGCCCGTAGAAACGCCTTTCCGTAAGGCTTGGAGAGAATCCGGCTGTCGAGGATGACGATCGTGCCCTCGTCGGATTTGCTGCGAATCAACCGCCCGACTCCCTGCCGGAGCTTGAGGATCGCCTCGGGGAGCGAATACCCGTCGAAGGCCCGGCCTCCCTGCGCCTCGATCGCCTCCAGGCGCGCTTCGGTGAGCGGATGGTCGGGCGTGGCGAAGGGCAGGCGGGTGATGATCACGCTCGAAAGCGCATCGCCGGGCACGTCGACGCCTGTCCAAAAACTCGACACTCCGAAGAGGACGCTGTGCGGGTTTTCCTTGAACTCGGCGACCATGCGCTGGGCGGGCATGCCACCGCCTTGCAGCAACAGGTTCCATCCGCGCTTTTCAAACTCCTGCTCCGCCAATTCGGCGACGTTCCTCATCGTCTGGTAACTGGTGAACAACACAAACGCCCGAGCGCGGCTCTGATCGGTGAAATGCAGAATCCACTTGGCCAACGCCTCCTCGTATCCGGGCGCCTTCGGCTCGGGCATCTTTTCGACCAGATGCAACGACATCTGCCGCTCGTAGTCGAACGGACTGCCGATCTGCAGCGCCGGCACGTCATCGGCCCCCACCCGCTCGCGAAAATACCCGAGGTCCGGCGATCCAATCGACAGCGTGGCGCTGGTCATGACCGTGCACGCGCCGTCGCGAAAGAGCAGTCGCCGGAGCGCGTCGGCCAGATCGACCGGCGCGGTGCGCAAGGTGCAGAATTGCTCGGCGCGGCCGTATTGCTCGACCCAATACACCTGCCCTGGATCCTCAAGCGCGAGGAAATCCGCCACGCCCGATCGGGCGGAGCGCAGCTTGCGGGCGGCTTCCTGGAGTTCGGCGACATGGGTCTCGTCCTCGCACTTGCCGGCCTCGATCGCAACCAACTCGCCAAGCCGCACGAGCGCCGTGGCCATTTCCGATCCATCCACCAAATCCGGCTCGCGCACCCTGTATTCGCGCCCCTTTTTGAACATGCACCTTCCGGCAACCGCGTTGAAAAACGCATCGGTCACCGGCAGCATGTCGCCCACCGCGCGGCACGCGGGGCCGTTTTTCAGCATTTGGAACAGTCCTTTTTTGGTGCGCGGATTGTAGAGGCGCTGGATGACCCGGCGCATGCCGAGTTGGGACAATTCCATGCCGATATGCCTCGCGGCCACCTCCTCGAGCGTGTGTGCCTCGTCGAAAATCACGAAGTCGTTCGCGAAAAGCAGACCACCGGTCCGGTTCTCGGCATCCTCGACCCCGTTGAGCAACGTGAAGAACAGGGCATGGTTCAAGACCACCACGCGGGCGTTCGCCACGCGGCGGCGCAGGTTTTGATAAAAACACCCCGATCCCGCCAGGCACGTCTTGGGCGTGCACAGGTGCTGCTCGCTCCTCACCTCCTCCCACACCGCCGGATCGGGCTGGTCGGTGAAATCGCTCAGCGAGCCGTCCTTCGTCTCCAGGCTCCACTGGCGGATGCGCTCCAACTCGGCATGCTGGGGCGTGGTGAAAAGATCCTTCGACTGCCCGACCGCCCGCGCCAGGCGCGTGGTGCACAGGTAGTTCTGACGCCCCTTCAACAACACCGCCTCGAACTCCTCGGGAATGATCTGCTGCACAAGCGGAATGTCCTTGAACATGAGCTGCTCCTGCAGCGCGATCGTGTGGGTGCAGATCACCGCCTTCCGCTTGGTGCGGACCGCGTGAAGCACCGCTGGCACCAGATAGGCCAGCGATTTGCCAACCCCTGTGCCTGCCTCGACCACCAAATGCCCTCCCCTCTCGATCGTGCCAGCCACCGCTCCAGCCATACGCTGCTGCTCGGCGCGGTATTCAAACCCCGACCCGCCGGACAGGCGCCCCGTCGCGGAAAACATTTCCTCAACCTCCCTCTGGAACGCCGAAGCCTGCCCAATACCGCAATCCTCCCGGATCGAAATCATCGCGGCATGTTATTTATCCCGCCCCACCGATCAAGCCCACCTCCACCATTCTCTCTTCTCAGCGGTTGTGTTTGACCTCCGGCACGATTGGTGGTTCCTTTCCCGCAGTTCCGGTGAGGTGGCTGAGTGGTCGAAAGCAGCGCTTTGCTAAAGCGCCGTAGTCCTAAAGGCTACCGAGGGTTCGAATCCCTCCCTCACCGCCA
>CAZRLX010000154.1:0-5332 GCA_964601115.1 uncultured Chthoniobacter sp. | reverse complement strand
ATAAGCAAGGAGCTTATGGTATAAAACAACATGTCCAATTACACCGACCCATTAGACAACTAATCTTCGACGACCGGACCAAAAGAGTTGTCAGTTTTGCCAAGCAAATACCCTGATTGAGGTAGGAACGAGGCATTGGTTTGCTCCGCTCCCCCCTCCGAACCGTGCGTGCGGATTTCCCGCACACGGCTCTCCAGTTGCAAGTTTGCCGGCTCCTCTGTTGCCAGAATTTCGTCGGACGCCGGACCAGAGGCTCCGAGGACTTGCAGGATTTCCCTCCCCGGCTCTGGCTTATTCGAGGCACCACAATAATGCTTTGGCTTCCTCAAGGCTCGTCTCGGAAGGATTCAGACTTTCACTGGTTGATTTCATCTATGTGCGTTCGCACTGTCGTGGGCCTCTCGCCTGCGGATGGAATCCGTTCGATGCCAGGCGGGATGCTGACCTACGCTTCGACGCCGCCACGCGATAAAAAGGGGGAGCATGGCCGTCTCGGCCGTGTTGACACCGACCCACGCTGACACCTCAGCACTTGCACAAACCAAACGCCCCGTCCCGCATAAGGTGCGGCTCCGACAGCGAACCTCCCGACACTACACCCGCTGTTGCGGAAACATCCCAACAAGCGCCGCAGCCAACTGCTCTTTGTCGGAGCACTCCACCAGTGGAGCATCAGAGCGCACGATGCCGAAACCCGGTCCGTAAGCGCATCCATTAACCACGCACGCATCGCTGCGTGCCTCGACGAGTTGGGACGCGGCTTTTTGCAGCGCGTCGGCGCGGCTCCCGTCGAGTTCGTATTTCCAGCCGATGATCGCGGCGTGTGGAAACCAATCGCGAAGGGAAGGCAGGAGCTTTGCCGCAGGGCGCAGCCTGACAACCAACTCACCGGTTCTGCTGGAAAGCTTCTGATCGCCGGACGCCCCGTCGATTCCCGCCACTTCGAAATCGCACAGGGCCGCAGCGTGGAAAATCAATGCGGGTTCCTTCGGCAGTGATTGCAACCCCGCCGCAAGAGAGGTGTTCGTGGAAAAAGAGCGCACCTCGACATCCGACGGAGGCTCAGCCGTAGCACCCTCGCCTCGAAAGCAAACCACCTCGCATCCGGCACCCACCAACGCCTTGGAGAGAATGGCTCCAATCTCCCCAGTTGCGAAATTTGTGATCCGCCGCACACAGTCCAGCGGTTCAGACGCCGGACCGCAGGTGACCACAGCAAGCGGACGATCGACGGCAGCGCTGGACACAACTCAGTGGCGGAAATGCCTTGTGCCGGTGAAGACCATCGCCACGCCTTTCGCGTCGGCCGCCTGGATGACCTCGTTGTCGCGGACCGAGCCGCCGGGTTGGATGGCTGCCGTGGCTCCCGCCTCGGCGGCGGCGATGAGACCGTCGGGAAACGGGAAAAACGCATCACTGCAAACCACGCTGCCCTTGAGCGACAGGCCGGCCTCTTGGGCTTTCCACACGGCGATCCGCGAGGCGTCGACGCGGGACATCTGCCCGGCTCCGATTCCCAGCGTGCGGTCCGCACCCGCGTAGACAATGGCGTTCGACTTCACGTGCTTCACGACTTTCCAACCGAATTCCATGGCTTCGATCTCGGCCTTTGTGGGAGGACGTGCCGTGACGACCTTGTGCTCGAGTTCCGGAATGTCGGCGGAGTCGGAATCCTGCACAAGCAACCCGCCAAGCACGCCACGCATGTCGCGTCCGCTTTGAGTCAGCGGCTTGAGAATGCGCATGAGGCGGAGGTTTTTCTTCTTTGCCAGCAACGAGCGGGCCTCAGTCTCGAACTCGGGAGCGATAATGACCTCGCTGAAAATCTCGGAGATCGCCTTGGCGAGGGCCACGGTGACCGGTTGGTTGCAAATGATAATACCGCCGAACGGAGCCTGCTTGTCGGTTGCGAAAGCTTTTTCCCATGCCTCGCGCAGGTCGGGATCTGTGCCAACGCCGCAGGGATTCGTGTGCTTGAGGATCGCGACGGTGGGCTTGCTGAACTCAGAGATGAGATTTGCGGCGGCACTGATATCCAGGATGTTATTGTAAGAAAGCTCTTTGCCTTGGAGCTTGTCGAAATAGGATCCGAAATCCCCGTAGAGTTCCGCCTGCTGGTGAGGGTTCTCGCCGTAGCGCAACCGCATCTCGAGGGGCAACTCCAACCGGAAGCGACTGCAGGTCTGCTGTTCGCGATTCAGATAGCCGAAAATCGCGGAGTCGTAACTTGATGTCGTGGCAAACGCCTTGATCGCCAAGCGCTCGCGGAGCACGAGTGTCGTGCCGCCGGATTCCTCACGCATGTCCTCGAGGACAGCGGGGTAATCGGCGGGATCGGTGACCACACAGACGGATTGGTAGTTTTTCGCGGCACTGCGGATCATCGAGGGACCGCCGATGTCGATTTGCTCGATCGCTTCGGCAAGCGTCACGTCCTCGCGGGCGATCGTGGCCTCGAAGGGATAGAGGTTCACCACCACAAGGTCGATCGGGCGGATGCCGTTGGCCTTGGCTTGGTCCTCGTGCGTGGCGTTTCCACGGACATAAAGCAGACCGCCATGGATTTTCGGATGAAGGGTTTTGACCCGACCTTCAAGAATCTCGGGAGAACCGGTGAAATTCGAGACCTCGACGGTGTTGATGCCAGCATCCTGCAGGGCCTTGGCGGTGCCTCCGGTCGAGAGGATTTCGACGCCATGCTCGGCGAGGCCACGGGCGAAATCAACAATTCCGGTCTTGTCGGAGACGGAAATCAAAGCGCGTTGTATTTTCATGAATTGAGAAGCGGGAAAGGCTATGCGCCGCCTTGGGGGACTTCAACCCCCAATCGGCGCGGCAAACATGATGGTTCGAACAAGGGTCCGAAAGGCGATCAAGCGATGGAAGGAATCGGCACGGCGGGATCGACATCCGCCCCATAATCAACCCCCTCAAGGCCGAATCCGAACAACCTTTGGAACGAGGCCTGGTAACCCGCAAAGTCGGCGAGTTCATTGAGGTTCTCGGTGGTCACCGCCTCCCAGCGCTCGCTGATCAACGCCTGGACATCGTCGGCCATCTCCCAGTCGTCCACACGAATGCGACCCGCGTCGTCCACAGACGGCTCGGCCTGGGTCAACCGCTCGCGGAACAGACGATCCATCTGCTCGATGCACTCCTCGTGCGTGCCGGAGGCCTTCATGATTTTGTAGAGGAGCGAAATATAAAGCGGCACGACGGGAATCGCAGAACTGGCCTGCGTGACAAGCGCCTTGTTCACCGACACCCACGCCTTCCCGCCGAGCGGGGCGAGCTTGGCATTGATCGCGGCACAGGCCCGCTCGAGGTCTTCCTTCGCCTTGCCGATCGTGCCGTTTTTGTAGATCGGCCAAGTGAGCACGGGGCCGATATAAGAATACGCCAACGTCTTCACGCCAGGCGCGAGCACTCCGGCCTCGGCAAGGGCATCCATCCACATCTCCCAATCCTCGCCGCCCATCACGGCGATCGTGTGGGCGATTTCCTCGTCGTTCGCAGGTTCGATGGTAACACTGTTCACCTCCCCAGTGCCGGTATTGAGATTTTTATTGGTGTAGGTCTCGCCGATCGGTTTGAGGGTGGATTTGAACACCTCGCTGGTTTTGGGATGCGTGCGGCGCGGGGACGCGAGGCTGTAAACCACGCAATCGACCTGGCCCAGATCAGCCTTGATTGCCGCGACGACCTCCTGCTTCAGGGCATCGGAAAACGCATCGCCGTTGAAGGATTTCGCATAGAGCCCCGCCGCCGCCGCCTCGCGCTCGAAAGCGGCGGAATTATACCATCCCGCCGTCGCTGTTTTCACCCCCTCGCTCCCTCGCTCGAAAAACACACCGATCGTCGCGGCTCCCGAACCGAATGCCGCGGCGATCCGCGACGCGAGCCCGTAGCCGGTCGATGCCCCGATCACGAGAACCTTCTTGGGCCCGCCGGGAATCTCCCCCCGCCCCTTCACATGGGCGATCTGGTTGGCAACGTGTTTCGCGCAGCCTGCTGGATGCGCCGTGGTGCAAATGAATCCGCGGATTTTGGGAGTGACGATCATAGGAAAACGCGAACTCTGCAGGGATGCGGCGCGGGGCTCAACGTTTTTTCACTGCCTCCACGCCCCCCCCACTGGGCGTCTCAAGCAACTCGCGGCAAAAACAAACCCTGATAGAGTGCCTACATGAACACGACCCCATCACGCCGCACAAACTGCCTTCTCGGAGCTTTCCTCGGCGACGCCCTCGCCATGCCGGTGCATTGGTATTACGACCGCGAGGCCCTGGCACGCGACTACGGGCACGTCACCGGACTGCTCGCCCCGAAGAATCCACACTCCGACAGCATCCTCTGGCGCTCGAGCTATTCCCCGGCGAATCCCAAGGGCGACATTCTCCACGACCAAGCCGAATTCTGGGGGCGCCGCGGCGTCCACTACCACCAGTTTCTCCAAGCCGGCGGGAACACCTTGAACATGCAACTCGCGCTGCAATTGCTCGCCTCGCTCCGCGCCTGCGGGACCTACGACCATGCCGACTATCTCGAGCGCTACGTGGACTTCATGACAACCCCGGGCCGCCACCGCGACACCTATGTCGAAGAGTGCCACAGGAATTTCTTCACCAATTTCGCCAAGGGCAAACCCCCGCGGGATTGCGGCACCGAGGACATCCATATCGGAGGCCTGGCCCATGTGCCGGTCCTCGCGGCATGGTTTGCGAATGACGAGGCCGCAGCGTTGAAGGCGGTGAAGGAGCATGTGCGAACAACCCACCGCGGAACGCTCGTCGAAACCGCCGCCCGCGATCTCACCAAAGTGCTCTTGGCAATTCTGCAAGGCACCGGAGTCCGCGAGGCCATCGAGCAACATTGCAACGGCTGGGTCGGGCGCAAAAAACTCGAGTCTTGGGCCGCACGCGCCGACGAGGACGTGATCGGGCGCACCCTCAGCCCGGCATGCTACCTCCAGGATGCCTTCCCCGCCGCCCTCTTCCTCGCGTGGAAATACGACACCGACTTGAAGACCGCCCTCATCGCAAATACCAATCTTGGCGGAGACAACTGCCACCGCGGCATCGTGGTCGGCGCCATTCTCGGAGCAGCCGGAAACAAAATTCCCGGCGACTGGATCGATGGTCTCCACTGCACACAGGAACTCCTCGTTCCCTGACACAAGGAAAATACCCGGCCAAACCACGAGCGCCCAGACGCCCGAACAACGCACCACACCCTCCACTTCCTCCCCCCTCCGTGTCTTTGTGCCCCGTGAGCCTTATACCAAAGTTTCTATGAAATTGGACTTTCAAGGCCGAAGAGGGGGGCACGTCCG
>CAZRLX010000153.1:0-5373 GCA_964601115.1 uncultured Chthoniobacter sp. | reverse complement strand
GGCGTGGCCTTCGGACGAGGCGGTGGCGTTCCAATCGGCTTGACGGTAAAAAGTTCCCTGTCGAGCTTGATAACAGTGTGTGAATCATTACGCCGACGTTCCCGATCGTTTACAATGAGCCCCCAACCGATCGGAAGGCGGGAGAATTTCTTTTCAACATACTCGCGGGCTTTTTGATACGTTAAAAAAGAATCCTTTGCGCGCGCGGGCGTGTCATCCAAGCGGAAATAAATCACCGCGTTTTTGACATTACCCACCTTGCGCAAGGCATCCGCAAAGGCATTTTGCGGCTTATCCAATTCCGCGACATCCATTCCTTGGGTGTGGTTTGTGGCAAGATTGATCGCAGGCAACCCACCATAGTCAGGCAAACTTGGGCCAATGCCGATGTTCATCGTATTTGATTTCAGATTCTTGGAAAGTTCCTTCAAAAAGTCTCTTGTTTGAACAAGATCATGAACATCGATCGTGATCTCTTTTTGTTTTCCTCTATCGTTCACTTTGATTTTTTCCTTATCGATGACAAATTGCCGCTTCTTTGCCGTCCACCCTTTCACGATTTCGTCTTTGATCCCGACGTGATCAAACAGGGCCAATCGATTCCCCCTGACATACACGAAAAACGTCTCGGCATCGTCTGGGATCGGCTTGACTTCCGGGATTTTAATGTCCTGTAAGACAGTGTCTTTTGGTTCCTCGATCTTGGTGTTGTCGAGCTGGCTTTTCATGGTCTCGATTTCCTTCTGCAGGGCGACAACGATTTCCTTTTCCTTGTCCCGGTTGGTCTCGGCGACAATCAGTTCTTGCTTGAGTTCAGAGATGCTTTTGATTTCAGCATCCTTCAGCTTGATATCCGCCTCGAGCTTGATCAGGCGCAACTTGGCGGCCTCGATCTCCTCGGGGGTGGGCGGTTTCTGCTTGAAGATGTCTTCGGTATCCTTCTTCTGCTGAAGCAACTTTGCGATCCTGTCTTTGCTCGCCTGCACCTCTTCGGGCGTGGCAGGCTCGAGATCCTCATAAAACTTGACGATCTTGTTGGTTGCCTCCGCATTGACAAGGAGCAGCACCAAAATCAGAACGGCCACGACGTTCGTGAGCGCGTCCATGAGCGAATCGAGATTCAGTGCCTCGCCGTCGCTTGATTTTCTTTTGGCCATCGGTGTCGGTTATTTGAGTTTAAACGCGGAAAGGTCGATCGGGGCGTTGTGGGCAACAGGGATGCGCCCGAGGCGGATGCCAAACTTGCTATCGGCAATACCCGCCGCCCAGTCATATGCTTTGCTCCCGTCCGTCCGCACGAGGAAAACCAGCATCGCATTGGTTTTGCCCATTTTTTCAATCTTGGTGCAAAGCTCGAGGTAATCGAGATTGTTCGGAATCGCCTCCACGGGCGTCACACGGATTTCGCTGTCGTTCGGACCGCGGATGACCAAACCGGTGGAATTGCACTCGACAAACCAGAGGTTGCGCGGAATCGAGGAGCCCATCTTCGGCGGAGAAATCTTCACGAATTCCCTCGGTGGGGGAATTTCCTTCAACTTGGCCAACTCGGCCTTCAGGCGCTCGACCTCCTTGTTCAATGCGGGCTGGGCTTTTTTCATATCCACCGCCTCTTGGTTGGCCATGTTGATGAGTTGCCGGAGTTGCTCGGGGCTCGCATCGGCGTCGGGAATTTCCTTGTCCTCCAACTTCTTGAGTTGCTCTTGCAGCTTTTGCATCTCGGACTGCGCCTTGAGTTCCTTCTCCGCCTTCTCTTTGAGCTTCTTGATTTCGTCCTCGAGCTTTTTGGCCTGGATTTTGAGGGTTTTGTTCTCCTTCGCTCGAGCCAAATCCTCTTCCGTCTGTCCTTGCTTCTTCTGCTCGTTGATCTGCATGGACACCGAAATCATGAGCGTGAGAATCCCGATCAGGGACGCCAGGATGCTCATGAATGGAAAGAGCGAAACCTGCGCGTCTTCTTTCTTTCGGCGAGCCATGGATCGTTAGTTGGGAGAAATACTGCGGTGCGGCATCAACGCAGGGGCGCGAATGCCAGGATCAAAACGAGGATCAGCCTCCAAAGCCGAACAACCCCTTTTTCTTGGTTCCCGGGATTTGCCCCTCTCCAAGCTTTTTCAGTGACTGGTTCATCATGTCGATGCCTGTGGCGATATGGTTGAAGGTCTCCTGAAGCTGCGTCTCGGATTTGTTCAGAATCTCGGCGCTGGATTTGCCGACGCGGGCTGCCGCCTCGCTGAGCGACTGGACGGCGGCGTTCTGGCTCTCCACCAGCTGCTTGTTCATCGCCCCGGAGGTTTCGATGACATGGCTCACCGCCACGCCAAGGTTGTTGGCGAGCGCGGCGTGGAATTCCTGAATGAGCTTCTGGTTTTCCGTGATCTGGCTCTGGATGAACTGCGCAGACTCGTTGAGCTGCGAGGTCGAGTTGTTCAGATTCTTCAAGAACGTTTCGTGGGCGTCGGCGAGGGATTTGACGAGTTCCGGGACGTTGTCGGGGTTTTCCAGCCAACCCTTCTTCTTGGCCTCGAGATCGGTGTCGTCGAGTTTGGGCAGGAGCTTTTCCGAGCAGAACGCATCGATCAGCGTCAGCGTCTCGTCCTCTTTTTTCTGAACGGCCGAGAGCGGGAAGCTCAAGAACATCGAGAGAATCAGACCGAGCAACGTGGTGTCGAACGCCACGCCCAGACCGCCGGTGAGGTTGTTGATCGATTCCTTGAGTGCGTCAGGGTCGGAGTTGTCGCCCATGGCCAGCGAACCGACGGCCACCGAGAGACCCATGACCGTTCCGATAAAGCCGAGAATCGGAATCGCCCAGAGGAAGACCTTGATGAGCGAGTAGGATCCCGCCGAGCGGTTGGCGTCGATCTCGGATTGGGATCCGAGAAAACTCTCGGTCTCGCTGTTGCTGTTGCGAATCTCAAACAACTCAAGCGCCTTCCGGATCCGGTTCACGATGAGCGTGTCTCTGAGGTTCTCCGGAATCTGGTAGATATTGTCGATAAACGCCCCGACGGTGGCCGAGTTGACCTGGTCGCCCAGATTCGATGGGAACAGGTTCAACAGCGTCGCCTTTTGCTGGTGGGTGTTTTGTTTCACCTTCAAACCGAGGATCGCAAGTCCCCAGAAGAAAAGGAACGTCTCCGCCCAATTCACCCAACCGCGATCCAAAAAGATCGCGCCGATGCTTCCTCGCAACGGGAACATGAGCCCGAGGAAAATCACCGTGGCCGCGGTGCCGATCCCCAGCGACATCAGGAAGTTCACGTTGGCATGGTCTTTTTCCTTCCACCCCGTGCGCTTGGGTTTCACAGATCCGCCGTCGGCGGCAGGAACCTCGGAGGCGTCGACGTCGAATTTTCCATTGCACAACGGACACTCGACCGTGTGGCCGTAAAGTTCCGGGGCGATATCAAGACTGCCTTGGCAGTGAGGGCATGTGATCAGCATAGTGGGTTGGGATGGTTAGGAAATCGGGTTTGCTTGGACTCTCCTGCGGGTCGGCAGGAACATTGATCCAGGAACAGGGTTGTTTTGGAATTCCGGGGACATGGCGGGCAAGTGGGTGGAAATTACCGCCGCACCCTGCCCTGTCAATGACTTTACGGGGAGAACTCCCTATGGCGGCGTCTGAAACAACCTCCTCAACTCGCCCTTTGCCTCGTTGAGAATCCTCCGCCTCTCCGCAGGAAGGCGCTTCCCCGCGCGATTCATGTAAAAATTCAACATCGACATGGCGGATTGGAACGGCTCCGCCTTCCGTCTGTCGCTCGCCTCGGCGGATCGTTTCAGGGACTCCGCGATCTTGCGCGGATCCCCCAGCTTGAACACGCCTGCCTCCAAATCCAAGGCGTTGCTGGTCTTCTCCACACGGTCCACCCAGCTGGCAGAGGAGCGTCCTCGGGTTGAATAACTCACACCCAAAAGCATCGCCGCAACCCCAGATTCCCGGCGATCGGGAGAAACCCGCCTTTGCCCGGCGGCGAGGGCATGGTAGAACCCGCCTGATGAAGATATTGCCCCTCTGCCTGATTGCCATGGCTCTGTCCTGCGTTGCGTTCGCACAGGATGTCCGACTGACCGACTCGCAAGCCATGGAAATCGGCCGGCGCATTTGGAAAAACGAATGCGCGGGCACGGTGTCTGGCCTCACCACATGGAACAAAGGCGAGGAATTCCCCTCGCTCGGCATCGCCCATTTCATCTGGTATCCCGCAGGCCATCGCGGCCCGTTCGAGGAAAGCTGGCCGGGCCTGGCGCGCTACTTGCAGGAAAACGGCCAACCCGTCGAGGCGTGGATGCTCGGCCCGTGCCCGTGGAACTCCCGAGCGGCATTTCAAGCCGATCTCGAGGGGCCGAGACTCACGACACTCCGCCGGTTGCTCGCCTCGACAGTCCCCCTGCAGGCCCGCTACGCGGCAATGCGGCTCGAACGCGCCCTCCCGCGCATGCTCGCGGAAACACCGAAAAACAAGCGCGCACTGGTCGAGACGAACTTCCGCCGCGTCGCCGCCCGCCCGCTCGGATTCTACGCGCTCATGGACTACGTGAACTTCAAAGGCGAGGGCATAAACCCCGCGGAGCGCTATCGCGGCGAGGGCTGGGGGCTCCTCCAAGTCCTCGAATCCATGCCCGCGCAAGGCGACCCGATGACCGCATTCGCCAAGGCGGCGGACCAAGTCCTGACCCGCCGCGTCTCCAACGCCCCGCCCGCCCGCAACGAGGCGAAATGGCTCCCGGGCTGGCGCAACCGCATCAACACCTATCTCCAATGACCAAGGATCAAATCGCCGACGCCTTCGAAACCATCGCCCGGCTCCTCGAACTCAAGGGCGAAAACCCGTTCAAAATCCGCGCCTACACCCAGGCCGCCCGTGCCCTCGAGTCGCTCGCGGAGCCTCTTGAAACGCTCATCGCCGAGGACAGGCTCACCGCCATCGACGGCATCGGCAAGGCCACGGGCGAGAAAATCACCGAACTCCACGCTACAGGCCGGTTGCCCTACCTCGACACCCTCCGCGAGGAGTTCCCGCCGGACATCCTCACGCTCTTCGACATCCAGGGCCTCGGCGCGAAAAAGATCAAGGTCCTCTGGGACACCCTCAACGTCCACTCGATCACCAGCCTCGAACGCGCCTGCAAGGACGGAAAGGTCGCCGCGCTTCCGGGCTTCGGGGAAAAAACCGCCGCGAACATCCTCAAAGGCATCGACCACCTGCGCGCCCACGCCGGGGAATTCCGCTTCGGCGACATCGCGGCCCTCGCGGAGTCGCTTTTGGAGGACCTCCGCGGCCATCCGGCCGTGAACCTCTCGGCCATCGCCGGAAGCTACCGCAGAAAAAAAGAGGTCGTCCACGATCTCGACTTCATCGTCTC
>CAZRLX010000152.1:0-5385 GCA_964601115.1 uncultured Chthoniobacter sp. | reverse complement strand
GTTAATCCTGCAAATCCTGTCCTCCTGTCTAAAAATCCGTTTTCGGGTATTTCCTACCCCGCCTCGTCGAGTTGGTAGATCGGCTCGATGTAGGGGTAATTTTTGTCCTTGGTGGTGAGAGGCTTGGGATTCGGGGAAACGGCTGGCTCGCGACGCGTTGTGCCTCGGATACCGAGCCTTGAATCGCCAAGTTCCTTGCGGATGTCATTCATGGCAGCGACGAGGCGCTTCACCACATCGGGATGTTCCGCAGCAAGGTCTCGGGATTCGGCGGGGTCCGTGGAGAGATCGTAAAGTTCGAGCCTGTTGGGGTCGGAGTTTTTTCCTGCATCGAAGGCATGGCGGAGCTTCCACTTGCCGGAGCGAACTCCCTGCAGCACGGCCATTTTAAAGTAGAAGAAATGCTCGCGCGGGGAGGCGGCATCTTTTTCGCCGCGCCAGACGGGAAGCAGGTTCACGCCGTCATGCTTCGGTAGTCCATTCGTGTCGTAGCCCACAAGCGAGGCGAGGGTCGGGGTGAAATCCATCGCCGTGGCCAATTCCCCGCTGACTGTTCCAGCCGGGATTCCTGCGGGCCAGCGCACGATGCACGGCACCCTCATGCCGCCCTCCCAGGTTTGCCCTTTGTGACCACGCAATGGGGCGTTGCTTCCGCCTTCGCCTATGGTTCGGCTGCCGTTGTCCGAGGTAAAAATCACGATGGTGTTGTCATCGATGCCGAGGCGCTTGAGTTCATCCATGATCGCCCCGGTGCTCCAATCCACCGCGGCGAGTGCCGCACCATAGCGGCCGTTGCGGGAATTCGAGGCGAACGGCTCCATGACATAGTGAGGCAGGTGCACATGGATATGCGGGAGATAGAGGAAGAACGGCTTGTCGCGGTTCGCGCGGATGAAGGAAATCGCCTCTTCGGTGAAACGCTCGATCAACGCGGCTTGGGTCGGCTGTTGCTGAACCACCGTCTCGTTTCGCACGAGCGGCAGGGGTGGGTAGTCCTTCCGGGCCACAGAAAGCCCCATGTCGTTGCTGTAGGGAATCCCGTAATATGAGTCGAAGCCGTGCCGTGTGGGTAAATGCTCGGGTTGGTCACCGAGGTGCCATTTTCCAACCATTCCCGTGGCGTAGCCTTTTTCCTTCAGCAACTCCGGTAGCAGTCGTTCGCTGGGATTCAATCCCTCGGCATCGCCGGGAAAAAGAACCGGCAGATTCCTGTTTTTTCCGAACACATCGAAGCCGATGCGCCCCGGGTAGCAACCGCTCAATAACGCCGCCCGCGATGGAGTGCACACCGGGCTCGCCGAGTAATAATCGGTGAACCGCATGCCTTCCTTTGCAAGGCGGTCGATATGGGGCGTGTCATTGACCTTCGATCCGTAGCATCCGAGATCGCCGTAGCCGAGGTCGTCGACATTGATGAGCACGATATTCGGCGGCGCTGCATGGATGGCCAATGTAAGCGTAAGGAGGGCAACAAAAGGAAACTTCATGGCAATAACCTTGCAGAAAACTCAGCCCAATTCCATATTGCAATCAATTGTATTTTCTATGAAGACCCGTGCCAATCGCTCTCTTGTCATGAAATGCGTCGAACTTGTCGGGATGTTTGCCACAATTGCCTCTGTGTTCGCTGCGGACACTCCCCCTAGGCCGAACATCGTGGTGATTCTCGCGGACGACCTCGGGGCGGAAGCGCTCGGCTGCTACGGCGGAGCGGAGTTTCTCGGCGAGAGGGGAAAGGTTTTGGGGCCTGTAAAAACGCCGCATCTTGATGCGATGGCGGCAAGCGGGGTTCGTTTTGCCAACGCCTATGCCACGCCGGTCTGCTCGCCTTCCCGTGCCCAACTTTTAACTGGAAAATACAATCATCGAGTCGGCTTTCACGACATCCTTGGTCGGAACGGCGCGTCACGGGAACTCGACTGCAAGTCGCACCCCACGATTGCCAATCTTTTGCAAGCGGCTGGCTATTTGACGGGTGCGGTGGGCAAGTGGCACATCGGCCCTCTTGCCAATCTGAAAAATGTCCAAACCGATCCGGCTGCCGACACGAACTGCGCCCATGTGAAGGACTGTGGATTCGAGCGTCAATTCATGGTTCCTGGCGCGCACTTGCGAGAATACGGAGAACCCGTTGAAGGCAAATACACGCCGGATCTCATGGATGCCTGGGCATTCCGGTTCATGAGCGAGGCGAAAACGGCAGGGAAACCATTTTTCCTCTATTACGCCTCGCCCCTCCCACATTTCCCGTATTGGCCAACACCGCTGAACCCTGACGGGCCTCGTGGCGAACCAGGGAATAAAAAGGCAGAGATGTATGGCGACATGGCAAATTTTCCATTTCTCGTCGAATATCTCGACAAGGAGGTTGGCAAAATACTCGCGAAGCTCGAGGAACTCGGAATGCGTGAGAACACGCTCGTTCTCTTCGCAGGGGACAATGGCACTCCGAACTGGTTGGTCACCCAAATGAATGACGGGCGCAACATTCCCTTCGGCAAGGCCACAATGAAAGAAACGGGCTCCTGGGTTCCTTTGATTGCAAGTTGGCCAGCCGTGATTCGATCGGGATCCGTCTATGAAGGCTTGGTTGATTTCAGCGACATCCTTCCAACTTGTCTCTCATTGGCAGGAGTGCCGCTTCCCAAGGAGATCGACGGCGTGAGCTTTGCCCCAGTCCTGGAAGGAAGTGGAAAGTCGCCACGCGAATGGGTGCACAGCCTCTACAACAAGGAATACTTCGTGCGAAACGCCGGCTGGAAACTGCGTGAGAACGGCGAACTTTACGACATGAGCGACGCGCCCCACTCGGAGATATTGGTGAAGCCGGAGAACGACACGCTTGAATCCAGAGCGGCCCGTGAGGAGTTGGCTGCGGTGGCCGCCAAACTGCATCCGGCGGCTCCTTGAACTCTCTCCCAAACCCAAAATCAATGAAACCAATCCGATCACCCGAGACAGCCCTCATTGCCATGGCCCTTTTTGCATCCGCCACAATCTCTCACGCCGCCGTCCTCGATCCAGCGTCCTTCAAGCCTCTCGTCGAGCAATTCAATGCCGATGACAACGAACTCCACAAAAATGCCATTCCCAATTCCGAGGCATGGGACTTCCTTGCTGCGAATGTCCCGCTGTTCGAATGCCCCGACAAGGAGTTTGAAAAAACCTACTGGTTCCGCTGGTGGACCTACCGCAAGCACCTGCGGAAAACGCCTGCCGGCTGGGTTGTGACGGAATTTCTGCCAAGCGTGTCCTGGGCGGGCCGATCCAACACCATCAACATGGCGGCGGAACTCCACCTCGCCGAAGGCCGCTGGATTCGCGATCCGCAGTATCTCGACAACTACTCGCGCTTCTGGTTCGGCGCGGGTGCGAAGGGTTCGCTGGTCTATACCAACTGGCTCGCGGACGGCATTTGGAAGCGCGCCGCCGTGACGGGCGACACCACCTTGCCGATCGGCTTGTTGGATGCGATGATCGCTCAGCAGCAGCGCTGGGACGAAGGCAAGGCGGGGAGGGGAGCCCACATGGTCGGCCCCCGGGAGAACGGCCTCTACTATACGCTGGATGCCTTCGACGGCTCCGAGATGTCCATCGGTGGCCATGGATTCCGCCCGCTCACCAACGCTGCCGCCTACGGAAACATGATGGCCATCGCAGACATCGCTGCAGCCGCCGGGCGTCAGGATGTGTCCGCCGACTTTTGCGCCCGCGCCGCCAAGCTCAAGGCATTGGTTCAAGAAAAACTGTGGGATTCACAAATGGAATTTTTCACTGTGCTTCGCGAGGACGAATCCGGCCGCAGCGATGTGCGTGAACTCTGGGGCTACGCCCCGTGGATGTTCCATCTACCCGACCCCGGCTTCGAAGCCGGTTGGAAGGAACTCGACGACCCCGAGGGCTTCAAAGCCCCCTACGGACCGACATTTCCCGAGCAGCGGCACCCGAAATTCACCCTTTCCTACCAAGGCCACGAATGCCAATGGAACGGCCCCTCCTGGCCCCTCGCCACCTCGATCACCCTCACCGCCCTGGCCAATCTGCTCAACGACTACGATCAGCAGAGCATTTCCAAGAAAGTCTTCTACGACACGCTGCAAACCTATGCAAAATCCCACCGATTCCAACGCGAGGATGGCAAGGTCGTTCCTTGGATCGATGAAAATATCCACCCCTACACCGGCGATTGGATTTCCCGAACCATGCTCATCGAGAGAGGAAAAAACCCGAAACTCGATCCCAAGAAAAAACCCATCGAGGAACGCGGCAAAGACTACAACCACTCCACCTTCTGCGATCTCGTCATCACCGGTCTCGTCGGCATCCGCCCACGCCACGACAACAAACTCGTCATCAATCCCCTCCTGCCCGAGGGAACATGGGACTGGTTCTGCCTCGACCGCGTGCCCTACCGTGGCCATGAACTCACCGTGATCTGGGACCGCAAAGGCAAAAAATACAACCGAGGTGCCGGATTCCAACTCCTCATCGACGGCACCCCCGCCGCCCGCTCCAATAAGCTCTCCAAACTCGAAGCCACCCTGCCCTCCACCCCATAACCCTCCGCCCGCAACTTTTTTGTCCGATCGGCCAAAAAAACTGCGGATTTGCTCACGCGCGGGTCTCTTCGATTCCGGTAAAAAAATGTCCGATCGGCCAAAAAGTTTGCGGAAATGGGTGGAGGGTGGTTTTCTTTTGGGAATGAAACCTCGGACGGAACTTTTTCTCTATACGCTGGTTTGGGGGTTGGATGTCATGGCGAGTCCCTCATTTCGCTCGATGAACGAGTCGTTTGAAGGGTGGGCTTGGCGGGCCGGGTTGTTGGATCGGGTGCGGCGGCTTGAGGAGCAGGGGAGCCTGGAATGCAGCGGGAAATCGGTGGATCGTGTGGTGAAGTTGACCGAGCGTGGGCGGCTTTTGGCGCTTGGCGGCGTCGATCCCACGCGGTTGTGGGACGCTCCGTGGGATGGAAAATGGCGGGTGGTCTCGTTTGATTTGCCAGAGACGGAGCGGAAACTCCGCCGTGTTTTCCGGGAGACCCTGCGTCGGCATAATTTCGGATGCCTCCAACGCAGCCTTTGGATCACTCCGCATGCTTTGGGAAAGGACTTGCTCGAGGTCGAAGGGGCCCTTGGAAGCCTTAAAGGCCTCGCTGTGGTGGAGGGCGGTTTTGCCGGGAAAGTGACGAATGCCGAGGTGGTTTCTTCAGCTTGGGACTTCCCGAAGATTTTCAGCCTGTATGAGGAACATTCGAAATGGCTGGATGCCCTACCCGCGAAAGAGTCCTCGCCCGAAGAGTTTGTTTCTTGGGCGGAAGGGGAGTTGGAGCGCTGGCGTCCGATTTTGCATTGGGATCCGTTTCTTCCCCAAGCCTTGCTGCCCGAG
>CAZRLX010000151.1:0-5412 GCA_964601115.1 uncultured Chthoniobacter sp. | reverse complement strand
AAGTCCGGCGGCGGCGAGAAGGAGGAGTGGTTTGGTCTTCATGGGGTGGTGATTTTGGGGGAGGCGGAGATTAGCCGCATTTGAGAGATTTGGTGATGAGATGCAAATGCGTTACGCCTGTTTTTGGAACGCGCCGGAGGAACGCCGAGCGTGTTCCGATCGGGGAGGAGAGAAACAATCCCGAATCCAGCGGAATTCACCACGGACCCGGAGAACACAGAGGTTGAGTGAATGGTGCCGAGCCGCATGGGACTCGCTGTTTTTATTATTTTGGGCTTCATCAAAATCAATGGCCCGTGTTCAACAGCCCTTTTTTGTAGCCTTGATCGACGGCGGCGGGCGCGTTGGGGACGCCAAGTTTTTCATACATGCGGCGCACATGCGTTTGCACGGTCAGCTCCGTGATTCCGAGTTGATCGGCGATTTCCTTTTTGACCAACCCTTGAGCAATGAGGTGCAAGACCTGCACCTCGCGTTCCGTAAGTGTCCGGTCCGCGCTCTCGGGTTGCCTGGTGTGAATGTGTTGGACGATGTATTTGGCGACGGCGGCATCCAGCGGGGCGCCGCCGCCGAGCACGCTGTCGATGGCCGCTTTGATTTGTTGAATTTTCGAGGATTTGAGCAGGTAGCCTGCGGCTCCAGCCGCGATCGCGCCGACCACATCCGCTTCCCGGTTCGACTGGCTGAGAACGATGATTTTGGCTTTCGGGGCCAGAGAGCGCAGGGAGGGGATCGCGGCGGTGCCGCTGACTCCAGGCAGGTAGAGGTCGAGAAGGATCACATCCGGCGGAATCGAGTTGGGGCGCGCGAGTTGGACGAGCGCCCGCTCCGCACTTCCCAAGGCCGGACCAACCAACTCGAAACGCGCTTCCCGCTGGAGTGCCTTGCAGATGACTTGCCTGTATTTTGGATTGTCCTCGACAAGCAGGATTTTGATCGGCGTGGCTGGAGTGCTCATGGAGTGTTCTTGGCGGGACCGTTGATCACGGAAAAAATGGAAGCCTGTGCAAACGGCATGTGAGTGTGATCCTTGTCCCGCCGAGGGATGCCCTCGCCGAGGTGACTTTGCCGCCGAGCAGCTTGGCGCGGCGCTGCAGGGATTTTGGCGCACCGGTCTGGAGGCCTTTGCCATTGTCCTCGACTTGGAGAGTGAGGGTCCGCTTGTCGGCTTCAAGCCGGGCGCGCACTTGGGTGGCATCAGAGTGGCGGCTCACATTCACGAGGCACTCCTTGTAAAAAAGCAGCAAGTCGTCCGAGAAGATCGGCTTGAGCCGCTGAAGGAATTTTTCGCCGGTGATTTCCAAGTCCCATTCCATATCGGCGAGGATGCGTGTGGAGAGGTTGCGGATGTCTTGGGCCAGGTTGATCTGCATCGGGTGCATTTGCTTGTCGATGCAATGCCTCGCCGTGGCCCTTGTATCCTCGATGAGGTCGTGGATTTCCCCGATGGTGCCCTCCAGCTTATCAGGAGCATGCATATCTTCCCGGGCCAACTCGGCCAGCATCCCGATCGATTCGAGGTTCGCGCCGAGTTCGTCATGCAGATCCGCCGCGAAGCGGACCCGCAAGGAAGCCAACTGCCGAACTTTCACGAGTTGGAAGGCGAGCAAGGCAAACGCGCCGCCGACCAGGGAAAGGCCGGCGACCCATGTGACCCTCGCCAAATTTCTCCTCTGCTGCTCGGTGAGTTGCTGGATTTTCCGCCGTAGCAGTGGCAGTTCGGTTTGCAAGTCGTGCCGCAGGGCCAGCTCGTTCATCCATTTCCTTAGCGAAAGAATACTGCCGTAGCTGTTGGTTCCGTTTGTGAGCGACTCGGGCCGCCTTTGTTCGGATGCTCCCTGGATCTGAACGCTCTTGCCGACAGAAATATTCCGCTCGTGGGAGAGAATCTCGATTTCTGCAAAAGCGACCAATTGGGAATGTGGACGACTGTTCGTGGTGCTCAGCCGCACATAGCGGCAAGGGGTCTCTGGAATCCTAAATCTGAGAATGGGGCTGCAGTCGAACTGACCTGCCTTCCGCCGAACAGCCAATTCGACCGCATCGGAGAAATCCTCCCGGTTCGCTCCTTCAATGGAGAATTGCTCCGGGATGCCGGTGTCATTCCAGATTCCGCCCGGGGATGTTCTATTGGGTTCCAGTGCATGAAAATTGATCTGCGTGACCGGGTGGGTGGCTCCCAAATCGATCGTTATGGAAATGGTCTCGCCACCCAGATTGTCGGCAACGAATGCGCCACTCTTATCCCCGGGAGCATTCATGCTGTATGGCAGGTGGCCGTCCGTAAGCGCGCTCAGACTTCGCCGCTCCCCCTCCTGATTTCCGGTGCTCGAGGATGTCACAGTCGCTCCCTGCGCCATATTCGTCTCGCCGGAGAAGGCGATAAGCTCGGCAAGCTGCAGGGCGAAATCTTCAGCTTCCACGCGTGGTGCCAGCTTTGTCGCCTCGATGCGCACCCATGAGGCAGTGGTGTGGCACGGAATCGCCAGGGGATCTTTCCTTGGCAACAAGTGATCCTGTTCGCCAAAGCTGGCAATCTCAATGCCCTTCGGATCCTGCGGAGTTCCTGCAAGCACTCGAAATTCCAGAGGGAACCCTCCTGCGGTGTAGTCCTGGCTGGTCAAGAAGATCATCGGCACCAGCACGATCTGGTCGATCAGAGCCGGTGTTTGCCAATCCACTTGGAACCACTCGGTATTATTTGGCTGGGCATGCACTTTTGACTCGCTCCCGACCGAGCCCACACCGCCAACCATGCTTTCCAGAGCGAGGCTCGCGAGAGTGCGCTCGATCTCCACAACCCGGTTTTCGAGGTTCTGCAATTCATCGCCAGCCCCAAAAAGGCTTTGTGGGGATCGGGAATCGCTGCAAGCAGCCGCAGCAAATAAAATCATCGCGACAACAGCACGAACGATTCCTCGTGGGAACAGAGGGCGATTTTGGGGAATTCGCACATTCATTCCGTAGCATGCGAAAGCGATGCTGTCTGTCCCTCGAACGAGGGATAGACGCGATTTAAAAACCATGGGTTATTAGGGACATAATTCTACCCCGAATGAAACCCCTCACAAGTTCACGCCCCTCGACCCCTCGTTCCTTCTTCCGACTCGGTCTCCTCGCCTCATGTCTGCAGGCTCTGCTGGCCGCGCCGGGTCTCCATGCGGCGACAGTTGTCTGGGATGGAAGCGGTGATGCGACATGGACGAACCCGGATTCCAATAGCTGGAGTGGCAGCACTTACAATAATGGCGATGCCGCTCAATTCCTTGGTTCGGGTTCGGGCACAGTGACTCTCTCTGGAACGATTGCCCCTGGAAGCGTCTTGGTTGATTCCGCGAATGACTACCTTTTCTCTGGCGTGCTCAGTGGTGCCGGCTCCTTGACAAAAAACGGATCCAGCACCCTGACCCTTGCCTCAACGAATACCTACACTGGCGGAACCACAGTGAATGCGGGCACGCTGAGACTGAGTGCGGGGCCATCTGGCGGGAGTTTGGTTATTAATAGCGGCGCGAATGTGACTGCAACCAACCATGGCATGTATGGCTTCTCAACTATTACAATCAATGGCGGCACGCTCAATACCGGCGGTTATTTGCAGCGCGGTAGCAATAACGCACTAACGATGACCAATGGCACGATTACTGGCGGTGGCGATTGGGCGGCATCATCTTACACGCTTTACGGAAACAACACGATCAACACCTTGATTGGCGATAGATCAGCCACTTTCAATGTCGTCAGCGGCACGACAACAGTAAGCGGGGAGATTAAATACCATTGGGGCGGCAATGTGACAAAAACCGGTGCCGGCACCCTGAATCTCACCGGGGCCAATACATATGGTTGGAGTAGCGTTGGAGGGCAGACCTTTCTGAATGCAGGCACTTTGGGAATCAGCAATTCCAGGGCTCTTGGCTCCGGCTACGGGGCATTCACCATCAATGGCGGCACGATCGATAACCTGAGTGCTGGCGCGATCACCCTCATCAACAACAATGCCCAAAATTGGAATGCTGATTTCACCTTCGCTGGAACGAGAGACTTAAACATGGGGACTGGCGCTGTGACCATGAATGCCTCGCGCAATATTACCGTTAATGCCGGCAACTTCACGGTCGGCGGCGTGATCAGCGGTGCCGGGTTCGGCCTCACCAAAGCCGGCAACGGCGCCATGATTCTCGGCGGCAACAACACCTACTCGGGGGCCACCACGATCAACGCCGGCACTCTGCAGATCAACCACGCCAACGCTTTGGGAAGCACCGGAAACATCACCTTCGGTGGCGGCGCGCTTCGATACAATACCGGTATCACGCAGGACCTCTCCTCGCGGATCAAAAACAGCGGGTCGGCCATTGTCATCGATACCAACAGCAACAATGTGACCTTCGCCAGCGCGGTGGATTCCACCAACTCCGGCGGCCTCACCAAAAACGGCACTGGCACGCTGACGCTTTCTGCCACGAACACCTACAACGGCAGCACAACCATCAACGCCGGCACGCTGCAGATTGATGGCAACATCGCCAACAGCGGTCTGGTGATCAACTCCGGGGCGACCATCTCCCCCGGCACCTCGGCGGCGGCCGACAGCTTCGGCACCTCCTCGATCACGATCAACGGCGGTGGGTATAACTGGACGCTCAACACCGCCAACGGATCGGCCGGCACGGGCTGGGACCAGATCACCAGCACCGGAGCGCTCACCTCCTCGGGATTATTAACGGTCTATGCCTATGGCACCCCAGGGGATTGGGACGGCACGGCCAGCTACAGCTGGGATATTTTTAATGCCAATAGCACAAGCGGGTTCTCAGCCGGAAATTTTACCATGAATCTGGACAACTTCGGGATTGCGGCAGGGAACCGCACCGGGACATGGGCCTTCAGCAATCCGAGCGGGGGAATCATTCGCCTCAGCTATACTCCTTTGACAGACCCCGTGTGGACAGGAGGCACGGGGAGCTTCTCGACAGGATTCAGCCCTCCGCCGAGCAATGGAGACGATCTCTTTTTCTACGGCACGGGGGGTGGCACTGCGACCAATGACACGCTCACCTCGGCCGGGAGTATCACATTCATGATCGGGGCAGGGGCATATACGCTCTCTGGGAACGCGATCACAGTCACAGGGGCAGTGACGAACAATTCCTCATCGACCCAGACACTCAACACGAATGTCGCCCCCAGCTCGATTGTGATCAACGACGGCGCCGTTGAAATCGGAGCCTCCGGCCGCCTCGGCGGTGGATCCACATCGGCCACCATTTCCAATAGCGGCACCTTGATCTACAGCGGCACCTCGGCCCAAACCCTCTCCGGCAGTATCAGCGGCACGGGTGCTTTGACGAAAAACGCCGCCAGCACGCTCACCCTCACCGGCAACAACACCTATTCGGGGGCCACCAC
>CAZRLX010000150.1:4855-5463 GCA_964601115.1 uncultured Chthoniobacter sp. | reverse complement strand
GCCTTCTGGCGGCGACGTGGGTTTATTTTTGGATGAGAGCGCCCCTCAAACTCCGACTGGAAAAAGCAACTGTCAGATCAAGAGTATTTTTCATTTCACATACGGCGACGATGGCGAAGGTAAACCTCATAAGTCGGCGTTCGCCAGCACATCCACTCCAGCAGCGAGAGAACAAATACAGGCAATGCCAGCAATGCGGCCAGAATGTTCCAGGCGATTCGAGAAGGAATAGGAACGCCGCTCCAACGATCTTTCATTCTTTCAAAAAAATAGTCGCGCGAAAATCCGAGCTTATTGATGGCCGTCTGAAGCCACCCAATGGGCCCGAATTCCAACCAAGGATATCTTGTGGCGACCCATTCGAAGCTTAGTTCCTCGGCCTGCCGAATGAGAGTTCGAATGCTTTGCAGGTGCAGATGGCGCGGCGGGTCGAGATGCAGCCAATTTTCCCGTCCCCAACGCGCCTGCCAGGATTCGGGGTTGGGAACTCCGATGGCCAAAATTCCTCCCTCCGCCAAAAGGTTGCGGCACGCCATCAAGACCTCTCCGGGGTTTTCCAGATGCTCGAAAACCTGCCACATAGTAATCAGATCGCAGGAACCGGGCCG
>CAZRLX010000150.1:0-4845 GCA_964601115.1 uncultured Chthoniobacter sp. | reverse complement strand
AGTTTCGTTCCGCCCGCTCGAATGCGGGGCCGGGAAGTTCAGTTCCCTTCACCGACCAACCCCGCCGTTGCATAGCTTTCAAAAATTCCGCACCGCCGCAGCCGATATCGAGGCATTGGCCCTTCCCGGCAAGTCGAGCGGCAAACCGGGCCCTGCCGTTCGCCGACAAAATCCGAAGACTCTGGGCCAGTCCGCCTACTTTTGAATTTCCGAATCCGTAGTAGTCCTCGCCATAGGCATCGGCGTTTTGCTCGGGGTGGAAACTCCATGCGTCGCATTGCCCACACAAATAAACCACACCTGCGTGGGTTGCGGGTTTTTCAATCACGAAAAACCGCTCCGCCGACTCCGACCCACACACTCTGCACTCGCTGAGAGCGGGATCGTTATTCGGAATCATGATCTCTCCGGCGGAAAATCTGGATTGCCTCCCAATCGGGATCGAATCGACCGATCGGGCGAAAAGTCCGCCAGAAAAGTTCCGGACGGTAGAGGTCTTTCCAAAATGTGTTGAGCGTGGCGACATGCTCGTAGCGCCATCCCCGGGAATTCCATTGCTGAGTGTTTTTCAAAAAATCGGCGACCACTGGACCGAAGAGGACAAAATAGTCCGGCGGTTGTCGTCCTTCCCAATGAATGTCCGTCAAATTTCCGAAGCGGGATTCGACGCCAGTTTTCAATTGCCAGGCATAGGTGGGGAGCGGGCTTCGAATCATCAAGGGATAAACCATGTAGTCGGGAAAAACGGCCACGGATTCGCCCGATTTCACATTTTTACTTATCCAATCGGCGGCGGGAGTGTAGGGCTCGGGATTCGGGACAAAAAGCTCCCTTGTGAATTCCGCGATCGTGCTGCGTATTCCACTTTGAAGAAGGGGACCTCCGTTGAGAAGATTTGTTTGGAAGGCCAACAGAGCAAAGCCAACTCCCAAAATTCGATATCCCGCCGTAACGCGGGTGATGACAATGCTTCCGATCGCGAGGCCCAAAGGAATGACTGTCAAAAGGTAACGCACATCGGCGACGGAGGTGTTTGAGACCGTTTGCGGAGAAACAAGGCTCACGAAGGCAACATAAAGGAACAGCGCCAGAAGCATTCGGGTCAAAAGTTGATCCTTGTTTTTCCAAGCCAAAAAACACGCGACAAGGATCAGGGGACCGATCAAAAACTCCGCGGCATTGAGATCCCGGAGATTCCAAAAGAACAAAACGACGCGATCCCAAGCAGAGTTTTGGCCAACATATTCCCCGAATCCGGTTCCGAATGGATTCCAAATCGATGCGATCCATGGAATAGCGACGACCTGTGGAAGAGCGAGGGCGAGCAGGTTCTTGGGAGTCCAAGAAATCTCCTTGCGTCGCCAGAAAAACCAATCCGCCAACAAACACACCACCAATGCCGCGTAAGCCAAGTAGTTGGTGGCAAAAAGAAAGACTCCAAGGATCGCCATCCCTAACGCCCCGTGCCAAGAACCTTTCCATCGATAATATAGGAGCGCAATGGCAGTGGAGAAAAACACCCCGGCGGCGTAATAACGGGCCTGCCGACTAAACAAAAACAGCGAAACATTTCCTAAAATTCCCAGCGAGAAAATCACTTGGGTTTTCAGGGGACGCTTGCGGCAAAATCCTAACAACAAGCCGACTGCGGCAAGGCCGAAACACGCGGAAGGCAAGCGGGCAGCCCACGCATCGACCCCGAAAAGAGAAAAGGATGCAGCCGTCAAATAGGTCGAGAGCGGCGGCGTCGAGCGGTCCTTTCCCTCCCGAACCAAAAGGCCGCTTCGGTAGGCGACAATGTTGTGATCGAGAATGACGGAAGTGTCTCCGGTGCGTTGGATTCCTATCGCCACCAAGGCGGATACGCTTTCATCGTCCCACAGGGCGTATCGTCCCAAATTTACAAACAAAAAACAGGCGGAAACCACCAAGACGCTTGTGAACAATGCAAGTTGTTGAAATTTTTTGGAATGATAAAAAGGGGGCTGTTCCATGGGATCGGATTCAGCGGGAAATCAGTGGAGGAAAAAATCCCGCCTTGGCCAAGCGGAACCTCAAAGCCCCGGCCACGCAGCCGAGGCCATACTTCACACTCCTTGAGAATCCAATGGAAGACGCTCCCTCGAAATATTTTGTGGGACAAGTGATCTCCGCGATCACATAGCCGAGCCAATGGATTTGGAGCAGAATCTGGTTGTCGAACACAAAGTCCTCGGAGTTTTCCTCAAAAGGGATTTTTTCCAACAATTCGCGGGAAAATGCGCGGTATCCGCTGTGGTATTCGGACAATTTTGCGCCCAGGAGAATGTTCTGGAACAGCGTGAGAAATCGGTTGGAAAAATAGCGCCACCAAGGCATTCCGCTCTTCAAGGCGATGCCGCCGAGAATGCGCGAACCCAACACACAGTGGTAGAGTCCATTTCCAATCAGCGACGCCATCGCGGGAATCAACAGAGGGGTGTATTGGTAGTCAGGGTGGACCATGATAACAATGTCGGCCCCTTCCTCCAGAGCCACTCGATAGCAAGTCTTCTGGTTGCCTCCATAACCTCTGTTATGTTCATGGCGAATGAGTTTCGCGTTCGAAAGGCCCGCTGCGATCGTCGTTGTCTGGTCATGGCTTTTGTCGTCCACGATGACGACCAGATCCACAATGCCTTGATCCATCACCTCCGCGTGCGTTTTTTCCAAAGTGCGCTCTGCGTTGTAGGCTGGCATCACGACCACGACTTTTTTGTTTTTATACATTCGCCAGATAGGTTTGATCGCGGACGGGGTTGCCGAAGGCTTGCGGGTTGATGTTTTATTTTCCGGGTTCGAACTGACTAACTGAGGCGTCGAAAGAATGTCCCCACTATGTATCCGAGGGTTTCGCGTTCGGTCAAGGGAGGGCGTCCTCTGTGACTTTGCGGAGTTTTTTGAGGGCAAGAGTGCCTCGTCGCTGGAGAGAGAAACTTGGCCTTTGGCGCGTTCTCGCTGGATAAAGCAGAGTGTTTTCGCGTTCGGTCCTGCGGTGACGAATCTGATTGTGCGCCTTGATTTCTTGTGGAGGCTTAAGAAGGGTAAACTCAATAGCGAGCGGTTTGTTTTAAAAATGACACCATGGATTGCTTCGTTCTATGAGCCCCCCTCGCTACATGCGGGATTCTGCCCCCCATGGGCATGCCTCAGTAATCCGGGACCACAGGCTGGTAAACCTCGGGGACCGGTTCGCACTCGCGGCGCTCGTAGTTCCAGCGGCCGCCGGATTCGATGCATTTGTTGATCCGAAGGAAATCGGGATTGAAGCCGTGGATCGCCCACAGGGTGAAGAAATACCCCGCGGCCAGAACGGCGGCGGTGATTGCCAGAATCAATGTGGCTTTGAGGGGCATCCGGGGTGGGTGTTGTTGACTGGGCCATTAAACAATTCATCCCGTGGAATAAAGCAATCCGTTTTTTCCCGCAGTGAGGCTTCAGGGCAGGGGCATCAGGGAACGGAGGACGACGAACCGGGAAGGATCATGGCGGCCATTTCGTTGATTTTTTCCTGGGCGAACTTGCTCGGGGGGTATTGGCGATGGGCGTCGAGATACCATGCGAGGGCGGCCCCGTGGTCGCCGCGGGCCTTCATGTCATCACCCCGGCCCAGCGAGCGCACAAACGTGGCGGCACCGCCGCTGGAGAGGTCGGCGCGGAGGCGGTTGAGTTCGGAATCGTCGGGATGTTTCTCGGCGGCGAGTTGGACGCTTTCCCAGGCACCCGCTGCATCGCCGCGTTGCTGGATTTCCCTGGCCCGTTGGAGCGCGGTTTCGATCTCCTTCATTTCCTCGAGGATGACCCCGAGTTTTTCCTGCCGGTCGGGAAAAAGGGCGACGGCGGCGATGAACTTCGCGCTCTGGTTGTAAATGGCCCGGTGGTCCTTTTGCTCGAGCAACCGGTCGAGGTCGTTGATCGTTTGTTGCTGCACGTCGGTCTGCTTGAAAATGTTCTGCCCGACCTCGGCGAGGGCGGGATTGCGGGGCCAGATCTCGGTGGCCATGCGCAACTCGGCCTCCATGGCGGCGCGATCGCCGGAAACTGCCGCGTTTTTGGCCTTGGCGAGGTGCATGGAACTGATCGTCTTGGCGGTCTCGATTTTGGCCAGGGGCTTGCTTGCGTCGAAATCCGAGGCCATTTCCTCCATCTGGTTGACGAGCTTTTCGGCGCTGGTCAGGTCGTTGACCTCGAGCGCGGCGAGAAGTTCGTTTTTCATCTGGGCATACTTGATCGCCTGGCGCTTGTCCTCGAGGGAGAGCCGGCGCACGCTCGGCATGTATTCGCCAAGGGCGAATGTCTCCGCGAGGCGCTCGGTGGCGCTGTTCAGTTCTCCCTGCGCGAGGAGGAACTTGTAGGCCTCGACGCCTTCGTTGACATCGCGGATCGCCTCGCTGGCCAGGCTGTCGATCTGGCTGAGCGAGCTGACAAGTTTGCTGAGGGACTGGGCGGCCACGGCGGCTCCGCCGGTGAGGCTCTCGACACTGAAATTCTGCATGCCCAGCTTCGCTCCGCTGGCGGAAAATGCGGACCCGCTCCTCGCCGCGGGTGGCCTGTTGTAGACATTCACCGTTGTTCCACCCTCGCCGGCGCCGGCTCCCCCGCGGATTCCGGCATCGTCCTCGAGGGTGCCCGCCGACGCGGCGACCCTGGGGTTCAACTCGCCCGAGATGCTGGCCTGCCCGGCGTCCTTGTTCACCGGAAGCGAATTGACCATGCGCTTGTAGACATCGATCGAGTTGTCGCCGTCCTTGTAGATCGCTCGGTAAAACCGATTGGCGATCAGGACATGCTCGAACCGCCGCGTGGCGAAATACTGCATGATCAAGG
>CAZRLX010000149.1:0-5626 GCA_964601115.1 uncultured Chthoniobacter sp. | reverse complement strand
TGCCGTTCACGCTCAGAGTGCCGGGCGAGTTGCCGGGGGTGAGTGTGGAGCCGCTCTCGAGGATGAGCCCGCCCACACGGCCGCTGCCGCCGATGCGTGCCCCGCTTTGCACGGTGGCGGTGCTGGTGATCGAGCCATCGACGGTGAGTTGGCCGGCCGAAACGGTGGTGGCTCCGGTGTAGGTGTTGTTGCCTGAGAGCACCATCGTGCCGGTGCCGGTTTTTACCAGCGCTCCGGTGCGGGCGGCGCCGGTGTCAAACGCGTTGGTGAGATTCACATTGTTGGTGCCGACATTCAATCTGGCGATGACTCCGTCGCCGATGTAGGAGCCTGCGGAGAGGCCCACGGTGATATCCTCTGTGTTGCCGGTCTCCCAAGTGAGGGTGGAGTTTCCAAAGAAGCCGACCTTGTAGCCGATCCCTGCAACTCCGCGACCCAGCGCGCCTTGGCGGAAAATCACCTCTCCGCCGGAAATCTCCGTGCCCGCGATGGAGTTGTTGCCGTTGGCCAGACGCATCGTGCCTTCGCCGGTCTTTAAAATTCGGGCGTAGTTGAAGCCTTCCTCGTTCATTAAACGGCCGGTGATATCGAGATCCACGGTGGCGGTTCCGTTGGCGACATCGAAGGTGTGACCGAAGGCCCAGTTCATTTGTGCACTGATTGTGGAGGTTGTGTCACCGGTCACGGAAATCGCGTGGTTCGTGCCGCCGAGCCACAGGATGCCGTAGCGCGAATCCACGGGCGAGGCGCCGCTGGCGGAAATCGTGGCGCCGTTCAGGGCGATGGGTCCAAGAAGCGATTGGAGATGCGCGGACTCGGTGTGGAAAACGCCATTGGTGATCGAGAGGTTGCCATTGGTCATGTTCACCACATTGGTGCCGTTGCCCGTGACGGCGAGCGTGCCGCCGTTGATGGCGATATTGCCGTTTCCGAGTTGGCCCGAGACGGCCAGCGTGCCGCCACTCACCGTGGTGCCGCCAGTGTAGGTGTTGCTGCCGGTGAGGGTGACGGTGTTCGTGCCGACCTTGGTAAGGGTCTGCGCGCCGGTGTAGGCAGTCGAGTCGGTGGTGTTTGAGCCGTTGCCTCCAACTGTGATCTGGGCGTGGGCGGTTTCTGGTGACAGGGCTGCAGAGAGAAAAACCGTGGCGGCGAGGATTCGCAGAGGGCTGGATTTTTTCATGGCTGGAATTTTTGCGGGTTGGGATTGGTGGTTTATGAAAATCAGGCGGCGTTTTGTTGTTTTTGACCGGCGAGGGAATCGGCGGTGCGGAGCCCGAGCAGCGAGCCGGGGCGGATGAGCGGAGCGGCTTCAAGAACGAGGCGGGAGAGGAGTTGGGAGGTGCTCAGGCCGAGGGAACGGGCGGTCGAATTCGCGAGTTCCCAGGTCTCCGGTGGCATATAAACAGAGTGCTTGTGCGCGCGGCGGTCGGCTGTGTGTTGGTCGGTGTGCATAGGTGTCAGTGTGCTTAGGGGGGCGGTTGTAGGGCGTTGCGGCGTCGAGTCGCCATACTCACAAATGAGTATTTTTCGGGGGGTGGGAATCGGGGGCATGCCCGGAACGGGTTTCGAAGGCGGGCCGGAAGGTTTGGTCCTCGGCAGTCGAAAATTTTTCAATTTTCCGCTACGGGGGAATCGCGGCAGCGCCTTTCGAAAATTCTGGGATGCCGCGCCGTCGGCGTCCGATTTTTGCGGCGAAGCCTCCACTATCCTGCAAGCGCGCCGATGCAAAAAACGACTTCCGCCCGTCAAAATAACAAATATACAAATTTAAAAGTATCGTTTATCGATACTTCGCTGTGCCTATAAAGCATCCATGGTCTTTGCCGTCCGCTTCGCCCCTGCTCTCGCACGGGCAGCTCAAGGACGCGTTGGTGGCCTACGCGAATCCGCGGATGAAGATTTCGCGGATGTTGGCGGCGGGGGAATTGATTCCTCTGCGTCGCGGCCTGTATTTGCGCGACCGCACGGTCGATCCGTTGACTCTGGCTTCGGCGATCCACGGGCCCTCCTATGTGAGTTTTGAGTCCGCGCTGGCGTGGCATGGATTGATCCCCGAGCGCGTGGAGGAAATCACGAGCGCCACGCCCAAGCAGCCGGTGCGGTTTGAGACTCCCGTTGGCCGCTACCGCTACCGACATGTTCCGGCGCGGGTTTTTTCGATCGGCGTCGAGCGTGTGGAGGATGCCCTGCTCCCGTGGTTGGTGGCTTCTCCGACGAAAGCCCTCTGCGATACCGTGGCCCTCGATGCCTCGATCCGTTCCCAAAAGGATGTGCGCGCCTGGTTGGAGGGAATGCGGATCGAGAACCTTCCCGCATTGGACCCCGACCAACTCGCCGCGTGTGCCGCGAACTACGGCCGGCCCTCTGTGCGCCATCTCGCCCGGTTTTTTCAAAAAAATCACCCGATGCCATGATGAACCCCGCGCTCGCCGGCCTGATCGACCGCTACCAACCCCGATCTTCCAAGGATTACGAAAATGCCGTGTGCGAGATCGTGCAGGAGATCGCGCTGCTGGGGTTGTGGCGCACGCCCTTCTACGAGCACGCGGCCTTCTACGGCGGCAGCGCCCTGCGGATTTTCCATGGCCTGCAGAGGTTTTCCGAGGACTTGGATTTCTCACTGCTCCAGCCGGAGCCGGATTTTTCGCTCAAGCGGTATCTGGGCTCCGTCGCGGAGGAGTTGGGGGCCTGGGGGTTCGACTTCCGGGCCGAGGCCATCGAAAAAACGAAACCCTCGCCCATCGAGTCGGCCTTTCTGAAAGGCGGCACGATGATCAACCTTCTGCAAATCGGCGCGCCGCCGGAGATCGCCTCCCGCCTGCCGAAGGGGCAACTCCTCCGCATCAAGCTGGAGATCGACCTCAACCCACCACCCGGCGCGGCCACGGAAACCCTCGCCCGCCTCGTGCCCACGCCACACCAGGTGCGGGTTTACGACCTCCCGAGCCTTTTCGCCGGCAAGCTCCATGCGGTGCTGTGCCGGAATTGGAAGAGCCGCGTGAAGGGGCGAGATTTTTACGATTTCCTCTGGTATGTCGGCCGAGGAGTTTCGCCGAACCTCCCTCATCTGGAAGCCCGTATGCGCCAGTCCGGAGATTGGCCGCTGGAAACGCCCCTCGACGCCGGTGGGCTTCGCCGAAGGCTGGAAGAGCGATTCGCCGCCGTGAATTTCGATCAGGCGAAAGAGGACATCTCCCCCTTTCTCAAAGACCCGCGCGAATTGAGCCTTTGGAGCCCGGAATTTTTCCTGCAATGGATTCCGCGGATTCCCATCGGCGAGGCAGCGCCTTTCGAAAATCATGAGTAGGGATGCCGCGCCGTCGGCGTCCGATTATTGCGGCGAAGCCGCCTATGTCCCGGGGACCGCGTCCGCCTCGGGCGCTCCACCGCGCGCCCACGCGGGGTGGTTTGAAAAAGATGCGGCCGAAGGCCCATGGTTTTTTCGATGGCAAGCGAGTCGCATGCCCTACATGGGAAGGTGCGACCGGGACCTTGTGAAGCCGGGCCAGCGAGGTTTCCACGCCATCGCCGAAACACAGGCGGGACGCCACCTTCCCGCCAGCGGCGCGGCAGCGGCATACCCATCAATGAGTATTGCCACCTCGGGACAAAATTTTGCAAATTTTGTCTGTCATGCCGTCACGTTCGATCTCATCACCCCGCTGCCGCCCGGACTACTGGCGCCTCCGCTGTGTCATCGTGGAAGACCACCTGATGTTCCGCGAGTTGCTCGGGGCGCTTATTGAGGCCGAGGATTTGCTCGAGGTGGCGGCGGTGGCGAACTCCGCCCGCGAGGGCATCGCGGCCTGCGAACGCCACCGGCCCGACATCCTTCTGCTCGACCTCGCGCTGCCGGACGGCAACGGACTCGCCGTGGCCCGCGCTCTGGCCGAATGCCATCCGGCCGCACGCACGATCATCGTCTCCGGCGAGGCGGATACATTCAAGTGTCCGCCGGATTTGAAATCCCACATCTACTCGATCGTGGACAAAACACGGTCCTTCTCTTTGTTGCGCAATGAGATCGCCAGTCTCGTGCGCCTACTCGCCAACGGGGATGCCTCCAGCCCCGAAGCAACCCGCGCGTTGAGCGCGCGCGAGCTGGAAATCTACTGCCTGATCGGCCTTGGCCTCACCAGCAAGGAAATCGCGACACAGCTTTTCCTTTCCGCCAAAACCGTGGACACCCACCGCCGCAAGATCGCGGCCAAACTCGGCATGAGCGCCTCGTCGATCGTCCAACGCGCCACCTTGCACAACCTTGTTTCCAAAGTCGCGGGAGCGGAAGACTGAGAGGCCACACACCACCATGAAACCCACCAACGATCCCCCAAGCGGGAACCTTGCCCTCCAACTCACCGACAATTTTCCCGTGGGAGCGTATGTTTTTTACCGCGATCCCGAGGACAACAGCCCGCGATTCAGTTTCCTGAGCAACCGCCTGCTGGAAATGCTCGATCTCAGCCGCGAGGAGGCCGAGGCCGACCCAATGAATATCTACAAAAGGATGCACCCCGACGACCTCGGGCCTTTCACCGAAGTCTCACTCGAAGCCGCGCGACTCAAGGCCAACTTCAATAACGAAAGCCGCTACATCGTCCGCGGCGAAACCAAATGGTATCGGCTCGAATCCTCGCCCCGCCAACTTCCCGACGGCCTCACGGTGTGGGACGGGGCCGTGATCGATGTCACCGAGCGCCGGTTGGCCCAGGAGCGCGAGCGGCAAAACGAGGCGCAAAAGCGCGTGGACCTTGAGCGCAAGCTCCGCACCAGCCTCGCCGCCGCCACCACAGCCCACGAGATCAACCAGCCCCTCTCCCGCATCCTGCTCACCGCCCAACTCGTGCTCGAGAACGAGGCCGCCCGGAACTCTGGCGATTCAAGGCTCTCCGGCTTCCTACGCGAACTCTCCAACGAAACCCAGTGCGTCGTCTCCACGATCGAGAAAATGAAAGCACTCCTCCGGAGCGTCGAAACAGAACGCAAGCCGCTCGATCTGCGCGAGGTGGTGGAGTCCGCGATCCTCTACGCCAGATCCTTCGCGCGCGAGGGCGGCGTCGAGATTTCCTTCGCCCGCCCTGCGAATCGCGTGAGACTGGTGGGCGACGCCGATCAAATCCAGATTGCGCTGAACAATCTGATTCGAAACGCCATCGAAGCACTGAACGGCGCGGGGCCGGAAAATCCCCGGAGCGTTTGTGTGGAACTGCGCGACAGGCAGGACCACATCGAACTTGTGGTTGGTGATAGCGGCCCGGGCCTGCCCGATACAGGCACGGAGGGACCGCTCGCCAAATCCACCAAGCCGAAAGGCAGCGGGCTCGGGCTTTTCATTGTGCGCACCACGGCGGAAAACCACGGCGGTCGTCTGCAAACCAGCCGCTCCTCCCTTGGCGGAGCCGAGTTCCGCATGGTTTTTCCCGTGAACAGCGGCAACTGAATCTGCGCATCAGCGCCAGAAAGTGAGGACCATGGTCGTCTCGACCGTGCAGGCGCATGGCTTGGTTCCTCGGCGATGAGGTTTCCTCACCACTGCCTCAAACGGCCGGGACGGCCGTTCCCCCCTCACGCCACCGGCGCGGCAGCGCAAGAATGAGAGGGGCATGGTCGTCTCGACCGTGCAGGC
>CAZRLX010000148.1:0-5651 GCA_964601115.1 uncultured Chthoniobacter sp. | reverse complement strand
GCGTAGACAAACGGCTTCACCACCGAGCCGGCCTGCCGCACCCCGAGCAGCGCACGCTGGAATTTGCTCCGCTTGAAATCGCGCCCACCGACGATCGCGCGGATTCCTCCCGTCTTGTTGTCCAACGCAATCGCCGCCCCCTGCAAATACGGCGCCGATTTCTCGCGGTCGAGATTCGCCCCTTCAAACGCCTGCATGCCTTCGTGCGGATATCCAGGTTGCCCCTCGACCTCGGCCAACCGGTCGGCCATCGACTTCTCCGCCGCGTTCTGCAGAGGGCCGTCGATCGTGGTGTAAATCTTCAGCCCCCCGCCATCCATCCGCCCCGGCTCGAGCACCAACTCCAACTCGCGAAGGATCGCATCCATCGCCCAATTGTCCTCGGGCCAGGTCTTCGTCCTCGGCATCGCCACCAGCGGAGTGGCCTGCGCCTCATCGCACTCGAGCGAGGTGATCAAGCCGATGTCGCGCATCCGCCCGAGCACGACATTTCTTTCCCTGATCGACCCCTCGGGATTGTTCAACGGCGAGAACCTGTTCGGGCTGCGGATCAACCCCGCGAGCGTCGCGGCCTCCTGGAGGTTCAGCCTCGAGGCGGGCTTGCCAAAATACGTCTGGCTCGCCGACTCGACGCCGTAGGTGCCGGAGCCGAAGTAAATCCTGTTCATGTAGGCCTCGAGGATTTCCTCCTTGGTCAACTCGGTCTCGATCCGGAACGCCAAGGCGGCCTCGATGCATTTGCGGTGAAGGTTTTTTCCCCCGAGCGGAAAGCTGTTCCTCGCCAACTGCTGCGTGATCGTGCTCGCCCCCTCGCGGAAGCCGCCCAGGAGCAGATTCCTCACCACCGCGCGGGCCACGCCAATTGGGTCGACCCCGTGATGCTGGTAGAACCGCGTGTCCTCGCGACTGATCAACGCGTTCACAAAATCGTTCGACACCTTGTCAAACGGCACCACCTCGCGGTTCTCGCCGGCCAGACGCGAATAGTATTTCCCCTCATGATCGAAAATCACCGACCGCTTGTTCATGTCGTGGATTTCCTTCAAGTCGAATGTCAGCGCCCAGGCGTAATAGAGCCCGCCGATCGCCGCCCATAGGAGCAGTGTCACCAGCCCGATCTTGAACAGCGACACCCACAGCCCCCTGCGCTTTTTCCGGCGCTGCTTGGCAAGCGGCGCGGCGGACCTGCGCCGCGAGGGGAGCTGCTTTGTCGGTTTGGACTTGGGCACGCGCAGTGATTAACGCATTTTCAACCGGTTTCCCATCCGCAATCTTCACCGCCCTTGAAAATCCAAATCCTCACCATCTTCCCGGACGTCTGCCGCGCCGTGCTCCAGGCCAGCATTCTCAAACGCGCGGGCGAAAAAGGCATCGCCAGCCTCGAAGCGGTGGACCTGCGCCAATGGACCAGCGACGCCCACCGCACAGTGGACGATGCCCCCTATGGCGGCGGACCTGGCATGGTCATGAAAATCGAACCCATCGACAAAGCCCTCGCCGCCCTCCGCTCGCCGGACTCGAAAGTCATCCTCATGTCCCCGCAGGGCCGCAAATTCTCGGATGCCGTGGCCCGCGACCTCTCGCGCGAACGCGACCTCATTCTGCTCTGCGGCCACTACGAGGGCATCGACCAGCGCGTGGCGGACCACTTGATCGATGACGAGATTTCCATCGGCGACTACGTCCTCACCAGCGGCGTGCTTCCCGCGCTGGTTGTCACCGATGCCGTGGTGCGCCTCCTGCCCGGCGTGCTCGGCGATGACCAATCCGCGCAGCAGGATTCCTTTGCCCACGGTCTCCTCGACCACCCCCACTACACCCGCCCGGCGGATTACAAAGGCTGGAAAGTGCCGGAGGTTCTCCTCGGAGGAAACCATGGCGCCATCGAGGCGTGGCGTCACGAAACGGCCCTCGAAGCCACACGCCAACGACGTCCCGATTTGCTCGGGGAATCCCTTTAGGCCCCGATCGCCTGGCGCACTCCTGCGGCGATCTCGCGGAAGACCTGCGCGGAGGCGCTTGAAGGATGCGAACCCACCACGGGCTTGCCGGTGTCTCCGGCCTCGCGCACCGCAGGCTCGATCGGCACCTCGCCGAGCAATGGCACCTTCAGCCTCTCGGCCTCGCGGCGCCCTCCGCCTGTGCCGAAGATTTCATGTCTCGTGCCGTCGGTCGGGCTGATGAAACAACTCATGTTCTCGACGATGCCAAGCACCGGCACATTGGTTTTTCCAAACATCGAGATCGCCTTCCTCGCATCGATCAATGCCACCTCCTGCGGCGTCGTGACGATGATCGCACCGGAGAGCGCGACCGTTTGCACGATCGTCAATTGGATATCCCCCGTTCCTGGCGGCAGGTCGAGAATCAGGCAATCCAAGTCGCCCCACGCCACCTGACGCAGAAATTGCTGGGTGTATCGAGTGACCATCGGCCCGCGCAACACTGCGGGAGACCCATCGTCCAAAAGAAATCCCATCGACATGAGCGAAACCCCATAGCGCTCGATCGGGATGATCCGGTTGTCGTCATCCGCCGTCGGGCGCTCGTTGCCGCCGAACATCAGCGCGATGCTCGGCCCGTGAATATCACAATCGCACAGTCCGGTCTTCACCCCTGCCTCGGCGAGCGCCAGCGCGAGATTCGCGGCGACCGTTGATTTGCCGACGCCGCCCTTGCCGCTCGCCACGGCGATCACATGTTTCACCCCCTCGATGCGCGACGGACCCGCCGCAGCGCCTGCTGGAGCCGATGCCGGCGCCTGCACGTCGACCTTCACCTCCACGCGCCCGGCACCCGGAAGCGACTTGAGCGCCGCCACCGCGTCGAACTGGATTTTTTTCGCCACCGCCGTGTCGTTGGTCGAAAGCACCAACTGCACCTCGATATCCCCTTCCCTCGCCACCGCCTCCTTCAACAACCCGAAGGACACGATATCCCGCGAAAAGCCGGGGTATTTGACAGCGCGCAACGCCTCTCGAATGGAATCCTGATTGATCGATGACATGGCGCGGCATTTTGCACGCCCGCCACCAAGGGGCAAGAATGTTGGATGAGCGCCGCCGGGAGGATTGATCCGAAGAGTCCGGTAAGCCTGCTACGAAGGGCTCGAAGTCGTGTTGCCCGATCGCGACAAGCCTGCCGTAAATGCGGCCGCATTGGAATTCA
Organism: uncultured Chthoniobacter sp.; assembly: GCA_964601115.1. Taxonomy (GTDB): domain Bacteria; phylum Verrucomicrobiota; class Verrucomicrobiia; order Chthoniobacterales; family Terrimicrobiaceae; genus UBA967. Next base: position 2,483 of record CAZRLX010000148.1, on the reverse strand, counting down.
CAGGGAAATGCAGCCAATGTGTTCCGGGAGAAAATCCTGAAATAATACCAATGTCCGATCGCATGTGGACATCTGGAATATAGTGCAGGCGTCTCGCCTGCGAGCGTAAGTCGCTCTATGTCAGGCGATACGCTTGACCTACATAAGCTAACTCGAAAATCTATAGCCTTGGAGACTTTGGTATAAGTCAAAAATTCATGCCTTCTCTTCTCTGAAAAGGCGCCGTTAAGAGGGCATTTTGTTAGTCGCTTGTAGTCATTAATCTGCGAAAGACGCATGAGATTTCAGAAGGGGTTTCTCGGGGGAGTTTCAGGCATGGATACGAGGGTATCCGCGTTGGCTGAAAGATTGCCGCCAGAGCGGATTTGCAAGCATCGCTCCCTCGTCAGCTTTGGAGATTCGAGATCAAACTGACCCCTTTTTAGATTCCATGGCAAGAATTAATTCCGCCCACTTTGACTGCTATTTTAGGTTACTCGATCCGTTTCTGCTGGTGTTTCATCCCCTGCGGCATCGAGAAATTTTAGATAGTCGTTGCGCCGACCTGTTGCAGCCTCACGGCGAAGGTGCTCCAGAGTTTGCCATGCAGCCATTTTTTCGCCCGCCGCGCTACTCACGAATTGATTCACACTCATCCCCTCTGCTTTCGCAAGGCGGCGGATCGTTTTAAGGAGCGGATCAGGAAGCTTTATAGTCAGTGTGCTCATGGTTTGTGAAAAAAAAGCCGATAGAATTCGCCAGGAGTGATAGCCAGAATGCCCAACTGATCGCTGCCCGCGAAATGTCTCGTATTATGAGTGACAATGTAGCGCGCCCCGGCCGCAAAAGCCAACTCCAAAATAAAATCATCGTCCGGATCGTTTAAAAAGGGTCGCCAGAGGAAATGCACATCCTGATGATGACAAATCGAGGCAAGGTAGCGCAAGAATGCCTGCGCATCCTCCAGAGTCTGTCTGGCCTGTAAATTCTCGGGGCGAGAGAGCACTTCCTGCCATTCCGCATAAAGGGCCACCGACAAGCAAGGTTCAATCCCATCCATTGGCAAAGAGCGCAAAATCCTGTTGCTGGCACCCTCCATAGAACGGGCCGCAGCCACCAAAACGCATGTGTCCAAAACAACCCGCACAAGATTTTTCTAAAAGCAACATCCCCTTGTCTACAAGCAAAAAACGATTCCACATTGGGAAATGTATTTATCGGCCAAATATGCGAATGTGCGGGCTACTTTTACGCCGTGCTACAAGCTTTTGGTTTTAAGCAACGACTTGGGAATAGCTTCAAAATGCTGATCCCGATGGAGCAGTGTTGCTTTTTTCAGACAAGCCACTGCAGCAATGAGCGAGTCCACCAGGGGAATTCGCTTGGCAGCTTGCTGAGCCAAAGAAAGAGCTTTCATTGCAATTTCCTCATCGATTGATACAACGCCATTAAGTAGATGCTTGTAATCCGCCAATATTCTTTGGATTTCTTCTGGACTCGCCCCGAGTTCGAGCATGCGCCTTCCAAACTCCGTGAGTGTAACACTAGCTATAAACAACTCTAGATTGGCATTCTCAAATAGAGATTGCACGCCATCTGCGCCCTCCTCATCGCGGTGGTGTGCCAACAGGGCGGAAGTGTCCAATACAACTTTCATACCATTTCCTCGGAGCGTTCTTGGAGCAGCTCATGCACCGAATCCCTCAACGGCGAAAAGGATTTGCCAGCTCCTTTCAGACGGCGCGATAGTTCTTTGCGGTCTGGAATGACGCGAATCGCAATTTCATCAGGCCTTCCCGTATCAAACCAGTCAAAAGAAAAACCTGGCTTTACTCCAAATTTCCTTGCAATTTCCATTGGTATGGTAATCATATTTTTCGAGGTAACGGTGGTTGTCATGGGAAAAAAATAATAGAATGAATTTGCAAAACAAGCTAAATTTTTTCGACAGCCGCGTAGACGCCTTCCGCCAGTTTGCACGTTGAGTCTTTTTTGGCTACTCCACAGGGCTCAGCCCTCGGCAGTCATAGACAGCCGCTACAGCGGCTCCGCCGCAAACCTCGACGCTGGACTCTCGACACTCAACGGCTTCTTACCCGCTCCAGCTGCATTACAGCGTCCAATGTCAATAATTAATGCCTGACCCCTCAAGCGATATCCATTTTATCTACTTCCAGAGCCCAATCCACCCGCCGAGCCAGCAAGGATCCAGCTTTCCTGTCGGCTGACCCCTCAAACTCCCACTCGCAGCGGCTTGCCAAGCCGGAGTCGCGCAGCGCATAGGCTGATGCCGCCAGGCGCGAAGAGCCATTCTTCCAAAGCGCGGCCCTTCAGGTTTCAGAGATCAGAAATTCCTTCTGAGCTCCGTAGGAGTTAAAAATGTCAAGAATTAATTCCTGACCCCTCAAGTCCTCAAGCGCATATTTTGCATTTAAGCACCGCTTGAATAACTCTTTCCTGCTCCTCTGCTGTCATACTTGTATAAAATGGTAGCCGCACGATTC
>CAZRLX010000147.1:0-5660 GCA_964601115.1 uncultured Chthoniobacter sp. | reverse complement strand
TGCGCCGGCGAAAAGCCGCGCGATTCCCCGTAGCGGAATTTTGAAAAAATTTCGACCGCGGTGCGCGAGGCCGCACCAAACCCCATCGAAACCCGTTCCGGGTTCCGCCACGGGATCGGGGCGCCTCCGCCGTGGCGAGGCTCCGGTCCCCTTTTTTTCCTCCGCCGCGATTTTTTTATATACGAACCAAAAAACATGACATATATTTCGTGTAATTCCCGGCGCATGTCTGCGCCTGTCGATCAAGGGCCGGCGGTTGGCCGGCCTGCGGGCGCGGGGCGCGGGAAGGGAGAGAAAAACCATGAACGAAGGAATGGCCTTGTTGACGCAGAATTTGCTCTCGCCGCTGGTGCTGGCGTTTGTCATCGGCATGTTGGCGACGCTGGTGCGCAGCGAACTGGAATTGCCCGCGCAGGTGCTGAGCGCGATATCGATCTATCTCGTATTCGCCATCGCCTTGAAGGGGGGGACCGAACTGGCGTCGAGTTCGTTCGCCGAGGTGTGGAAGCCGTCGCTCGCCGCGCTGGTCGTGTCCGTGCTGCTGCCGACATGGATTTTCTGGGTCTCGCGGCGGATGATGAAACTCTCCACGCCGAATGCGGCCGGCATGGCGGCTCTTTACGGGTCCGTCTCATCGGTCACATTCCTGGCGGCTTTGAATTTCACGGCGCGGGTCGGGAATCCGGCGGAGCCGTTTCTTCCGGTCCTCGTCTCGATCATGGAGTGGGGCATCCTGACCGCCCTGTTCTGGGCCCGTCTGGCCATGCGGCGCGAGGCGGCCGGTGCGGACATTCCGGTGCGTGAAATTCTCATCGATACCTTGCGGGGGCGCAGTGTCATCCTGCTCGTCGGCGGCCTGGCGATGGGCTACATCATCGGCCAGGATGGATTCCAACCGGTCAAGCCGGTCTTCGAGGACGCCTTTCGCGGGATACTCGTGTTCTTTTTGCTGGAGATGGGCATGGTCGCCGCACGGCAGCTCAAGGAATTCCTGCGCCTCGGTCCCGTGCTTCTGGCCTTCGGCATCCTTGCGCCGATCCTGCACGGGATGGTCGGCGTGATCGTCGGAACGGTCGCCGGTTTGTCCGTCGGCGGGAGTTTTGTCTTCGGGGCCATCGTGGCCAGCGCCTCCTACATCGACGCACCGGCCGCGGTGCGGGCCGCCCTGCCGCAAGCCAATCCGAGCATTTATCTGACCAGTTCGCTCGGGATCACCTTTCCCTTCAACCTGCTTTTCGGCTTGCCGATTTACTACCAGTTCGCGGTCTGGTTCCACGGGCTGCTGAGATAGGAAATGCCCTGCGTCCGCAGCGGTCTGCAGCCCCGGCTGTCATCCGAAGGGATTTTGGGAAACGGGGCGGCCGCGCCGCAGGGGCGGGACGTCTCGGAGGGCGAGCCATCCCTGTCACCTCGTTTCGGCAGGCGCTGAGTCGCCGGATGCGTGTTCGCGCGCCCTGCGGTCGAAATTCGTTCCGAATTCCGCTACGTGGGGACTGGCGCTGCCGCGCCGCCGTTACTCCAACGCGACGGGGTTCGTGAGGGCGCCGATGTTTTCGATTTCGATGGTCACCGAGTCGCCGGCTTTCAGCCACACGGGCGGCTTGCGGGCCATGCCGACTCCGCTCGGAGTGCCGGTGAGAATCACGGTGCCGGGCAACAGCGTGGTGCTCGCGCTGAAGAAGGCGATCAATTCGGAGACGCTGAAAATCATGTCGCTGGTGACGGAGTCCTGAACGGTTTCGCCATTGAGGATCGTGCGGATGGCGAGGGCGTCGGGGTTCGGGATTTCGTCCTTGGTGACGATCCACGGGCCGAGCGGGCAGAAGGTGTCGAAGATTTTGCCGCGGCACCATTGGCCGGAGCCGTATTTGATCTGCCAATCGCGGGCGCTCACATCGTTGGCGCAGGTGTAGCCGAGGACATAGTCGAGGGCGTTTTCCTTGGAGACATTTTTCGCGGTGCGGCCGATGACGATGGCGAGTTCGCATTCGTAGTCGACCTCGTGGCTGGCGAGGTGGGTGGGAATCAAAATGGGGTCGCCGGGATTTTGAACGCAGGAGGCGGTTTTGATGAAAAGCACGGGACGCTCGGGGGGCTTGGCTCCGATTTCTTCGGCGTGCTTGCGGTAGTTCATGCCGGAGCAGAGGACGACGCCGGGCTCGATGGGGGCGAGGATTTTGGCGATGTCGGCGGGGCGGTCGGTGGAGCGGACTCCGCCAAGGAGGTCGCCGTCGAGTTGCGTGGCGCGGCCGTCGGGGTGGATTTCGGCGAGGCCGGTGCGGCCTTGGGAGTCGAGGTGGCGTTGGATTTTCATGAAGCGGGAAGATTGGGGCGGGGGAGCGGGGGCTGCCAAGCTTGGAGTGGAGAGCGAGGGTCGTTTTGAATTCGGATTCGGCATGGAAAAACGCCTCGCGAGGAGGGCTCTGCTTGTCAGAGCCGGGTCGATGGGTTTGCCGGAGCTGCTCCGGACCTGACAAGCAGGTCCCTCCTGATGACGCGATTCGTTGGTTGGGGAATTTTCCGTGTCGCGGGGGGAGGGGATTCGGGTAGCGTCCGGGCGCATCGATGGACGAATCGGTTTCCAAGCCTGAAAAAATCTGGTCGCGCGGGGATGGGCTCGCGGCGCTGGTGGCGGCGTGTGTGTCGGGAACGGTTTATTTTTGGACCGCGGCGCCGAATGTGACGCTGCTGGCTTGGATTTTTCAACTCCTGCTGCTGGGGAATGCGGCTTCTGAGATGATTGTGATCAGGGCTTTTTATCTTTTTTGTTGCGGGCAAGAGGAAAAAACTTCTTTCATCTCGATTTGTCAGATTTCAGTAAAATTCTGATCCCTCCGTTTTCCAATCGACATGAAAAAAACACTGCTCCTCCTCGCTATTCTTTGTGTTGCAAATCCCGCTTTCGCGCAGACCGCGTTCACCGGGAATTATACTTGGGGCGCGAACGGAAATGTTTCGAGTTTCGCCTACAACGGAGTGGATATCGCCAATCTGACGGAAGGCGCGTTCACCAAAAACGGCATCACCACCGCCTCGAGCAGCGGCAATTTCCGGGCTTCAGGCTTTGCCCTCGATCCGGTGATTGGGAGTCTCACCGGCACCAACGATCCTGCAAAATACTTCGAGTTCGGTTTGACGGCGGACAGCGGGTTCACGCTGAGCATGACCAACATCAACTTCGGCGTTGGCCGGAGCGGCACCGGTCCCCGAACTTTCGTGTGGAGCACCAGCGTGGACAGCTTTGCCACCATCCTCACCAATTACACGGTTAGCGGAAATGTGACCAACAACGCGGGCGTCATCACGATACCCGACACAACGTCCACGGCTCTCACCAATATCGTTCTCGATCTCTCCGCCGCTTCGTTCCAGAATCTGACAGATATCACCTTCCGGTTTTATGCCTACAACTCCGAGGCCGCTGGAGGGACAGGCGGCCTGCAAGGTCCGCTCTCTTTCTCGGGGTCTTTGCTGAACACCAATCCGGTCACCGGAGGCACCTACTGGTCGGCCGATCCCACCGGGGGCGGAAGCGGAACCTGGACTTCCGATGGCACCACTTGGGCCACCGGTCCGGGTGGCGTGGGGGCCGGCGAGGCGCAGAGCACTTCGACGCTTATTTTCGCCGATACGGCCGGCACGGTGACCGTCAGCGGAGGCGTTTCGGTTTCAAACGGCATGACTTTTGAGACGACGGGCTACACCGTGCAAAACGGCACGATCACTCTCGCCGGTGCCGGCACCGCCAACAACGCCATCAAAGCGGAAACAGGTATTTCCACGACCATTTCCTCCGAGCTCGCCGGAACGACCGGCATGACAAAAGCCGGTGACGGCACCTTGATCCTTTCGGGTTCGAATTCCTTCATCGGCAATGCGGTGATCTCCGGCGGCACCTTGCAAATCCCGAATGATTCCGCGCTCGGCAATACCGCCAACGATCTCGCCAACAACGGAACTCTCAAGACCACCACGAATGTTTCCCTCGATGCGGGGCGCGACATCAGCGGCAGCGGCACTTACGACATCGCCGACGCGACCACTTTGACGATCAACGGCAGCGTCAACAACACCGCAACCACACTGGCGAACAGCGGCACGCTGAATCTTCAAGGCCCCTCGCGCAGCCTGGGCTCGATCGCCCTCAACTCGGCAGCCACGCTCAATGCGGTCGGTTCCATCAATGCCACGGGGCTGACCGCTTCCGGTGTGACCAGCGGCACGGCAACCGTCAATCCCGACATCAACTTCACGACCGGCACGAAAACCGTCAATGTCGGCGCAGGCGGTGTCTTGACGCTTAACGGGGCATTGTCCGGGGCGAGCTTTCTCGCCAAAACAGGTGAAGGCACTCTCGAGATCAACGGTGTCAACACTGTGCAGACCCGGATCGGTGCTAACGGCGCCACCACCACCGAGGGCGGAACAGTCATATTCGGATCGGCCGCCTCCGGAGGGAACGGCTCCATTCAGCTGAATTCCGGCACGCTCAGGGGAGCATCCAGTCTTGTCTTCACGAACGGACTCACCGTCGGCGGCCAAACCAATGGCGTTGCCATTCTATCTGGCAACAACTTGGAATTCCAAGGCCGGTCGGCGTTCTTCCGGAATACAGGAACAACCGGACCAGCCGTTCTCGGCGTCAACAACACTACCACTTTCTCCGGCGGATTTAACGCAACAATCGGCGCTGGAACAGGGACGGGTGTCACCATCGGAGGAAACGGCACAGTGATCATCAGCGGCGACTCCACCGCACTTGTCGATACCATCACGCTGACCGACACGGTCAAGCTGACCTTGAATCATACAATCGGCGGCAATTTGAAGGTCGGCCCAGCCAACATCTTGGGCGGCAATGGAACGATCAATGGCAGTCTCGACCTGCTGAGCGGCGCCAAGCTTGTCTTCAGCTTGACCGAAACGCTTATCGTCAACGGACCGTCCATCACCTTTGGAGGGTTCGGTATCGGGGACCTTATCGGCCTCGACAACACTGTGCCCAACGGGACCTACACGATCATCGATGGTTTGGCCACGGTCAACACCAACAACCTGATTAACTTTGGCGCAGCCAACGCCTATGATCTTGGCGGCGGGAAGTCAGCCTACTTCACTGTAGGCAGCCTGGAGGTCAATGTTGTGCCCGAGTCCTCGGCTTATGCGCTCCTAGCCTTCGCTGCAGCGGGTTTCGGCGCACACCTCCTCCGACGCCGACTCTAGCTCCGGCGGCGAAATATTTTTGCTCTGCGAAAACGAAAGAATTTCGTCGTAGCTTCGCACTTCATACCAACAGCCGATAGTTTTTGGACTCTGCATGAAGAAAGACTGATTTCGCGCGAAGGTCTCCGGGGGCTCGTGATCGTGCAGTCGTTCCAATGGGAAGACGAAGGTTTGGTCCGGGAGGGCACCCAGGCGCCGAGGGTAGCCGCTCGGGAGACTGCCGCAGGCAGCCCGAAGGTTGAGACGAAGCGGGAGAGAGCAAGTCAACATAACGGAGCGAAGCGGAGAACCAGGTCCCTCCTGCGCAAAGCGGAGGCGGGGCCGTTCGAAAATTGAGCATGGAATTTAAGCAAAGCGGCAACTCGCGCTTGGCGAGGAGGGTTCTGCTTGTCAGAGCCGGGTCGATGGGTTTGCCGGAGCTGCTCCGGACCTGACAA
>CAZRLX010000146.1:0-5663 GCA_964601115.1 uncultured Chthoniobacter sp. | reverse complement strand
AGAGCGGGAATGTCCACTTCGCCCAAGCGCGGTGGCGTTCAAAGCGGCCTTTGAGCGCGTGGGTCATCGTCACAAGAATCAATGGCACGATGACCATGGCCAGGATGATGTGCGAGACAAGCATGCCGTAGTAAAATGTGCGCCAGAGGCCTTCGCCGCCGAACGGCGTGTGGACGCCTTGCACAAGAATTTTGTGGAGAACGTAAAAAAACAAAAACACGCAGGAAACCCCGAATGCCCCGAGCATGCAGAAACGGTGGGCGATCTTGCGTTCGGTTTTGATGCAAATGAAGCCCGCCAGAAGGAGTAGGGTGGCGATGGCATTCAAGCCGGCATTCAGCGCCGGAAGATCCGAAACGCTCATGGGGTGTTGCGATCGCGATCCAGGCGTTTGCAGGTGTTGACGATGTAATACGTCATGCCGCCGACAATCGAGAGCACGATGGCCAACATGCCGAGGACCCCCCAAGAGAGGGCGATGCCGGCCGTGATAGTCTGCGGTTCGGCGGGTCCGGCGGTGCCGGGTTGGCGGCATCCGACACACGCGAAGGCTTGTGGAAGCTGGGACAGGAGAATGGCGAGGACGAGGTGGTATTTCATTTCTTGTCGGTGGTATTTTCCTGCATGAGATCGCCGATGTCCACCATGAGCTTTTGGACAACCTCGGGATCGACGCCGTCCTGGTAGCCGCGAAGCCATCCGGCGGCATCGACAATCACAAAACGCGAGGAGTGGGCGACTGTGCCGTCGGGTTCCTTGGCGACGGGTTGGAGGAGGCCTTTCACAACGATGGCTTCGATGTCCTCCTGCGTTGGGGCGAGGAGCTTCCAGCTTTGAGGGTTCGCTCCGTGGGCGGCACCGTATTGGGCAAGAACCTCCGGTGTGTCGTAGCCGGGATCAACGCTGAAGGACACCAGCACAACCTTGTCTCGGACTTTTCCCAGCTTGGTGTTCAAATCCGCCATGCGCTGGGTGATGAGCGGGCAGGGGCCTTTGCAGCGGGTGAAAATGAAATTCGCGACCCAGATTTTCCCCTTGAGATCATCAAGGGTGAGGGGATTCCCGGTTTGGTCCTTGATGCTGAACGGCGGGACCTTTGAAATTTTTTCGAGGTGTGGCGGGAGTGGTCTCGGCGTGGTGGATTTGAGGCTGATGTAGGCGGCCGCAAGCACAGCCGCAGCCACCGTGAATGCCACGACCCAGCCGAGTGGGGAAATCCCCCGGCGCGGGGCGCCGTCAGACATAGTAGAGGAGCGTGAGAACCACGATCCAGACGACATCCACGAAGTGCCAGTAGAGCGCCACATTCGCCAAGGCCGGATGGTGCGACGGTGTGAAGCAGCGGGTGAAGAGCTGGCGCAGGAAGCACCAGACGATCAACAGCACGCCGACGACCACGTGGAGGCCGTGGAATCCGGTGATGACAAAGAAGCTCGAACCGTAGACGCCGCCGGTGTTGAACCAAAGGCCCTCATGGTGCATGTGCCACCATTCGTAGCATTGGATGCCAACGAAGAGGGAACCGAGGGCGATCGTGATGAAAAGCCAGCCGAGGCCGGATTTGCCCTTCATGACGGAGCCTTCCGCCAAATGGAAGGTCACACTGCTTGCGAGAAGGAAAATGGTGTTGATGGAGGTGAGGAAGACAGGCAGTGCCGCATAGGAGGCATCAGGCGGCCAAGCGTGGCCCGCCTGCCAAGGGAAGCCGTTTTCCGACCAGCGGAGGACGAAGTATCCGCCAAGGAGGCCGGCGAAGAGCATGGCCTCGGAGAGGAGGAACATGATCATGCCGAATTTTGCGACTGCGGGCGAGGCCCCCTCGTGGCCGTGGGAATCGTGGGCGATGGCTGCTGTGGACATGGAGCGTTTTTTGGTGGTTGGAAATCGGATCAGGGCGCCTGGTAAGGGCCACGAAGGTTCATGAGTATCAGAACAAGCGCCGTGAGTGAAATAGCAAAAACCCACAGGACCGCCATGAGGAGGAGATTTTTCGAGCGCGGGGAGTTTTTCATTTCCTTGTCAGAACCAGAAGGCCGAGGAGCAGGGGGAGGTAGAGGATCGAGGAGAAAAACAACGCCCTCGCGGAGGCATTGTCGCGGCGACGCATGAACACAAAGGCAAACCCGGCAAAGGCGAGCCCCATTGCCAAGGCGCAGAAAAACCAAATCGCCGAATTAAAGCCCATCACTCCGGGCAGGAGGGTGACGATCAACAGGCAAAGCGCATAGAAAAACGCCTGCCGCGATGTGGCGTATCCCTCGGGATCCCCGGCGGTGAGCATGACACAGCCGCCCTTGGCGTAGTCCTCGCGATACATCCAGGCGATCGCCAGAAAGTGGGGCATCTGCCAGAACCACAGGATCGCGAACAACAGGCAGCCCTCGAGTTCGTAATGACCCCGGGCGGCCATCCAGCCGATCAGCGGGGGCAGGGCTCCGGGCACCGCGCCCACCAGCGTATTCAGCGAACTGATCCGCTTCATCGGGGTGTAGACGAGGATGTAAATGGCGATGGTGGCGAAGGCGAGAAACGCGGCGCCCGCATTGGCGAAGAGGGCCAGGATGGCGATGCCGGTCACCGAGAAAAACAGGCCGAACATGAGCGCGTCGGCGGGCTGAATCCTGCCGGCCGGCACCGGTCTCGAGCTGGTGCGTTTCATCTTCGCATCGCCCTCGCGTTCCCACCATTGGTTCAGCGCCGCCGCGCCAGCCGCGCACAGTGCGGTTCCAATCAATGTGGCTCCAAGCAGAATCCAGTCGATCGGTCCCCGCCAGCCCAGGAGAAATCCCACCAAGGTGGTGATCAACACAAGAAACGAGAGGCGTGCCTTGACCAAAACAAGCACGTCGTCGACCAGACCCTGCGCGCGGGATTCAGACACGGCGGCACTCGATTTCATGCCACGGTGGAATAGACCTTCGAAGCCGGCGCATCAGGCGCGATGAACCGGAACGCCTGCGTGCCGCGCCACAAACGGAAGCTCAGCAAAACACCTGCAAGGAGTGAGAGGGCTCCGAGAGCCATGTGGGCGGTGGCGACATCCGCCGCCTTGTTCGACCAGATCGTCCAGGCCCCAAGCGCGACTTGCATCAGGATCATCCCGAGCCACACCGAGCACCAGAGCGCGGCGGCGCGGTGCGAGACTCCTCCCCACGAGCGAATGGCGACAGCCGCCACAAGGAAAAGAATCACCACCGCCATGGCGCGGTGGGCCATTTGAATCCAGATATGTGTGGCGTTTGTCGGCACTTGGTTGTCACGAACCCGCGCCTCGTTGATCTCGGCGATGCGCTCGGGCGAGGTGTCGGGAAGGAGTTGCCCGTAAGCCAGCGGGAAATCGGGAATCGACAGGCCGGCGTGCTCGTGGCGCATCGTGGCGCCAAGCCCGAGTTGGAGGAAAATGAGCGCCGTGGCCGCCACCACCATGTTCCTCAAAGCGGTATCCGGCAGAAAAACATCCCACCTTGCGCGAATGAAGCGCGGACTGGTGGCGATCGTGATGATCCCCAGCAGGCAAAAGAACGACTGGGCCAGCATGCCGTGGAAGATGCCGAGTTCGTCCTTGTAGAGCGACACGCGCATGCCGCCGAGCAAGCCTTGGAGGCAGACGGCCAGGAACGCCACCACGCCGAGGGTTTTCACCCAGCGCCGCGGTTCGCAGTTCAGCATCGATGCGGCAAGGATCATGGTCATCAAGCCCACCACCGAGGCGATGAGGCGATGACTGTGCTCGTAAAAAATTCCCCCGACCCATCCGGAGATCGGGAAAAGAAACATGTTGTAGCCATAGGTGGTCGGCCAATCCGGCACGGACATGCCGACTCCCTTCGAGGTGACGATCCCGCCGCTGAAGAGCAGGACGAATGTCGCCCCGAGCGTGCAGACCGCCCAGGAGTGGAGCGCCACGCGCCGCAGGGAGACACTCTGTGTTCCTTCTGCCATTGAGGGAGCGGATCAGTGCGACTCGAGGCGCGCCGAGGCGGGTGCCGGCTCGGTTTGCGGGAGGTAGTCCTTGTCGATGCCCGGCACGCTGTATTCGTAGGGGCCGTGGTAAACAACAGGGGTTTTCGGGAAATTGCCGTGCCCGGGAGGCGAAGGCACCGTCCACTCGAGTGTGTTGGCATGCCAGGGGTTGTTCGGCGCTTTTTCACCACTGCGCAGTGAGCGGATCACATTCCAGATGAAGATGAATGTGGTGAAACCAAGCCCGATCGCACCGATCGTGCAGAGTTGGTTCAGCGGCTGAAGTTGGCGAAGGTGCTCGTAGACCATCGGATCCGCGATACGGCGCATCATGCCGCCGAGGCCAAGGTTGTGCATCGGGAAGAAGGCGAGGTTGAAGAAGATCAACGTGAGGAAGAAGTGCCACTTGCCGAGAGTCTCGTCGAGCATGCGGCCGAACATTTTCGGGAACCAGAAGTAGAGCGCCCCGAAGATGGCGAAGATGCTGCCGCCGAAGAGCACGTAGTGGAAGTGGGCGACGATGAAATAGGTGTGGTGAACGAACAGGTCGACCGGTGTCGAGGCCATGAAAATGCCGCTCAACCCGCCGATCACGAACATCGACACAAACGCGAGGGCGAAGCACATCGAGGTGGTGAACTCGATCGATCCACGCCACACGGTGCCCATCCAGTTGAACGTCTTGATCGCGGAGGGCACGGCGATGACCATGGTCGAGACGGAGAAGGCCGCGCTGAGGGTGAGGTTCATGCCGCTGACGAACATGTGGTGGCCCCAGACGATGAAGCCGAGGAAGCCGATCGCGATCATCGCGTAGACCATGGCCTTGTAACCGAAAATCGGTTTGCGGGAGAAGACGGCGAGAATCTCGGAGGTGAGGCCCATCGCCGGGAGGATCATGATGTAGACCTCGGGGTGGCCGAAGAACCAGAAGAGATGTTGCCAGAGGAGCGGTTGGCCGCCACCGGCGGGGGAGAAGAAGCTGGTTCCAAAGTTCAGGTCGGCGAAGAGCATTGCTGCGGCGGCGGAGAGCACCGGCACGGCGAGAATGAGAAGGATCGCGGTGATGAACAACGACCAGACAGTGAGCGGCATGCGGAACATCGACATGCCTGGGGCGCGCATGTTCACGACGGTCGTGATGTAGTTTGTCGCACCAGCGATCGAGGAGAGGCCGTTGATGAAAATCGCGATGCCCCAGAGGCTTTGGCCGATCTGCGTTCCGTTGTAAGCCGCTACCGAGCTCAACGGGGCGTAGGCGGTCCAACCGGTGCCTGGCGCGCCGCCGGGAACGAAAAAGGCGGCCATGAGGATGACGCCCGAGAGGAGATAAAGCCAGTAGCTCAACTCGTTCAAGAGCGGGAACGCCATGTCGCCAGCGCCGATTTGAAGGGGGATGAGGTAGTTGCCGAACGCACCGATCAGCAACGGCATGACCACGAAGAACACCATGACCGTGGCGTGCATTGTAACCAGCATGTTGTAGCCGCCGGGGATGATCGACCCGTCGATCGCCACGGTTTCGGGAAGAAATTGGCCGATGACCGGCACCACCGCGCCGGGGTAGCCGAGTTGCCAGCGGACACCAAGCGCGAGCGCGCCGCCGATGAACAGGAAGGCGAGGGCGGTCCAGAGGTATTGGAGCCCGATCATTTTGTGATCGTAGGTCCAGAGGTATTTGCGGAAGAAGCCGACCTCGT
>CAZRLX010000145.1:0-5778 GCA_964601115.1 uncultured Chthoniobacter sp. | reverse complement strand
TTGGTATTACTCCTTCGGGAGATAGGCCGCCAGTTTTTGAACCTCGTTTTCGTCGATGGCGTGGTTGTAGATATGAATGTCGTCGATCTCGCAGTTTCCGCCGAGCACGATGGGATCGATGAAGTTGATGCCCACCTTGCTCGCCATCGGGCGGTCATAGAGAAGCTTGCCGTCCAGATACATGACCATTCGGAGCTTGTCGTAAGTCAGAACCAGGTGGTGCCATTTGTCCGGGGCGACAAGTGTCTCCTTGTGTCCGAGGTATTTGTCTTCCCATTCGTTTCCAATGGCTCCGTGGAGCTTGTTGTGGTTGATGTCGAGACGAATCCCTTTTGTGTTGAATATCTTGCAACCCTTGCCCGTGTATTTGAAGTAGAACGAGAGCGTGAAGGACCCCTGAGCCAAATCCCACAAGGCCTTGTCGGGGATCACGATGCCGTCTTTCCCGAGCGAGAGGGCGTTCGCCTTGACACCGGGAACCGGTGTGGCCCCTTTGGCGGTGGCTGCGAACGTGCTCTCGGGCACCCATTTGTTGTCGAGAATCTCATCCCGCGGGTAGTTTCCCTCGGGTTCGCTCGACACGCGATCATCGCCTTGGATCGTATCACAACTGTAATACGACACTTTTTTCTGCAGTTCCCCTTCATAGATGGAAAGCACCTCGTCCTCCGAGAGAGGGTTGTTGTAAATCTGCAAATTATCTATTGTTCCCCAGAGATTTCCAATCATGATCGGGCCATTGGTTTGATTCCATGTCTTGGCGTTCTTGTTGATCGGACCGAGGACTTCCGCGGCGCGGATGGTGCCGTTGACATAAAGTTCGTAGCGATACTTGTGGGCGGCGGGGTCGATCTCCTGCATGACGAAGACCAGATGGTTCCACTTGCCCGGCTCGACGCCATCACCATCCGCACGCTGTTGCCATGCCGCATTGAAGCCCTTGGTGAAGGGCCCCATCTTGTAATGCGAGTGGTCGGCATTGAAGAATCCGGTGTCCAGATACTTGCGCCCACGCATCATGCTGCCGATCGGCCACATCCACTCCTTGCCCGACCTCGCCTGCCCCATCGGTGGTTTATACCAGAAACTGATCGTGAGGTGACCGGCGTTCAGCTTCTGCCGGATGGATTCGGGAATCGTGATCCCGGCGGGAACCATGTTGCGCTCCGGATGGTCGGGAAACCCGAGGTAAATGGATTGCCCTTCGAGTCCATCAATCAACTTGCCACGTTCGACTTGCGCGTCGAAGCCGCCGACTCGGTCTTTGACCACATTGCCGGTGAGTGACTCGAAATCATACGCGGCAACGAGCTCTCCCTTCGGACGCTCGATTTCCTCGAATTCCATGCGGAAGGCGATCCGCTTGATCTCGGAGCCACGCTTATCCTTGATCATCAGCGCCATGCTTCCATTCTCCGACGGGACGCTTTCGAACTGGTGGCTCTTTTTGGGCCAGTCCATGCGGAGTCCGGTTTTGCTGATGATCGTGGTGGGGAGAATGCTCCGTGTTTGAACATAGGGCACCAATGCGAAGGAGATCGAGGGGGCCCTTGACTGGACTTCGGTGGTCAATGTCTTGCGTCCGTTTTGGATGTGAATGTTCATCGGCGACATTTTGTCGGCGTGTTGGTTTGGCGTCGGATTTGACTTCAACAAGCGGGCAAGCAACATGTTGCTGCCGGATTTTGCTTTGGCGGAGCCGGCCACCGGCTTGTTGAGGGCGATCTCGGGGATGAATTCCCCCGCGACCCCCGCGAGCAGATCGGCTTCGCGGTCTGAGTCCCGGAAGTTGATCTGCCAATTCACAGGCGTGGTCTCCTCGGGAATCGACAACTGCATGGTCCAGAAATCGTTTGAGTCGCTCTCGATCTCGTCCCAGACAATCGCATACGGTTCGTCCGCACCCAGGTAATAAACCACATGGCGCTTCGCATACTTTGCACTCGGCCAGGCGGCGCTGAAGTCCAGCTCCAGGAAAAGGAATTTGTCTTTCACTTCCGAGAATACCGGCACCTCGCTGATCGGTTTGCCGGGCGAGCCATTGCAACGATACCAGTTGGAAGCCAATGCCGGGAGGTCGGGAAGTTTTTTGACTTCGACTTTGCCTTCGGCATTCGTGCCCACCTCGACGCCGAAGGCTTTTGGCAACCACTTGTCAAAAATGCTCGACGCCTCCTCCGGGGCGGCATCTGCAGCCTGTAACAGATTCGTTGCAAAAACGATGCAGATAATAAAAATTGCTTTTGCGATGTTTAGGGTGGACTTCGTGTTTTGGAATTGATGCTTCATTGGTCTCGATCCGCGGTTTTTAGTGATCTTCAGGTTGGCCTGGCTCATGACCCAGCCTCTTCATTGGCAACGATGTATTCCTTGACCTCCACTGGATTGCCGAGGGTGAACGACCCGCCACCGGCGCGATCGAGGGTGAAGGTGGTCGCTCCCTTCGGGCTCTTGCCCAGCTTGTAGACATCTTTCTGGTCGGACCAAGTGACAGTCATTGTATCGCCATCCAACTTCGTGACCGGGAGTTCGTCGCCCTCGCGGAATGCATGGAGCAGGATTTTGAAGTCCGGCGACACGCTGTGGCTTGGAAGAATCAGGCGGTTCCCGTGCCAACGCTCGAAAATCCGGTCGCTCCAGCCATATCCCGCGCTTGTTTCATAATAGGCATTGGTGCCGTCTCCGCCCTTGATGTCGATCAAGCGGATGAGTAATCGACGGTCGCCGTCTTTCTCGGCGAGGATGATCGAATCCTTTGTTTGCGATTTTACTTCGAGATCGGGTTGGAGCGGGAAGTGCCATTTGTAGAAATGCTTCTCCCCGTCCTTTTGGAAATCATCAACAACCAACGCATACGGCCGCTTGCCATGGACGAGGCCGGCTGTTCGGAAGGCGCGTTCCACCGGAAAGCGCTGCGACCAAGTATTGCGGGAAAATTCCCCGGCGACTTTCCACCCGGCCATGTCCACTTCGGTTTTATCGATGCCGGGAAAATCGAACGAGGGCTTGTAGAGCGGCATCCACTCCTTGTAGGTGCGCTTGTATCGCAGGAATGTGGGCCCGTTCTTGTCTTTGGTGTCCCCCCAGGCGAACCCGGTTTTCACATCCGCCGTGACAAATGCCGCGAGGTCATTGGCCTCAAATCGGGTGACCGGGCAGGGCTCGTAGCCCGTGGCCACGTCATCGATCGTCACGACCGCGTAGTGTTGGGCATTGTTCACCGACCCAAGCGGGCCGCCGGCATCGGCCACGCGGGTATAGTAGGTCCAAGGGCGGCCGAGGCCGTTGAACTGGATATCGCCGCGTGGGAACCTCGGGTGCGCGCTGTAATATTGCAGGCAGTGGAAGTAAAGTTGCGAAGCGTTCACGGAGTCGTCCGAGCGCGCGATCATGAGCGCCCGCTGGGGGCAAAACCAGGTAAGCGGTTTTTGCAGCGCGGCGTAGTCCTCCTGCCACGTCGGGCGCTTGCTGTCATAATCGGACAGGAAGAGGGAGTTCACGAGCATCCCCTCATAATTTCCGTAGTGGAACGAAATCTTACTGGCTCCTTTGAGATCGCTGTAATCGTCTCCCACCGAACGCCGCCACACGAAATCAATCACGGGGTCGTTGGGGAACGCATACTTCATGACCGCATTGTTCTGGAGCCACTTGCTGCTCTTCAGGCCGGACCCGCCCCAGGCACCATAGACCATCGTCGTTCCCCACGGCTCCAACATGTTGAGCTGGTAGCCGGCCACCGAATTGTAAACATTCGGCATGGTAAGCATGTTGTGCCCGCGCTTTTGATACGGGATCAGGAAGGTCGGGTCCATGGTTCCCTTGCCTTGCTGCTCGTTCGGAGTGCCGGACTCGTAAAGCCCGTAGGTAAAGTATGTTTTCAGGTTCTCAATCGTCCAGTAAGTGACCCGCTCGTCATACCCCTTCTCCCCCTCGATGCAGAGCGCGGCGATCCCCAGATGACAATGGAACACATGCCAGTTGTGCGCGTTTTTCGTGTAGAGCGCCATGCCTGTGTGGTGACCATCGTAGGTGGCCTTGGCGATCATGGCCCGCGTGGCATCCCGCTGGGCGTCGCTCATGTTGTTGAAGGCGAAATCATAAGCCAACGCGAGGTTCATGTGGTGGACGCGGCCTTGGATGTCGCTCTGCCAGTTGCGGCTGGTGAACTCCACCCCGCCGGGGTTGCCGTGCTCGAGCAGTGCCGGGTGGATGTCACTCGACTGACCGGGAGGTTTTTCCTCCAAGTCCTTCAGCACGAAATTGGAAAATGCAGCGAGCTTCTCCCCCACCTTTCGCCCCTGCTCTTCATCGCCCTCGATCCATGTCCGGTAGGCATCGTAGAGCAAATACAGGCTCAACGCCGTTTTGTCCTGCTCTTTGGCATTTTGAAAGTCCTTCTGCGTGAAGGAGGAATTCATGAGCTTATCGGCCAACTTCGAGGCCGCCGAGTTCGGATTCCGACCTTCATCGGTGAATTTTTTGATCACCTCGAAATTGATCTGGCCGGCTTTCGTGTTTGCAATGCGTTCCCGCAAGGAGGGCAGATCCTCCGGACTCACAAACACACGCGGGTGCACGCCGGGCTTCGGGGGCGGTGAGAAACGCTCGGCTGCAAAGCCCCCCGTGTGGGGTTTTTGTGCATCCCTCGGGAAATCAATCGAGGTCTGTTTCCACTTTGCGTAAATCTCCTCGGGCGTCCCTTTGAACCATTTGCCATCCCACTTCTCCTTGATGTCGGCGTCCTCGGCCCTTGCGGAAGCGGCGAGCACGAACGCTCCCAACGCGATCCCACAGGCGGATCTGAAACAGGTTTTTTTGATCATATTATTGAATTTTCACGATTTCCTGACCGTCACGCTTCACCGTGAAGCGGGTGCGATTGTCCTTGCCCTTGGCAAAGAGAATCTCTTCCTTGCGGACCACCTTGTCCTTTTCCATCCACTTGATTTCCATTGAATCACCCGACTTTTCCACCGTGGGCACCGGCTCTCCCTGCCGGAAGGGCACCAGCGCGATCTTGAACGACGGATCCACCGCAAGGGTGGAAATCACCAACCGGTCTGTCTTGGTCACCAGCTGCTTGCGAATTTCCGTCGGCATCATCACGCCTTGCGGGTCGTTGCCATCGGTCTCTTTGCCAAGCACCAGCACGGCCAACAAAGGCGCGCCTTTTTGCGCATTGCCCTTGGCATCCATATCGGACGCGCGGGCGAGCACGGTGACCCCGGCGGGCATTTTCCACCATGTGTAGGGCACAATCCCCTCGGGAAGCTGCATTTGCCACTCGTAGAGATTCTTTTCCCCGTTCTTCTTGATGTCATCCACGATCACCGCGTAGGGCTCCGGTCCGCGGACAATCCCCGCGGTGCGGAAGGCATACTCGACGGGATTCCATACCGCTTGCAACTGGGGCGACCAGTTCCAATCCCAGTGACTGCTCATCCAAAGGCGGGTTTTGTAACCTTGGGTTCCTTTGAAACAAGCTACCACATACGGATCGGTGACCGGCTTCCAATCATGATTCTTCCGCTCGGGCAGTGCCCAGGCGTAGTGCATGGGGTTGACCCAGATGTAATCGTAGGCGTTTTTGAGATTCATCTTGGCGAAGGCGCCATTCTCGTTTTTGTCCACGCCGAGCCACTCCCCGCGGGATGGCGCGAAATTTCCATTCGCCCCTTGGCCGACGCCGTTGATCAAGACAAGAGAGTGGAATCGCGAGGCGCGAATGCCATTGTTCCCCTCGACACCCCAGTCCACCCCGTCGGCGCTGAGATA
>CAZRLX010000144.1:0-5778 GCA_964601115.1 uncultured Chthoniobacter sp. | reverse complement strand
CGGTGCGCCTCCTCCTCCATGCTGTAGAGACCGCCGATGCCGCTGCCGATCATCACACCGAACCTCGTGCGGTCGACCTGCTCGAGATCGATGCCGGAGTCCTCGATGGCCATTTTGGTCCCGGCCATGGCGAATTGCGTGAACCGGTCGGTGCGCTTGGCGGTTTTCGGGTTTTTGAACCACTTTGCCGCCTCGAAACCAACCACCTCGCCGGCGATTTTGCAGTCGAAATTCGTGGAGTCGAAGGCCTCGAAGCGCCGGATGCCGCTCCGGCCCTCGATCAGGGACTTCCAGAATGTCTGGAGGTCATTTCCGACAGGGCTCACAACGCCCATTCCAGTGACAACGACTCGTCTTTCGCTCATGTTTTTAAAAAAGGGAAAATTCCGCACTCCACCTCGGGTGCGCGCTCCACTTGTGCGGATGCCGCCGGGGATTGGCAATGATAATTTTGCCGGGCAAACGGGCTACTTCAGCGAATCCGGCAGCATCGACTGCAAGGCCTTCACCTCCTGCACGGAATCCCTGTGGCACACAAGAACGGCGTCGGGTGTTTCCACCACCACCAGGTTCTCCACTCCGCAAAGCGCGACCAGCCTGCCGGTCGCCACAGCGATATTCCCGCGGGAGTCATGCGCCGCGACCGCGCCGCGCGTGGAATTCCCGTTGGCGTCCGCCGGCAGATGCGCAGGCAACGCGGTCCAGGCACCCACATCGTCCCAATCGAACCGCGCAGGCACCGTCGCGACCTCGCGGGCGTTTTCCATGATCGCGTAATCGACGGAAATCTTAGGCAGCTTGGCGAATCCGGCCTCAAGCAACGCGGGCAGGTCCTCGATCCTCTTCAATGCGCGGATGAACGACGCCAACTGTGGCGACTGACGCTCGGCCTCGGCCAAAAACGTGCCAACCTTCCAGACGAAAATCCCGGCATTCCAGAGATACGTCCCCGATTTCACGTATTCACCAGCCGTTTCCAGATCGGGCTTCTCGACAAACCGCTTCAGCGCAAGCGCGCTCGAACCCGACTGCAGCGGGGCTCCCGTCTCGAGGTATCCATAGCCGGTCGCCGCGAATGTCGGAGGGATTCCAAGCGTCACAATCGGACCGCCCTCGGCGGCATCGAGCGCCTCGGCAAGGCATGCGCGAAACGCCGAGGCATCGTGAATCACGGCATCCGCCGGCAGAACCACGCAGGTCGCATCCGGATCGGTGGCGGCGGCGATCGCCGTGGCAAGCGCGCAGGCGGGAGCCGTGTCGCGCTTGGCGGGCTCGGCAATGATATTCCCCGACGGCAAAAACGGCACTGCATCCTGCGTGGATTGGGCTTGAAGGTGGTTTGTCAGCACAAAAACATGATCAAGCGGCACCAACCCCTCGAGACGGCGAATCGTTTTCTCCAGCAACGTTTCCTCGTCGAGCAACCGAAGCAGATGCTTTGGCGTGGCCTGCCTGCTCATGGGCCAGAACCTCTCGCCGCTTCCCCCCGCCATCACAAACGCAAACACCGGTCTCTGTTTCATGGAGCCATCCTGCAGACGCCGCGCGGAGGCGTCAATCGGCGGTTCCCCGCACATGCTTCTCGATCAACGCAAACTCCTCGAGCGTTACATCCGCCCGACCGACCCCGTCTGCAAGCGCGCGGGCCTCGACGGTATTTCCCCCGGCAGCCAAAAGCACAGCCATCACAACCCTGTCGGAGGCGCTCAACTTCTCCGGCTCAATCTCCGAATCCAGCAGGCCCAGCTCGTAACCGGCGCGTGAGGCCCTCCCGCCGAGCAAATGCGACAACGCGAGCGTCAGCCGCGGCGAGGGGTTTTCCGGCTGCTGTTTCAGCCGCTCCTGCAACTCGGTCTCCGACACCTCACCGCCAAGCACAAGCCTCAAACGGTCGACGCGGTCGGTGAAAAGCGCACGATTGCGAACACCCGGCACCTTCAGCATTTCCTCGTAAAATGCGAGCGTCTCATGGGCGCCGTGCCCTCCCGTGACAAGCGGCACCAACTCCTCCTCCACCATGGCCAGCGTCACGGGATCCGAGACTAGACCGCTCAAATGCTCGCTCGCCGGGGAAAAATTTCCCCCCTTCAAAAAAATCCTCACCGCCTCGATCCTCGCTTCGGGATTCGCTCCACACGCCTCGATCGCTGCCCCACCCATCAGCGCGGAGCGCTCCGCATCGCCCGCGGCATGTGCCGCATTCGAGCGAATCGCCATCGACTGGGATTCCTTCAGCTTGCCTGCCGCGCGAACAAGCGCCTCGTCAACCTTGTCCCAAGCTCCAGCGGCGGATGCCGCCTCGATCCACACAAGAGAACCCTCCCCACCGCCGCGCATCGCGTCGTCCATCGACCAAAACCCGCCCACCCTCGCAGCCTCCCCGCGCTCGATCAACCAACGCGCCACCGTGATTTTATCCTCCACCGGCAGATCGCGCGAACGCATCACCAACCCCTCCAGAACCTGCCCGCGCAATGCGGGCGTCTTTTGCAATGCGATGGCATCCGCCCTCAACCGCGACATAGTTTCGGCTGCTGGATGCGAGCGGTGCATGTCCAACCACGCTCCCATTTCCTGCTGGTTGAGCAATCCTCCATCCACCGCCACCTCGATCGCCTCCAACCCGCCGCCCCCCCGATCCGACTGAGCTGCCTGCCTCAGCAGATCAAGCGCCTCGCCGCCGGCGACATCATTGGACCCGGCGCTGGCCATCAATGCCCGTGCCAACGCGATCCACGTGTCGGGCGCTGGACGCTTCGCCACGGCGCGTCTCAGCTCTTGCTCGCTTTCCCACGCCTCGCCGAGGCGTGCATGGATTCGCGCCTTGACTAAATGGGGCAACGCCGGATCGCCCAATTCCCCGGCGACCTCCACCGCTTTTTCCAATGCGCCGGGTTCCTCCCCGTGCCGCAGCGCGGAATCAATCATCGCCCGGCGATCCGCATCCGTCGCCTCGCCCGACTCGAGAACAATAAAATGATACGCCACCGCCTGGGCGCTGCTTTCGGCATCCAGCAATCCAGCCATCACCCGCGCGGCCTTGGGATTCTCCGGGCACAGGCTGAACGCCTCCTTCAGCATTTCCTTTGCGTCACCCGGTCCATTCAACTCCAACTCGGCGGCGGCGGATTCAGCCATTTTGCCCGCACTCCGGCAGTCCCAGGTGCGCTTTCCAAATCCCCAGACCGCATAGGCGATCAATGCATAGATGCCATAACGCACCAACCCCCATAGAATCGCCGGCAACTTTCCAAAATTCGGAGTCGCTCGGCGCTGGTAAAAATTCGGCCTCACTCGGAGAATTTCAGCCGATCCGCACGGCGCGCTTTTTATCGAGCTTCAAGACACCGGCCTCTCCAGCGGGCAACTCGGCTTTCGAATCCGTTACCTTCCCGCCGCGCCACTGCACACTCCCGCCTTCGATCAAACGGCGGGCATCGGAACGCGAGCGCGTGGTTTGAAAACACGCCGCGCTGGCCTCGACCACAAGACTCACGAAATCCCTCGCTCCAGCCGGGCTGAACACCGGCAACTCGGCATCGTCGAGATTCCGCGCGCTGAACCGCAAATTGAAATCCTCCAGCGCCGCGACCGCCTCCGCCTTGCCGTGGAACCGCTCGACCACACGCCCGGCAAGGCTCTTCTTGGCCTCCATCGGGTGCATGCCATCGGGAATTTGCTCGTGGAACAACACGTCGTAATACCGGACCATCAACTCGTCGCTTACGCTCATGAGCTTGCCAAACATGTCGCCGGGCTTGTCGGTGAGCCCGACATAGTTGCCAAGGCTCTTGCTCATTTTCTTCCGCCCGTCGAGACCCTCGAGGATGGGCACGACCATCGCGACCTGCTGCGGCATTCCCTCTTCCTTTTGCAGATCGCGGCCGACCATGATGTTGAACAACTGGTCCGTGCCGCCAAGCTCGACATCGGCCTTCACCATGACCGAGTCCCACCCCTGCATGATCGGGTATTGGATTTCATGGGCGCGAATCGGCAACCCCTTGTCCAAACGCTCGCGGAAATCCTCGCGCACAAGCATCTGCTGGAGCGTCACCCGGCTGTTGAGGCGGATCACCTCTTCGAAGCTCATGCCCTCGAACCACTCGCCGTTGAACACAATCGTCGCCCGTTCGCGGTCGAGGATTTTGAATGCCTGCTCCTGGAAACTCTTGGCGTTTTCCATGACCTGGTCGTGCGTCAACTGCGGACGTGTCACCGATCGCCCGCTGGGGTCGCCGATCATCGCGGTGAAATCCCCGATGATCAAAATCGCCTCGTGGCCGCAATCCTGGAAATCGCGCAATTTCGAGAGTGCGATGCTGTGGCCGAGATGGATGTCCGGCGCTGTCGGATCCACGCCGAGCTTGACCCGGAGCGGGCGTCCGAGGGCCAGTTTGGTTTCGAGTTCCTGCTCACTGAGCACCTTCGCGCAACCGCGCATGAGAAAAGACAGATCGGACATTTCGGAAAAATTCAACGCGGGTTGTTCAGCAATTCCCGCACATCGTCAATCGTCATCTCCTTGCGAATCTTGTCGGTGATTTGATCCAACGCTCCCTGCGCGCCACCTTTGCCTGCGAATTCGGTTGTCGGAACCACCTTGGCGGCGTCGGCCGTTTTTTTCGACGCCTGCGGTGCCGTTCTCACAGAGGCATCGGCCACGGGAAACACGCGGTCGGCGAGCGCTGCGGAACCAACCTTGCCAAGCGGCGCAGCACCTGCCGGAAAGACCTTCTCGCCGAACCACGGGTTCTTGATTCCAAAAAACGAACGCGTTCCGGAAAACGCCTTCACCGCCGCCTTGTCGGCACCGCCGAAGGATCGCCCCGATCCATGAAAGGCACCGGCGGATGCCGCATCCGCCGCTCCAAACGACTTGCCCTGCATCGGACTGGCCATCGTGCGATCGGGATTCTGGATGCGGTCGATAAGCTTGCGCTCCTGTTCCTGGGCGCGCACCGCGCCGCAACCAATCGCCAGCAAGGCAACCAATCCGAGCAACGCGCTCCAATTCATCTCCTCAGCGTGGCTGGACGGTTTGCTCGACCGCGTAGTTTGGCTCTGTCGCCAGCGATGCCTCGACAGTGTAGACCCCTCCGGCGCGCATGTCGCGGGTCGGGATTTGCTCCTGAAACTCGATGCGCTCGTCGGGATTGATGACCACGATTCCCTCGATCGGTTGGAAGGAACGGTCGTCGGACCACCGCTCGACCACGCCGCCGGAGGCGTTGCGGGTCACCATCTCGAGCCGTTGCGACGTGGGAAATTCAATGCGCGTCATCTGCCGCCCGGTATTGCGCACCGTGTAGGTCGCATCGAGTTCGCGCGTTTCCTTGAGGACCGGGTCCTGGGGATTGATTGACAATGTTGCGACCTCGCGGACCTGTGCGCCACGGCCTTGAATCGATGACACCACCGCGCCATAGGCCTTCTTCAGTTGTGCTCCGAGCGTGTTCTCCGGCGCGGGCATCCGTGGATACCCCCGCTGCGGCGAGGTGATCTTCGCCTGCTCGCGTTCGTCCAGCCCGGCCAACGCCATGAACGGACTCGCTTCGTCGGGCGGCGTCTCGGCAAAAGGATCCGCTGCTGTCTGGGCGCGCGCCCCCGCCAACGTCAGGAAAACCATGGCTGCGGCAAGAAGTTTCATCCCCGTCTTGCTACCCCCCGCCAGCCGCGGTTGCAATTCCTATCCGCTTGCCTACCCTCCCCTCACACCATGCCAGCAACCATCCTCCGCCTTCTTCTTTTTGTCCTGCTCCTCGCCCCGCCAGCCCA
>CAZRLX010000143.1:0-5829 GCA_964601115.1 uncultured Chthoniobacter sp. | reverse complement strand
CCCCCTCCTCGCCGAGCACTTGAAGGCGAACGTCGTTCAGGATTTGCATCATCAAAAGTGAACTGGGCTTCGGCAGTCCGCGCAACTCGGTGTATCCCGAGAGGCTCATGACCGTGGCAATGCGCTCGACCGCGGGTGGTTTTGCGCTCTCTTCCTGCGCGAGATTGATGACATACAAGCCGAGAAAAACACTCCCGGCCACGAGGAGAACCAAGATGCGTTGTTTGATGTTCATGGGGTGAAACCTTTCAAAAAAATGTGGACCAGATTCAATCAGGAACACCAACAACGTTTTGCCTCATGCGCAAAAACGCAACTTATTTTTTCAGCCACACACGGGATGGAAAAAAAATGGTGCGCGATGCAGGGTTCGAACCTGCGACTTCTTGCGTGTGAAGCAAGCGCTCTACCACTGAGCTAATCGCGCAAATCAACGGGTTGCCACGATTGACGACCACCGTTGTATACTGTTTTTGTAACCCCGCAGCCGCTTGAAGACAAGCCGCGATTCGGTGTCAGTCGACTTTTTGGCGCAGCACGCCAGCGACGCGATCCATTTCCTCCACCGTATTGTAAAAGTGGGGACTGAAGCGCAGCCACTGCTCGCCGGCACGGTTCATCCTGAGCGAGGCGGTGATCCCCTCCCCTTCCAGTGCAGCAAAAAGCTCCGCAGACGGCATTGATGGATGCCTGGCCGTGAGGATTCCCGAGCGCATCGGATCTTTGGCTTCAGGCGAGAGAAACTTGAAGCCCGCCTCGCGGAGTTGCGATTCCAAAAAATCCCGCGCACGCAGAATGGCCGACTGGACGTTTTCCAACCCGCATTCCTCGATCATCCCGAGGCTCGCCTTCATGCCATACATGCCAGTGATGTTCAGCACACCCGGTTCGTAGCGCCTCGCCGTGGGTTCAAAAACAATCTCTCGCTGGGCGATAAAATCCGGCGACTTCACATTCCACGCGCCAAGCAATGTCGGCCGGCATGTCTCGAAGTGACGCCGCGCCACATACACAATTCCGATCGCCAGCGGGCCCAGCATCCACTTGTGGGCATCGGCGCTCAGGAAATCCACGTGCTTCACACTCAGCGGCGCCGCACCCACCGTCTGGATCGCATCAAGCGAAAACAACACCCCCCGCTCATGCAGCAGGCTTCCGATCGCATCGACATCGATCCGGCGTCCGCTCAGAAAATGGCAGGACGCCAAGGCAACCAGTCGCGTGCGCGGTGACAACGATGCCGCCACCAGTTCGGGCGTGATCGCCCCCGGGATTTCCGGTTCGAGATATTTCACCACCACCCCGCCCGAGGCGAGCGCAGCCCATGGATACACATTCGACGGATAGTCATCCCCGTAGCAAACCACCTCATCGCCGGGCTCCCACGTGATGCCGTTTGCAAACAGGCTCAAGCCGAGGGATGTCGGCCCGAGCAATGCGATTTCATCGGCCTCCGCGCCGATCACCCTCGCGCAAAGCGCACGGGTTTTCGTCACATCACGCAGCACATCGCCGAACTCCTGGTGCCTCACACAACTTGCCTCGGCGTGCGCCCGCATCGCATCAGCCGCGCAGCGCGGCAGGACCGTCACC
Source organism: uncultured Chthoniobacter sp. (assembly GCA_964601115.1). Taxonomy (GTDB): domain Bacteria; phylum Verrucomicrobiota; class Verrucomicrobiia; order Chthoniobacterales; family Terrimicrobiaceae; genus UBA967. Next base: position 4,236 of record CAZRLX010000143.1, on the reverse strand, counting down.
CCGGCATGCGCAAGGAAGATGCCCTGCTCCACCACTGGAAACGCCGCGCACCGGGCCGACTCGTCCGGAAACATGCTCACTTCCTTGCCTCCTCGGCCTCGTGGATCAACTTCCAAAAATCATTCGTCTTCGCCAACCCGCCATCCTCCTCGTCGAGCGGCAAGTTGGAGCGGAAAAGAAAATCGCGGATCGTGTTTTTATGGAGCACCCGGTGGATCAACAACCCCTCGGCGTGATTCTCGAAATAGATGCGGTAATCCTTCGCACGATAGCGGTGAAGCGTGCGCCCGTCGCGCGAGACCTTGCCAAAATGCTCGCCGTCCAGCGACTCGAGGTCCCCAGGCAGGAATTGAAACTCGGCGAGCAACTCCAGTTGCAGCGTCTTCGGAAGCGCCGCCATTTCCGCAGCACTCAGTTCGTTGAAGATGACTTGAAACACGCCACGAAGATACGCGCCCTGGACTCACGATTGGCAAGACGCGAATTCAAGCAAGCCACGGCGGTTGACCATGCCGCTGGGGCCCCCTATTTAAAAATCACCCATGACCTTCGACCTCTCCATCCGCCGCCTCTATGGCATTCTCGACCTCGGATACGTGACACCCGAAAATGCCGCACCCACCGCGTTGGCCATGCTCGAAGGCGGTGTTCAGTTCCTCCAACTCCGCGCCAAAGGCACTGCCAAATCCGACATCCCAGCAATCGCCCGCCCTCTGGCAGATCTCTGCCGCGACCACGCCGTGCCTTTTATCTTGAACGACCACCCCGACCTCGTTTCGCAAGTCGGAGCGGATGGTGCCCATGTCGGCCAGGACGACATGAGCGTGGCCGAAGCCCGCTCCCTCGCCGGCCCAAGCAAAATCATCGGCCTCTCGACCCACAGCCTCGCCCAAGCCCGCGCCGCAGTTCAGCAGTCTCCGGACTACATCGGCTTCGGTCCACTCTTCGCCACCCCCACAAAACCAGACTACACACCCATCGGCACCTCAGACATCCAAGCCGTTCACGAAAGCATCCCGCTCCCCATCTTCTGCATCGGCGGCATCAAAAGCGAAAACCTCCCCGCCGTTTTAAAAAGCGGTGCCCACCGCGTCGTCATCGTCTCCGGCATCCTCCAAGCCCCCGACATCCGCTCCTACTGCCGCGAGTGTCTTGAGCTGATCGAGCAAGCCAACTGAGCAGCGGCCGCAAATCTCCTCGCGACACGTCTGCTCTCACTCAAGCAACCGGAGCACACTTCGCGAGTCGACACGCTGCATCGCAAGCAACGCCGACCCCGCCTCAATAAAAACTTTCGACTTGGCCAAATCAGCACTCGCCCGCGCAATATCCGTGTCCTGAATCACGCTCAGCGCAGCCTCTCGATTTTGCTTGTTCGTGGAGTTCAGTGCGGAAGCAATCTGGAGTTGGTTTTGCTCGGCGCCGTTTGTCGCGCGTGCTTGGGCGATATTTTGAAGGGAAGACGAAAGCGTTGACGCCTCTATGTCCTCAAAATCAATTGATTTGTCTAATATATATCCAATTCTTCTAAAATCCCTATCCAAAGCAACATCGTTCCACTCCGCTCTTTTTATCAATCCCCATCCACCTGTTGCAATAGTAGCGTAATCTTCAGTGCTAGATGCACCCGATGGCTCACCATTAGCCCAGTTCTCAAAAACTACATTAGTTCCATCCAACCAAAACCATTTACCCTCTTCATTCTCATCACTTGCTCCTATAAAAAACTCTCGATTTGCAGGATATGCCTCAAGCATTTTAGCAATCATATTTTGTTTTTCTTGTGTATCTATAATTGCTAAGTGGCCTCCATTACTCTCAGCTAAACTTTTTGCAGCTTTCCAGGTTGTTGAACCAGGCAGGAATGTTTTTACTTCATAATTTAGCTTTATATTTATTTTTTCAATATTAGTAAGATCCAAATAAAAAGGTCTGCTGACCTGATGGGATTCATCTCTCTCCAATTTTTGAACATAAAGGTGATCCGGATCAGATGAATTAGCAAAGAGTCGGATCCCATTGAATTCCTCCCTGCAGAGCGCCTCCAAATGCTCCTGCAACGCCACATACTCCGTCTGATACAACCCCACATCCGCGCTCGACTTCGTGACATCATCCGAGAGCGTCTTGAGTTCGGCCATCCGCTCCAACGCCTGACCCATTTTTGCCAGCACCCCATCCTGCACCTGCAAAAAGGAGATCGCGTTTTGGATGTTTTTTTCAAACGCCTCCGCCGAGCGGATCGAGACGGACATTTTCGTTGCCATTGATAAGCCCGAGGGATCGTCCTTTGCAGAATTGATGCGCTTCCCAGAGGAAATCCTCTCCAGCGTCTGGGCATGCCGATTGAGGGACAACCTCAAATTGTCCGCAAGCACACTTGCCGCGACCATGCTGCTTCCAACAATCATCCGTGATTGAGTTTGTTAAGGATTTGCATCACCTCACACACGGGTCAACATAATTATCCACCCTTGTTCAGCAAAAACATCGGTGAAGCAATTTGCCCAATGATTTTTCCCACCCTCCACGACCAGCATCCACAAGCCCCTCCAAGCGCCATCGCAACATTCTTTCCTACAATCTACCGCAAACTTTTTGGCCGATCGGCCATTTTTTTGACGGTCTTTGCGCCAACTATTCTGTCGCCCCGAACACAGTCTCCCCCATCCACAAACTCTCCGACCCATTACCGCATTCCGCGTCGTGCCCATATTGGAGCGAATCCTTAATTAGAATTGTTCTTGATCAAGAAAAGCGCACGGCTACATTGCCGCGCCATGCCAAAGCGTTCAACAACGCCCCTCGGCTACGAGGAAACAATCAGCCACAGCGGACACCGCCTCACTCCGCAGCGCCGCGAGGTCTACAATGTCCTTCTCTCCGAACGCGACCATCCCACCGCTTCGGAGGTGTTCATCCGGGCAAAGAAACACATGCCCAGCATTTCCCTCGCGACCGTTTACAACTGCCTCGAGACGCTTGTCGCCTGCGGGCTCGCCAAGCAGGTCAATGTCGAGCGCGAGGCCACGCGCTATTGCCCGAATCTCGAGGAGCACGGGCACTTCATTTGCGACACCTGCGGCACCGTTTCCGATGTCCCCTTGGCCGGCCAGGGATCGCTTGCCAGCTTTTTCAAGGTTCCACCCAAGTTCACCGTCACCCATTCCGAAACCACGCTCCGCGGCACCTGCCCGGCATGCAAACCCAAACACGTCCAAATCCAATGAGCCTGAAAATCGAAAACCTCCACGCCAACATCGGCGACCGTGAAATCCTCAAGGGCCTCAACCTTGAAATCCCCAAGGGCCAAGTCCACGCCATCATGGGAAAAAACGGCTCCGGCAAATCCACCCTCGCCAAAGTTATGGCCGGCCATCCCGACTACGAGGTCACAGGCGGCTCGGTCTCGCTGGACGGCTTGAACCTTTTCGACATGGAGGAACCCGACGAGCGTTCCCGTGCCGGCCTCTTCGTCGCCTTTCAATACCCGATGGAAATTCCCGGCGTGACGATCGCGAACTTCATCCGCGCCGCGCTCCAGGCCCGCCTTCCCGAAGGCGAGGAACTCGACGCCGTCGAATACTACGGGGAACTCTACAAAAAAATGGACGCACTGAAGATCGACCGCTCGTTCACTTCCCGCGCTGTCAACGAGGGCTTTTCCGGCGGTGAAAAGAAACGCTGCGAGGTGCTTCAGATGGCCATGCTGAACCCTGTCTACGCCGTGCTCGATGAAACCGATTCGGGTCTCGACATCGACGCGTTGCGCATCGTCTCCGAAGGCGTCAATGCCATGCGCAGTCCCGAGCGCGGTTTCCTCGTCATCACCCACTACCAGCGCCTCCTCGAATACATTGTGCCCGATGTTGTCCACGTCATGGTCGACGGCCGCATCGTCATGAGCGGCGACAAGACCCTCGCCCACAAACTCGAGGCCGAGGGCTACGACTGGGTCGAAAAAGAAACCCTCGCCAACGCCTGATCCACCAACCCGGAGGAAACACATGGAAACAAAACCCGACATCAATATCGACCGCTCGATCGGAGACTTTCACTACGACGTCGATTACGAATTCGACGCCGGCACGGGCCTCACGGAAAAGACGATCGACTACATCTGCGACGTCAAAAACGACCCCGAGTGGATCCGCGAGTTCCGCAAAGAGGCCCTGCGAAAATTCAATTCCATGCCCATGCCCACCCACTGGGCCAGCCCGGACCTCGAGAACATCG
>CAZRLX010000142.1:4855-5919 GCA_964601115.1 uncultured Chthoniobacter sp. | reverse complement strand
ACGCGGTGCGCTCGGCGGTGAGGATCGAGCCTGCGCGGCCCGAGACCGATAGCACCGCATCGCCGCGTGTGAGCGCGCTGCCGTTTTCGCGGAGGATTTTCACCTCAAGCTCCGGATCGACGCGCTGGAAAACCTCCGCCGCGACATCGACGCCCGCAAGGCATGCCTCCTGTCGGGTGACAATGCGCGCTGTCGCGGTGGCGGCGGGATCGGTGAACCACTTTACCGTAACATCACCTGTGCCGATATCCTCGGCCAAGGCGAGGTCGATGATATCCGGTCCGCGCTCAGGCATTTGAAGGCCTCCCCGCCGCGGCGGGCAAAGGCAGTCCCAGCAAGCGGCGCTGCCACACCATGAGCGCGGAGCCGTCCGGATCGGCGGCGGTCGCCTCCATCGCCGCGCGGGGGGCAATGATCGAGGGATCCAGCGAAAGTTCCTTCGCCACGGTATCGCGTGTTTTTTTCAATGCATCGAGACGCTGGGTCTGTTCCCGGGTAATTCTTTTGCGCTTGGTCTTTTCTGGTTTCGGCCACTCGGACTCGGGAATCTGCATCGCCAGCGCGACCACGACTTCGAAGCTCTTGCGGCGGCGTCCGTTCATGCGGGGCGTGGAAAAGGCCCCGCCGTTCGCCATTTGCTGGGCGACACGGAGCATGTCGTCGTTTCCAATCACATGGAATGGCGGCCGGTCCCAGGCGCGCGCCTCGGAATCCCTCCAGAACCAAAGGATGCGGAGGATCGCCTGCGCGCGCGGGGTGAGGGCATACGAACCGCTGATGCGCCACACGGTCGAGTCGTCGCGCTCCTTGGCCTCGCGGGCGGAGGCGATCATGCGGTCGCGGGACTCCTCGAACCACTCCCACCGCCCGAGTCGGCGCAAATCGGCTTCGAGCGTGTCGGCGATCTCCAGCAGGTAGCGGGTGTCGTTGAGCGCGTATTCCACCATCTGCGGCGGCAACGGCCGGATCGCCCAGTTGGCTTTCTGGGAGGCCTTCGAGAGTTCGACGCCGAAGTATTCCTTCACAAGCGCTGCGAGTCCCAGCGCGGATTTGCCGGCCAGTCG
>CAZRLX010000142.1:0-4755 GCA_964601115.1 uncultured Chthoniobacter sp. | reverse complement strand
AGATACAGGCAAATGTCGTGAATGGCCGCGGCTTGGACGGTCAGGGTCGTCTCGTCGCGAAACGTGTCGGATTTGAGCACCGCGCCGGGAAAGACGCCCGAGAGTTGGTCGAAAGTGGTCATATGGATTCGAGGAGTTCCCGCTTCTGGTCGGCCAGGGCATGCTCTCCCATGATTTTTTTCTGAAGTTTCATCAGGCCGTCGAGCAAAGCCTCGGGGCGCGGCGGACAACCGGAAATGTAGACATCCACGGGAATGAGGTGGTCGATGCCCTGGAGCACCGCATAGCTGCGATACATGCCGCCGGAGGATGCGCAGGCTCCCATGGCGATGCACCATTTCGGCTCGGGCATTTGATCCCAGATGCGCTTGACGGCGAGGGCCATCTTGTAGGTCACGGTGCCGGCGACGATCATCACGTCCGCCTGGCGGGGCGAGAACCGCATGACCTCCGCGCCGAAGCGGGAGATGTCGAAGCGGGAGGACGAGGCGGCCATGAGCTCGATGGCGCAGCAGGCCAACCCCATCGGCATCGGCCAAAGGGAATTGCTCCGCATCCAGTTGATGGCGGCATCAACCTGTGTGAAAATCACGTTGCCTTCGATTTTGGCATCGTAGGCGACCGGGCTGAGTGTGGTGGACATGGGCCCGAAGGTATTTTCCCCCGGAAATGCGGCAAGCGGAAATTTTTCCCCAAGCCGGGCGCGGGACCGGAAGACAGCCTTGAGTTGCGGGGAGGAAGCGGCCACCCTGTGGCTCCCATGCGAGGCCAAATCGTTTCCATCGCCGCCCTTGCCGTGACCTGCGCGGTGTGGTCGCTCCTCTCGCAGGTCGCCGTGGTCCGGCTTCCGGGCTACGAACGCTTCTTCGGCCCCGACGGGTTTGTGTCCTTCCTCGAGGAGAAAACGCGCTCGGCCCGCTTCGCCTGGCGCGGCGGCATGCCCGCCCCGGCGAAGGTGTGCTACGTGGATGTGGACAGCGTCTCGATCGGAAAGCTCGGGAATTTCCCGTGGAACCGCGCGCTCCACGGCATGGCCATCGATGCGCTCTTCAAGCACGGTGGCGTGAAGGCCGTTGGCATGGATTTCGTCTTCTCCGACGATGGCAGCGCGACCTCGGGCACCGGACAGGTCGACGAGGGCACAAAGCGGTTCGCCTCGGCCATTCGCCGACACAGGAACGTCGTGCTCGCCGCGACCTACGCCTCGCAAAACAGGCCACTCGGCGACGTTTCGTTTTTTCCGTTTGTCTTCGAGGCGGGCTATGGCACGTCGCCGGTCGGACCTCCGGAATTGCCCGCCTACCCGCTGCTGGGGCCGAACTGGGGGCATGCGGGCTTGATCGATGCGATCGGTGACGGCGTGGCCTTTCTGCCGTTTTTCGCCAAGGCCGACCACCACACCTACCTCCCGATGTCGCTCCAGTTGGCGTTGATCCTCTGGAATCTCGACAGTTCGGCCGTGGAGATCGGGGAAAACACAATCACGGTGCGCGGAAAGGATGGTGCCGTGCTGGCGCGAATCCCCCTCGTGATGAACCAACTCGTGGAGCCGAACTGGTTCAGCGCCTGGATGGCCGAGGAAAACACCCATGCGAGCTTCGTGGAGGTGCTTGCCTACGCCCAGGCGCTGGAAAAAGGAACCGCCGAACAGCAAGCTGAGGCCGTTGAGTTCTTCGGAAAGTTCCGCGATGCGATCGTGCTCATCGGGCCCGTCGACCCTCTCCTCAAGGATTTGAGCGTCATGCCGCTCAGCGGGGCGCAGGCCGTGCCGAGGGTAAGCGTCCACGGCAATCTCCTGCAGACGATTGTTTCCGGCCGTTTCCTGCACCGCTCGCCGGTGTGGGTGAATCTGTTGCTGATCTTCGGACTGGGCTTCACGGCGGCCTCGTTTGCGATTGTGCCCTCGCGGTTCGGCAGACTGGCCAAGGTGCTGGGGGTGGTCGCCGTGCTTGGCTACATCGCCGGTGCGTTTTACGTTTTCAAGGCTGCCGATCTGCTGGTGCCCGTGACGGCCCCGCTCCTCTCGGCGGTGTCGTGCGTGTTTGTGGGGGCGGTGATCCAGGTGTCCCGCGAGCAGCGGCAGAAAAACAGGATCAAGGGCATGTTCGGCACCTACCTCTCCCCCGCGCTGGTCGAGCAGATGATCGAGAGTGGCAACGATCCGCAGCTCGGCGGGGTCGATGCCGAGATCACCGCGTTCTTTTCCGACGTGCAGAGCTTTTCCTCGTTCTCCGAACTCCTCACACCCCAGCAACTCGTGGCCGTCATGAATGAATACCTCACCGCCATGACGGACATCCTCATGGAGTCGGGCTGCTACGTGGACAAATACATCGGCGATGCGATCGTCGGCATTTTCAACGCCCCGGCGCCGCTCGAGCACCACGCGCTCAAGGCCTGCGTCGCCACCCAGCTTCTCCACAAGCGCCTCGGGCGGCTCCGCGAAAAATGGGCCTCCGAAGGCGACAAGTGGCCTCCCATCGTTTCCCGCATGCAAATGCGCATCGGCCTCAACTCGGGGTTCGCGACGGTGGGAAACATGGGCTCCGAAAAACGCTTCAACTACACCATGATGGGCGACACCGTGAACCTCGCCGCCCGCTGCGAGAGCGGATCGAAGAGCTACGGGGCCTACACCATGGTCACTGGCGAGACGATGCGCGCCGCCACTGCGGCCGGCGGGGATTGCGTCTTCCGCCATCTCGACAAAATCATCGTCAAGGGCCGCAGCGAACCCGCCGAGATGTATGAGGTCGTGTGCCTCGCGGCGGACCTCGATGCCGAGACCGGCCGGTGTTTGGAGATTTACGCCAAGGGCATTGACCATTACGCGGCGAGGGATTGGGACGCGGCCGCCGCCTGCTTCGAGGAGGCCGCCACCCTCGAGCCCAACCGCCCCGACAAGAACCCCGAGTCGCCGACCACGCCGTCGCATGTCATGCTCGAGCGGTGCCGCTCCCTCAAAGAAAATCCGCCGCCTCCCGATTGGGACGGGGTTTACAAGATGACCACCAAGTAGCACCGCATTGCAGAACCCCAGATTCCCGATTTAGGCTCGCGCCCCACCATGCAACTCCACTTCACCAAAATGAACGGCGCGGGAAACGACTTCGTAGTCCTCGACAACCGTTCCCTCGCTCTCCAACTCGATCCGGCGACGATCCAGCGCCTCTGCGACCGGCACCGCGGGGTCGGGGCGGACGGACTCCTTGCGGTCGAGCCAGCCCAAGGCGATGCCGATTTCCGCATGCGCTACTACAACAGCGACGGCGGCGAGGCCGAGATGTGCGGAAATGGAGCCAGGTGTTTCGCGCGGTTCGCCGCGCGGCTTATGCCGTCGGCTCCCGCATCGGTGCGCTTCGAAACCCAGGCGGGCCTCATCGTTGCCACGCTGGAGGGCGACCTCGTGCGGCTCGACATGGGGCGACCGACCGACCACCGCCGGCCCCAATCGCTCTCCCTTGGCGATGGGGATATGGAGATTCATTTCATCAATACCGGCGTGCCACATGCCGTGGCGTTCATTGAGAACGAGGAGGAGATCGACATTCGCCAACTCGGTGCCGCGCTCCGTCATCACGTGGCGTTTGCACCGAAGGGAACCAACGCGAACTTTGCCAGGGTGGCCGCCCCCGGCAGATTGGTCCTGCGGACCTACGAACGCGGCGTGGAGGACGAGACTCTGGCCTGCGGCACGGGCGTTTGTGCGGCTGCGCTCCTGCATGCCGCCGCCACTGGCGCAAAATCGCCGGTGCATGTCACCGTGCGCGGCGGAGACACCATGCGGGTCGACTTCGAGATCGATGCCGACGGGGCCTTCGCCGTCGCGCACCTCACCGGCCCGGCGGATTTTGTTTTCGAGGGCGTTGTTTCCCTGTAACCATCAACACCCATGACATTCGCAGGAGCACACACGGCGCTCGTCACCCCCTTCCGTGACGGCCAATTCGACGAACCGGCATTCCGCCGTCTCGTCCAACATCAAATCCAAGGCGGCATCTCGGGCATCGTTCCCGTCGGCACAACCGGCGAATCGCCCACGCTGGACCACGAAGAGCACCTCAAGGTGATCGAAACCGCCGTCAGCGCCGCTGAAAAACGCTGCCTGGTCATCGCCGGCACGGGATCGAATTCCACCGCCGAGGCCATCGATCTCACCCAGGCCGCCGCGAAGCTCGGGGCGGATGCCGCGCTGCTCGTCGCTCCGTATTACAACAAGCCCAGCCAGGAGGGGCTCTATCGCCACTTTTCAGCCATTGCCGAGGCGGTTCAAATTCCGCTCATCCTCTACAGCATTCCCGGCCGTTGCGGGATCGAGATCGGCGTGGAGACTGTGGTCCGGCTGGTGCACGACCATGCGAACATCGTTGCGATCAAGGAGGCGGGTGGCTCGGTGGAACGCGTCAACCAGCTCCGCGCGGCGTTGCCGGACAGTTTTGAAATCCTCTCGGGCGACGACTCGCTCACGCTGCCGTTCCTCTCCGTCGGCGCCGTGGGCGTGGTGAGCGTGGCGTCGAATATCATTCCGTCGGAGGTCTCCGCGTTGGTGCGCCACCACTTGGAGGGCAATCCCGCCGCCGCCTTGCAAATCCACCGCAAATACTACCCGCTGTTCAAAGACCTTTTCATCGAGCCGAACCCCGTGCCGGTAAAATTCGCTCTCGCCCGCCTGGGCCGGACCACCGCCGAGGTGCGGTTGCCGCTCTGCGAGATGTCGTCCGCGAACGCCATGCGCGTCGGTGAAACCCTGACCGC
>CAZRLX010000141.1:0-6035 GCA_964601115.1 uncultured Chthoniobacter sp. | reverse complement strand
CGTGGGCGAAGAGGACATCGCCGAGCAGGACGCTGATCGAGTTGCCCCACTTTGCATTGGCGGAGGGTTGGTCGCGGCGGAGTTCGGCGCCGTCGATGATGTCGTCGTGGACGAGTGTGGCGATGTGGATGAGTTCCAGGATGACCGCGAGATCGACATGGCCCGGGGTGATTTTTCCTGTGGCTCCTGCTGCGAGGAGAGCGAGGGCCGGGCGGAGGCGTTTCCCGCCCGCGCCGCAGATGTAGGAGACATAGCCCTCGACGGCCGGATCGAACGCCTTGGCTTGGGCGCGGATGCGTTCCTCCACCGTGTAGAGGTGCGGGTTGATCAGTTCAAATGCTTCTTGAAATGTCAGGGCATCGTTGGCCTCGGGGATGGCTTGTCTGGTTGGCGTGGGCATCGGTGATAGCTAAATGGAATCGGACTTTGCGGCGAGAATCCTGCGGAGGAGGAAAAACGGCAGGGCGAGAGCGAGGGCGGTGGTGACGGCGAGGAGGGGATTGGGAACGACGCGGCGGCGGTCCTGGGCCACGGCGTGGAGGCCCGCCTTGACGGCTTCGGCGGCCGAGATGGAGAAAGGCGCGGGGAGCCGGAAGTTGTTTTCCTTGTCCTCTTCACCGGCGCGCGAGGCAGTGTCGAAAAACTCGGTGGGCACGGGTCCCGGGCAGAGGGCGGTGACGGTGATGCCTCTGGGGCGGAGTTCGATGGCAAGGGCCTCCGAGAAGCTGGTGACGTAGGCTTTGGTCGCCGCGTAGACCGCCATGTGGGGGAGCGGAAAAAAGCCCGCCACGCTACTGACATTGAGGATGGCGGCGCGTCCATTCACGAGCATGCGGTCGACGAGCGCGTGGGTGAGGTGGGTCAGGGCGTGGATGTTGACATCCAGCATCGCCTGGATGCGGTTCCACTCGCCCGAGGCGAATTCGCCATGGTCACCGAGTCCGGCATTGTTCACGAGAAAATCAACGTGGATTTGCTCCGAAGCGAGCCACTCGACGAGGGCCAAGCGGCGGTCGTGGGAGGCGAGGTCCGCTGCGAACACGCGGATGTCGAGTTGCGGGTGGAGGTGGCGGAGGGTCTCGGCGAGTTCCTCCAAGCGGTCGTTCCGGCGCGCGACAAGGACAATGCGGGAGGCGTGCGGGGCCAATTGGCGCGCGAATTCGCTGCCGAGGCCCGAGGAGGCGCCTGTGACAAGTGCTGTGCAACCTTCAAAAAATCTCATCTGGATACTTTTCTTATACGGCTCCGGTTGCCGGCGGGTTTCCGGAGTCTCAGTCGACATTTTCCACGTTCACCACGGACTTCATGTGGCTTTGAACTTGGGCGTTCGAGTAGTAGGCGCCGGAGACCGGGGCGACATCCTGGTGGCGGCGGCCGACGGCGGTCGCGACAAAGTGGTGGTCCGTCAGCACGCCGTTGGTGGGATCCATGCCGATCCAGCCCGCGCCCGGCAGGCAGGCCTCGACCCAGAGGTGCATTGAGCTGACGGAGCGTTTGTCGGCATCGGATTTGTCGCCCTCCCAGACGAAACCGCTGGCCAGCCGCGCGGCGACGCCGTTTTGGCGGAGCGCCTCGGTGAGCAGCGCCGCCATGTCGCGGCAGGATCCGGCGGACTTGTCGAGGGTCTCGCGGGGTGTGAGGGGATGGCCCTCGTGGCGGAGTTCGTAGGCGATGTTTTCGTGGATCCAGTGGTTGAAGTTCACGAGTGTTTCCACGGTGGGACGCGATGCCGCCGGGGCAAGGGGTTGGGGCAGGTCGGACCAGTCGACCGGTGCAAGGTAGGGGGCGAGCAATTCCGACTCCTCGGCCCGGTATTGCGGCGGGATGTTCAGGCCGTTGGAGTCCAGAAGGAAGTGGAAGGGGTTTTTCTCCCGCACCTCGATGGTCATTTCGAGGTGAAAGGGAAGGGTGGCGGAGGCCTCGGGGTAGAAGCAGTAGGCGATGATGTTGTCGAAGAGGTCCTGGCGGTATTGGATATCGGCGCATGGGGCCGTGGTGAACGAGACGTTTTCGACTTTCGCGAAGAGATCTGTGCGAGGGAACACCCGGACGTGGTGCGGAGAGAAGGAGACGGGTTCCGCGTAGTTGTAGGTGGTGGATTTTGTGATTTTGAGTTTCATGGCTTCTCCTGGATACGCCGCATGGTCACATGGGCTTTCATGATTTGCGAGGCCGAACCTTTGAATGTCCCGCGGACGGGGGCGGAGTCAAGGGAGTCGCGGCCCGCCGAGACGGCGATATGCTGTTCCCCGCACCACTGGTTGTTGGTCGGGTCGAGGGCAACCCATTCCATGCCCGGGACGAGGGCCTCGATCCAGGCGTGGGTTGAGAGCGCGCCGACGAGTCGCCGGGCGGGCGGGAGGTTCTGTTCGAGGGGTTCGGATTCGATGTAGCCGCAGACGTAGCGGCAGGGGAGGCCAGCGGAGCGGAGCACGGAGAGCATGATGTGGGCGAAATCCTGGCACACGCCCTCGCGGGTTTTCCACACGGTGGCCAGCGGGGTTTCGTTGTCCGTGGCGCCCGAGCGGTATTTGAACTCGCTGTGGATGCGGCTGTTCAGGCGTTCCAAGCAGTCGCCGAGAGGGGCGTTGTCGCGCACGAGGGTTTGGACCCATGCGTCGGCGGCGCCATACAGCGGAACGGTCGGGGAGGGCTGGATGTAATCGAATACGCTCGTGCGCGCGGAGCGGAGAATCTGTCGTGCCTCGGCGACGGTGAGAGCCAACGCACCTACAGGGAGTGGTGCCCGCGCGGTGCGCACGGTGAGGTGGTTGGCAACCCGCATGTGCTGGTGGCGGAGGGTCATGGAATAGACGGTGGTCTTGTTGCCAAAGTAGTCGTCATAGTCCGAGACGGCGGCCGCTGGCGGGGTGAATTCGATGCGGTGGCTGAGGATTTGCTGGGTCGGGCGGGCCGGAGGGGTAAGCCGGACCTCGAGGTAGGCCTCCATGGCGGGATCCGAATACCTGTAGCTGGTGATGTGGGAGACCTCGAAAAGCATGCTCAGTTCGTGAAGAGCGGACGGGTTTCGTGGTGCATAAGGACCTGATGGTTCAGGAAACTGTCGCAAATCACCGTGTGGAGGCCAAGCAGGCGGTCGAGAAGGGTCTCGGAATGGATCTGAAGGCGTGATTTTCCGGAGGATAAGGCGGTGCTTTCGCACAGGAGGTCGCTCCAATCGGTGGTGAGAATCGCCTGGGTCAGGTGTTCCATCTCCGCAATGGCGCGCTCGGTGGCGGGGGAGAGGTTGCTTTCGCTCTCGCGGATGAGCGTGGTGCAGCCATTGAGGCAATGGAGCACCGAGCGTGGAACGACGGGGTTTTTCCACAGGAGGTCGAGCATCGGCTCGGGTTCGATGCGCATCTGGTAGACGCGGCGGTAGACGTCCCTGCAGTTCAGCAGGCGGAGGAACGCCGAGAGCCTGATCTCGAGGGCGTGGCCCGGGCTGTTTTGTGCGTTTGACTGGAGGAGTGTGCCGGTGATCGAGGAGGCGGCGTTCGCGGTGATCGCGCCACGCTCGATGAATTGCCCGATCCTGCAGAAGTTCCATCCGTCGTCCGAGAGCATGCTGCGTTCGGCGGTGCCGAAGAATTGGGGGATCATCCCGCGGGCGAGGCTGCAGAGCGAGCGGCTCGATGCCGCGAGGACATCCGCCGGGGCGGAGGGATCGAAGCTTGCCTCCTCGAATTGCTCTCGCAGGTTGCTGAGGACGCCCCAGGCATCGATGCTGAGGGTTTCCACGACGGACTCGGCATTGCCCACCGCGCGGAGGATGGTGCTGACAACGGAGCCCGGTTCGGATGTGTCAAGGGTGAGGCGGTGGCGGCCTTCGGGGCTTGAAATGGTCCGGCGGGAGGGAACGGCGGCGCTTTCCAGCATGGGGAGAATTTTGTTCCAGACCGGGCGGTAGTGCATGCGTTCGGTCGGATTGAGTTCCTCGAGTTCCAGGGATTCGATGACGCCGACCATGCCTGCGAGATCGTAGGCGCGTTCGAGGTAGCGTCCGATCCAGTAGAAGGCTTCTGCCACGCGGCTGGTGACGCCGTGCGAGGGGATTTGGAATTCCGTTTGAGGGGTCGAGTCCCAATTCTCCGCGGGTTGGTTGAGGTCGACTTGGACCCAAGTATCCTTGCCGCCGCCACCGAGTTCGGAGGCGGTGAATCCCGACTTGGCTGTGGAGATGCGGGTGAGCGCGCCCGGGCAGATCGAGATGCTGTCGGCGTCGTTGCGGATGGCGAAGAGGATGTGGTCCTGGTGGCGCCTGTGGCGTTCGCCTTTTTGGAACGAGACCGTTGTGGCGTCGCAGCATTTGGGCTGGGCGACGAATTGCGAGGGGTCTTCGAGGATGGTCGAGCGGGCGACCGCGAGCGCTTCGTCGGAGGGTGGGGAGCCATCGCCGCCTGAGAGGATGCGTTCCCCGTAGAGCGGGCGGATGGTGAAGTCGGAGAGGTGCGCCAGAACGTGTTCGCGCTGATCGATGTCTCCCAACCAAAAGGTTTCGAGGGTGGGAAGGAGGGGGTTTTGGCCGAGGTAGTAGCGGATGATTCGCGAGGCGTGGGGGAGGAGGGCACGGTCGTCCGAGAGTTGTGCGCCGATGGCATTGACGACGGCTACGTTTTTTTTGCGGATGCAGTGGACGAGTCCCGGCACGCCCAGGACGGAATCGCGCTGGAAGACGAGGGGGTCGAGCCACTGGTCCGAGACGCGAGAGTAGATCACATCGACTTTGTTCAGGCCGCGGACGGTTTTCAGGTAGACCTCGTCGTTCATGACGAGCAGGTCGCCGCCTTGGACGAGCGGGATGCCCATTCGGCGGCTCAGGAAGCCGTGTTCCGAATAGGCCGGGCTGAGCGGGCCCGGGGTGAGGAGGACAACGAGGGGATCGCTCTCGGATGAGTGGGCACGAAGCATTTCCAGGATGTCCGTGGGAACATCCGAGATCGAGTGGATGCCTGTTTCCTGGAACGACTGGGGGATGACGCGTGTGAGGACGCGGCGGTTTTGGATCATGTAGGACATGCCCGAGGCATGACTCATGTAGTGGTGCTTGATCGCGAAGGTGCCGTCCGGCAGGCGGCATGCGGCGATGCCGCTGAGGTGGAGGAACGAGCCGCCCGGCATGGGAAGGCCGTGGGCAGGACGCTGGAAGAAACGGCTTCCGAGCACCGTGGAGACGGGAATGACGCCATCGCGGAGGATTTGTTTGTCGGAGTAGATGTCACGGAGGAGGAGTTCGAAGGCCTGGATGCGCTGGCGGATGCCCTCCGCGAGGGGATTCCATTCGGCCGGGGTGAAGATTTGGGGGAGGAGGTCGCAGAACCAAGGGCGCTTGCCCCATGGACTGTCCGGGTTCACGTCGAACGAGACGCCCATTTCGCGCATGGCGGCCTCGAGTTGGTGGTTGATCGACTGGAGTTGGGCGCGGGTCGATTCGCGAAGGCGATCGAAGAGGTTGCGGTAGACCTCGCGGGGTTCGCCACCCGGGGCGAAGACTTCATCGTAGGCGGCGGGCGGGTGCTTCATCGGGAGCGCGGGTGCCCATCGATCCAGCGCCGAGCCTCGGCGCAATCGATTGCGATCTGTGCCTTGAGGTCCCCGATTCCGTCGAAGCGGCGCTCCGAGCGCAACCGGTGGAGAAAGAAAATGTCGAGTTCCGTGCCGTAGAGGTCCCCGTTGAAGTCGAACAGGTGCGCCTCCAGCAAGGGAGTGGAGGCGGAGGCGATGGTCGGGCGCACGCCGATGTTCGCCACGCCGGGGAGTATGCGCGAACCGAGGCGCGCCTCGATGGCGTAGACGCCGTGCGCCGGGTATTGGCGGTCGTCGGTGGCGATATTGGCGGTGGGAAAGCCGATGGAGGAGCCGAGTTTTTCGCCGTGGACAACCGGGCCGGAGACAAGGAATGGTCTTCCGAGGTAGCGGTTGGCGGTTTCCATGTCGCCTTCGGCGAGGGCTTGCCGGATGAGTGTGCTGCTGACGGTGCGGTTGTCGATGCGGACGGCGGGAACCTCGCTGGTGAAAAAGCCCGCTTTCATTCC
>CAZRLX010000140.1:0-6138 GCA_964601115.1 uncultured Chthoniobacter sp. | reverse complement strand
GTCAGACCAATCCGATCCCATGGCCCCGGTCTATCGTTCCGCAAAAAAGAAACACCTCCAGACTTCCACCCGAAGGCGTCGGGCCGGGGCTGCTCACCCAGGCGGGGTTAAAACATTCTCGAAAAGACCATCCATTCGGCCTTTTCAAAAACAAACGGGGCCGAGGCCCGCTACGCAGTCCCCAACCCACGCTGACAGCTTCCCATTTCAATCCGAACAGTCAATTCCCTCCTTGCCAGCAAGCGCATCGAAAATTCCGCCGGATTCGCTAAAGCCGGTAGTTGACTGCCACGTTTTTTGCGAGCAGCCTTTGGACACATCTCTCCCGTTTGTTTCGACGGCGGGACGCGGGGCGGTTCCTTCGGGAACCGCCCCTGCATTTTATGGCGGGAACAATCCGGGGTCCGCTCCATCACCTGCTCTTTTCTCATGAAGACATACCTCTATGTCGATGGCATCAACCTCTACTACAGCGCGCTAAAAGGAACTCCCCTGCGATGGTTGAATCCCCAGCAACTCGCTGCCCGCGCTTTTCCCAGAAACGCCATTTCCCACACGAAGTTTTTCACCGCAGGAAGAGCCGGAATTGATGGGCTATGAAAAAGCCATTACAGAATTCGAAAAGATCATTAGGGATTTGCGCCTTCTCGAAAGGCCCAGGCCACCCAAGAATCTCCCCGTGTTCAAGATGTGATCGGGAAACTGGGGGTCAGCCGACATTTCCTCTCATTTTGCTTTGGGTGGGAGCTGGCGATTTGTATTGAGCACCCGTTTCTGAGTGAATCCCGGTGGTTTCCCTTGACGATGCGGTGGCTGAGGCATTCTTTATGGCGTTATGAGTTCCGTTGCCGAAATCGAAGCTGCAATCGAAAAATTGCCAGTTTCCCAAGTTGACCAATTGGCTCAGTGGCTGGAGGTTTTTTTACAACGGCGCGTATCAAGGCCTGCCTTGGAAAATTGGTTGCTCAATGCAAAGGGAGCGGCTGTTCCGGATGCACAAACTCAGGCGATCATGAACTTGACCCGCGGTGAAGAATGACCCTGCTGGACACCAATGTGTTGTTGGACATAGCCACTTCCGATCCGATTTGGCTTGAATGGTCGGAAAATCAAATTCGGTCTGCTGCTAATGAGGGGCCGATATGCATCAATCCGATCATCTATGCGGAACTTGCTCCCGCATTTTCCTCGGCGAGGGAATTGGATCGTTGGCTCGCTCCTGAAGTTTTCAAGCGCCTGCCGCTACCTTACTCCGCCGGTTGGCTGGCGGCGGCGGCTTTTCTCAAATACCGCCTGAGTGGTGGCGTGAAGACATCCCCTTTGCCTGACTTCTACATCGGCGCCCATGCAGAGGCCGAGGGACTCGTTCTGGTCACGCGTGATCCGGTGCGGTATCGCACTTATTTCCCCAAGGTCAGACTGGTAGCCCCAGCATAGAAACCAATGAGATGGTGTCAGCGCGTTTTATCGCTTTTTTGGCCAATTCTCGCGGGCTTTATAGCTTCGCGGCTTCCTCGGCGGAGGTGTCCGAGAGGAGGCTCGGCCCCGGAGCAAGGGGGATGGTTTAAGGGTGATGGGGTTTCGAAGCTCCCAATGCGTTGAAAAAATGAGTTTTAAACTCCGTCGCCCGACTTCCCAACTCGGCGTTCGGACTTCCGGACTCCGCCGCCCGAGTTTTGAACTCGGCGGCTGAACTTTGAAAGAAAGACGGCCATGCTTTGAACTCCGGTCACATGGACTTGGGAAACCCGGCAGTGCGACTTTCGAACTCGGTGCTCGATCCAAAAAACAAGCCGCTCCGAGATTGGAACTCGGAGCGGTTGCTTCATGGATTTCGATTTTGGGATTTTCCGAGGCGCTTATGTAGGTCAGGGCGGCGTCCCGCCTGACATCGAATGGATTCCATCGCAGGCGGGATGCCCGCGCTACATTCCAGAAGTCCAAAAGCGATCGGATTCTGGTATGAGGCTGCCTTTTTATGGAACGGTTCTTCGCGTCTGAAGCTGGGGCACCGACGGCGAGTCGAGCTACCAATCATTCGCGGGGATTCGCGTGATTCGCGGGCGAGTGTCTTTCACGGTCGGGACGACCATGCCCCCCTACATTTTACTCAGCGTCTCGGCGTCTCGGCGGGAGGTTTTTGGGAAAAAGGAACGGTGCTTCTGAAGCTTGGGCTGACACGGAGCGGTTGCTTCATGGATTTCGATTTTGGGATTTTCCGAGGCGCTTATGTAGGTCAGGGCGTCCCGCCTGACATCGAATGGATTCCATCGCAGGCGGGACGCCCGCGCTACATTCCAGACAGGTATTGGCGACTGGTAGGGAAAAAATAAGCCTCACAAAAGCCATTTTTTGACAAATTGCACAAATTGTCCTAATTCTTTTTCCCCATGAGAGCCATGACTGCCTCCGAAGCCCGTCAGAATTTCGGGCAATTCCTTGATTATGCGATTCAAGAGCCTGTGGTCATCAAGCGGCATCAACGCGATCTGGGCGTGTTTCTTCCCATGGCGCTCTACCGGAATTTGATTTCGGGGCAAAACCGCAAGATCACCGGGGCGATGGATGAACTCCAAGCCGAGGCTGGGAGGGCGGGCCTGACCGAGGAGGCTTTGGAGCAAGTGCTTTCCGAAGAGAATCCCAGCTGACGGGTGGTTGTTTTCGATACCAATGTCCTCGTCAGCGCGGCCTTGATCCAAGGGAGTCGCGCCGATCGTTGTGTGCGGGCCGTGCTTGAACACCAGCACCCGCTTGTTTTTTCCAAGGCAACTTTTGCGGAACTCTGCGAGGTGCTCTTGCGCTCCAAGCTGGACAGGTATGTTTCCAAGGTGGCTCGCGTGCGCTTGCTGGAAACTTGGGAAAATGCCGCCGTCTTGTTTCCTGATGCGGCGCTCCATGAGGTCGTGTGCGACTGCCGCGATCCGGATGACGACAAGTTTCTTGAGTTGGCCTTGGCGAGCAGGGCGTCTGTGATTGTGACCGGAGATCCCGATCTACTGGTGCTTGATCCATGGAGAGGGATTCGGGTCATCAAGCTGGCCGACTTCGACTCGGTGGTGATTCCAATTCTCGAAAAAGAACCTCCCGGCTGAGCGGCTGCTCGGGGATTTTTTCGGATTCGCGGGCCGTTGTCTTTCACCGTCGGGACGACCATGCCCCCCTGCATTTTACTCAGCGCCTCGGCGGCTCTGTGGGAGGTTTTGGGAAGAAGCGGACGTTGGGGAGGTCTTGAAAGTCGGAGTCTTGGGTCCAGAGGGTGGCGTTTTGGGTGCGGGCGGTGGCGTAGATCAGGGCATCGGCCATGGCCAGTTGGTGGCGAGCGCCGAGATTTGCGGCGAGGGTGGCGATCTCAGGGGAGACTGGTGTGATTGTGTGCTGGTTAAGAAATGCAAGAATCTCCTCTGCGGCATGTTCTCCGGCGACGCGGGTGGTGTAGCGGGCGATTTCGTAAAGGCTGATGGTGGAAACGATCATCGGGGTGGGGGACGAAAGGGCTTTGGCAAAGGCCTGCGCATTCGGGCCGCCGTGGGTGATTTCGATCCAAGCGGAACTATCGAGGCAGATGGCGCTCATGGCAGGGGACGGTCGGTTTTTTCACGCTCGAAGGGAATGTGCGCTTGGTTCTTCAGATAGCCAACGAGTTGCTCGGGCGTGAGAATGGGACGGAGTTCGATATGGCCATTTTTTTCCACAACTTGGAGCCTCTGACCGGGTTTTAACGCAAGAGACTTACGGATTGCTTTTGGGATAACGACTTGGAACTTGGGGGACAAAAGCGAGGTTGTCATACGTTTTTAACTATGGGTGAAATTCATGGTTCGGCAACGGAATTGTTCGCTGTAGGAAAAAAGCTCCTCCCATGGATTGTCCCGGAACCGGATTTATTCACAGGATGAACAGGATGTGCAGGATTCACAGGAGTTCGTGGGGGGCTGGATTGGAAGAGCATCCAAGCCATGGATGAACTTCCTGCCGGGGTTGGCGGAGTTCGATACCAATGGTGCCGAGGAGGTGAATTTTCGAATGCACCTATGGATGGCAGGTCTTCGCCGGCGGGAAGCCCGCGCCACACTGCTGAACGGATCGGTTTTTGGCATGGCTGGGGGCGTGGGCCGTGGCCTGATTTTTTTGGTGAAATATTTTTTGGTGTGACAGCTTTTGACTCACCAAGGTCGGCAGGGTGTCGCGTGTGAAGACGACATTGAGATTGCTTTGGCGGGCGGTGGTTGGTGCCGGTGGATTGGTTGCAGTGGCGGGTTGTGCCTTGGTTTCAAGGCCGGCTCCGGTGGATTATGTGCCGCCGGTTTCATATTCCGCGCCGATTGTGGATCCGGAGCCGCACTATACGATTCTGGTGGAGTCGAACCCGCCGGGGGCGGTGATCGAGTTCAACGGGGCGAACATGGGCACGACGCCGTGCCGGATCAGAATTCCCGGGAAGGAGGGGCGGAAGTTTGAATACAAAAGCGATTCCAACGAGTTCATGGCGATTCCGGGAAGCCGTGGTGGCTACACGCAGCGCAAGCGGTTTTGGGGCGGTCATGACATTCCCGAGCGGTTGCATTTCGACATGGGGCTTCGCTGGAATTGACCATGAACCGCGTGTTTCGATTGTTGGTTGCGGTGGGCCTGGTTTTTGGGGCGGAAAGCGCGTTCGCGCAGGATGGCGGGTTGCCCGACGGGGCGGCTGTCGGGTCGATTCTGGAGGTGGAGGCGCGCGGGGAGGGGGTGACGCGGGATGAGGCGCTGCGCGCGGCGTTTGTGAATGCGCTGCAACGCGCCGTGGGGGTGGTGATGCACTCGAGCACGACGGTGAGGAACTTCGAAATCCAGGAGGATCTCCAGCGGTTGCTGACCAATGGCTGTATCGAGACCTACGATGAACTCTCTTCGGAGACGGCGGATGGCACGGTGCGGGTGGAGATCAGGGCGAGGGTGCGTCGGGGAATGGTGGCGGATTTTTATGCGGTGTCGAAAAGTGCACGGGTGGTGAATCTGGATGACGAGTGGGCGCGGTTGACGACAAGCATCGAAGGGCGGAAGCAGGCGATGGAGTTGTTGCGCTCGATGATGCCGCGCATCCGCGAGTCGCTCTACAAGGTGAGCCTGCTGGATATGCAGACTGGCGGTGAGATCGGACAATCGGGCATGCCGACGCCGTATTTGCAGACGTCGGCGGATGGCAGGACGATTGCTGTCTGGGCGGCATTGCTGAGGCCGGACTTGGAATTCTGGGATGAGCATGCCGCGCCATTGGTGGCGGGGTGTCTGGATGCGCTGTCCACGCGGCGGGGGCGGTTGTTTGTGCGCATGGAGGGCGATAGTCCGGGGATGGGGTATTTCGAGGGTGCGGCGCGTGAGTTCGACGGCGGCTTTGCGCGCGCGCCGAGGCGGATTTGGCAAAGGATACCGCCTTATGGGCCGCTGCCATGGGCAGGTGCGCCGTCCGTGCCGCACCACGCGATCGCGCCCCACCGGATCGCTCTGCAGCAGAAGGCGTCGAATGTCGAGGCGCTCGACTTGAGCATCTACCATCTCGACGCCGAGACGCATGAGAGGCTTTTCGCTCCACTCATCGCCACACAGAATCCGAAGAAAAATCCGCGCACGTTGAAGAACCAACCGCTCTATGTGCGGGCGACGATCACGCTGGCAAATGGCGCCCAGGAGCAAGCGGTGGTGGGACAGAGCGCGCCGTTTTTCACGTCATGGGGCATTCCATGGACCGGTGCGGCGGAGAGCGACTATTGCGGGCCGTTTTTTCCTGCCGGCTGGATGCGCTCGGGATGGTCGCACCTGTCGGCGTGGCCTGTGTGGGAGGGGCCGGTGCTACCGGTGATGCACCATCCGGCATTCGATGCCTTTGTGATCCACGACGGGCGGCTGATGCGCGCGGATGGGCATTACCAAGACGCGTTCGAAAAAATGATCCGCGTGCGGCGGGGCAGGCGCCACCGGGAGGCGCCCGCGAAATGCGAGTTCGACACCGAACTGATCGTGCCGCTCGTCTTCACGCTCGATGTGGAGAAACTCAATGACATCCGGCAAATCTCGGTCGAGGTGATGAGGGGAAGGTAGCTGGGGAAGGATGAAGGATGAAGGATGAAGGATGAAGGATGAAGGATGAAGGATGAAGGA
>CAZRLX010000139.1:0-6167 GCA_964601115.1 uncultured Chthoniobacter sp. | reverse complement strand
TAGTTAAGACTGAGTTCTTCGAGACGCGTGAGAAAGCGCGATTTTTCGAATGGCAGTTGAAGCGCTCGCAGGGAAAAAGAGACAAGTGGCTCAAAGTGAAATGATCACCTGGGCTACGCGCCGGAGGGAGGGCAGTGGAAGTGGCTCGCATCGCGACTTTAAAAACTTCCTCAATATTGCGCGGCGTAGTGCCTACGAGAATGCGAACATCGTGCTTTTTCTCGCGCGTCGTGGTGCGATCGACCAATCGACGCGCGATCAACTCGTTGAGAGACTCCGAGTGCTTTACGCGAAAATCTCCGCTTTCGCTGCCAGTCTCGGTTAGCATTCCGCGGCGGTCTTCCTGCATTTAACCGTATGCCGTAAGCCTTTTGCCGTATGCATCTCCCATGAAAATCACCATTGCTACAGGGCCTATTTTGCCGGTGCCGGCGGTGCGGGGCGGCGCAGTGCAGCGGTTGTGGGAGGGGTTGGCGCGGGAGTTTGCCAAGCGGGGGCATGAAGTGACGATTTTTGCGCGGGAGTTTCCGGGGCAGGCTTCCGAGGAGACGGTGGATGGGATCCGCTTTGTCCGGCGGGGTGGCTACGCGCAGAGCACGTCAATCAAACGGGATCTGGTGCAATGCCTGCTCTATGCACTAAAAACCGCGCGGCATGTGCCGCCGGGAGACGTGGTGGTGACGAATGATTTCTGGATGCCTGCGGTTTTGCCGTGGTTGAAACCGTCGGCCGGCAAGGTGGTTCCGTGTTTGCAGAGATTTCCGAAAAATCAGGGGCGTCTTTACAGTAAGTGCGCAGCGCTGGCCGCTGTGTCGCGGGCGGTTGCCGATGCGGTGAAGGCGCAGTCGCCTTCCGTGGCGAGTAAGGTGGTCGTGGTGCCGAATGCGGTGGATGAAGTGTTTTTGAGGAGAAGCGAGAAGCACACGGCAGACGGCAGACAGCAGGCGGCAGGAGGCAGGCGTGTGGTGAGGATTCTTTATATCGGGCGGATTCATCCGGAGAAGGGGTTGGGGCTGCTTGCGGAAGCGCTCAAGAGCATGGAGCTAGAGGGCACACGGCAAACGGCTTACGGGAGGGAGAAAACCGAGGAGACAGGCCCTCCGGCTCGGAGAACCTACGGGTCGGAGAGGGACAGCGGACAGGAGGCTAAAGACGGGTGGCAGACGGCAGACGGCATACGGGAGGAGCAGAAAGATTGGGAGTGCGTTTTGGTGGGGCCGGTGGCGCAGGGTGAAGGTGGTGGGGGTGAGGCTTCTGCCGCAGAGTTGAAACGACAAGTGGAGGGGTTGCCGGTGCGGTTCGAGGCGCCGGTGTTTGATCCGGAGGCGTTGGCGAAAATCTATGATGAGGCGGATGTGTTTGTGTATCCGTCCGTGGCGGAGACCGGGGAGTCGTTTGGTATTGCCCCGCTCGAAGCGATGGCTCGCGGGGTGGTTCCGGTGGTCTCGGATCTGGCAGTGTTCCGTGAGTATCTGGACCCGGGCGTCAATGGTGGGGTCTTCGATCATCGCTCGAAAGACGCCGCGGAAAATCTGGCCGCAGTTCTCCGGGAGTTGATCAAAGATGCGAACCGGCGCGAGCAGATGGGGACGGCCGCGCGGCGGACGGCAGAGCGTTTTTCGCCGCCGGCCATCGCAGATAAATACCTGCAACTGTTCAAAAAGGTGATATCAGGCACGTGACGATGGACATCGAAACGAATCGCAGGAGCGAGAAATACAGCCGCGCTGAGTTGATGGGTCGTTTCCTCTGGGCGTGCTGCACGCCGTTGTTCCGGTGGAGTCCGCGGCTGTGCTGGGGATGGCGCCGTTTTCTACTGCGGCTCTTCGGGGCGAAAGTCGGGGCTCAGGTGCATATCCATCCGGCAGCGCGGATTTTTCTGCCGTGGCATTTGGAGATCGGCGATTGGTCGTCCGTTGGCTTCGACGCGCTGCTCTACAATCTCGGGCCGATGAAGATCGGCGAGCGGGTGACCATCTCGCAACGGGCGCATTTGTGCGGAGGAACGCACAAGTTCCGTGAGTCCTCGATGCCGCTGGTGCGCGCGGCGATCACGGTCGGTGATGAAGCATGGATCTGCGCGGATGCTTTTGTGGGGCCAGGAGTGATGATCAGTGCCCGGGTGGTGGTCGGCGCAGGAGCTGTGGTGATGAGAAACGTCCACGAAGGGAAAATTGTGACGGGCAACCCGGCGCGGGAGGTCGGGGACCGCTGAGGCGTGCGGTTTCCGGGGCGACAAGCCATGTTTTCGATCTTCATTCTGACCAAAAACGAGGAGGCCAATATGGCGGCCTGTCTTGATGCGGTGGCATGGTGCGACGATGTGGTGGTGTTGGATTCGCACAGCACGGACCGCACGCGGGAGATCGCGGCGGCGCGCGGGGCGCGGGTTTTCGAGCGAGCTTTTGACGACTTTGGCGCGCAGCGGAATTACGCGCTGGATCATGTCGAGTTCCGTCATCCTTGGGTTTTCCATCTCGATGCTGACGAGCGATTCAATGACGCTTTGCGTGCGGAATGCGAGGAGGTGATCGCGAAGGACGAGCACAGCGCGTATTTCGTGGCCAACCGGATCATTTTTCTCGGGCGCTGGATCAAGCACAGCTCGCAGTATCCCTACCACCAAGTGCGTTTGGTGAAGCGGGGCGAGGCGCGTTTTGCCAAGGCGGGGCATGGTCAGCGGGAAGATGCACCCCGGCGCGGCACCGGGTATCTGCGGACGCCCTACGATCACCTGAATTTCAGCAAGGGTGTCGCCGATTGGGTGGATCGTCACAATCGCTACTCGAGTGAGGAGGCGGCGGAAGCGGCGGCGCTTGGCGAGGGACCGGTGCCGCTGGGGGATGTTTTTTCCGGCGATTCGCTGGCGCGGAAGCGGGCGTTGAAGCGGTTGCACGCGCGGTTGCCGGCGCGGTGGCTGTGGAAGTTTGTCTATCTCTATATTGGCAAAGGCGGATTCCTTGACGGTTATCCTGGATTTGCATACTGCACGCTAAATGCGTTCTATGATTTTCTGATAGCTACAAAAATCCGCGAGAACTGTTTCCAGCACTCATAAACCTTTGCATTGGTGGGTCGCTGCGGGTTTGTGGGTCGCGCAGCAAGTTCGCGCGACAGGGAGGAATTTGTGGTAAGTGGTGCCGGTTTGTGGTTTGATCTCGGATATAACAACGCTGGCGGAAACTCAACGTGGCAAACCGGCGTGGCGGACGGCCATGCGGGAGACATCGGTGCCTGAAAAGTTGAAGCTGCTGGAGAGAGCTATCCTCGAGGCGAGGAAATTAGAGAGGATCAAAACGGAGTGGAAAAAGTCTGCGAAGTCCTCGAGCGGCTTGTGGCCGGGGGGGCGCTGAAGAATTACGCGGTTGGAGGTGCCACGGCTGCCGGGTTTCATGGCGAGCCTTTGAGTTGAAAAACACAAGGTTGTGAAAATTTTCATCAGTGGGATTTGCGGGTTTGTCGGGTCGGAGATGGCGCTGGGACTGCGGGCGGCGGGGCATGGGGTGTGCGGGTGTGACAATTTCAGCCGGGCGGGGAGCGAGTTGAATTTGCCGCGGTTGGAGGCGGCGGGGGTGGAGGTGTGGCGGGGGGATGTGCGGTTCGAGTAAGATCTGGAGCGGGCGCGGGGGATCGATTGGGTGATCGATGCGGCGGCCAATCCGAGCGTGTTGGCCGGGGTGGACGGCAAGACGGGGAGCCGGGAGTTGATGGAGCACAATTTGTGGGGGACGGTGAATCTGCTGGAGGTGTGCAAGCGGGAGGAGGCGGGGATGATTCTTTTGAGCACGAGCCGGGTGTATTCGATTCCGGCGTTGTGCGCCTTGCCGGTGAGGGAGAAGAACGGGGCGTTTGTGCTGGAGGAGACGGGGGCGGATTATGGTCCGCGCGGCATTACGGAGGATTTTTCGACCGCGGCGCCGGTGTCGCTCTACGGGGCGAGCAAACTGGCGAGCGAGCAGATCGCGTTGGAATACGGGGCGGCGTTCGGGTTCCCGGTGTGGGTGAATCGTTGCGGGGTGATGGCGGGGGCGGGGCAGTTCGGCAAGGCGGATCAGGGGATCTTCAGTTTTTGGATCCACAGCTGGGCGCGGAAGGCGCCGCTGAAGTATATCGGGTTCGGCGGGACCGGGCATCAGGTGCGGGATTGTTTGCATCCGGCGGATTTGGGGGAGCTTGTCCGAAAGCAGATGGAGCGGGGAGGTTTGAAGGATGAAGGAGGAAGGATGAAGGATGAAGGGAAGGGAGCCCTCCAGCCTGCCGGGCTTTCGGGTCGGAGAGAGGCCGGAGGGACGTGCAGGATTTTCAATGTGAGCGGGGGGGTGGGGTCGGCGAGGTCTTTGCGGCAGTTGTCGGCGTGGTGTGCGGGGGAGTTCGGGCCCCATGAGGTGGCGAGTGATTTGACGCCGCGGGCTTTTGATTTGCCTTGGGTGGTGCTGGATTCGGCGCGGGCGGAGGAGACGTGGGATTGGCGGCCGTGCCGGGGCGTGGAGGAGATTTGCGCGGAGATTGCGCGGCATGCGCGGGAGCATCCCGAGTGGTTGGCCGTCAGCAGGGGCTGAGTGCGAGAAAGGATGAAACCCGAGTTTGAAAGCTGAGTGAGGGGAAGTCGGGGGCCGGCGAGCGCGAAGAGGGAAAGCGGCAAACTTGAAAGCTGAAGAGACAGAATTGGTGGTGCGGGTGGTGGGGCTGGATGAGGTGGCTGGTTGGGCGGAGTTCTTGACGGAAGCCGAGCGGGAGAGGGCGGAGGGGATGACGAATGATATTTTGCGGGCGCGGTTTGTTGTTTCTCGGGGGTTGCGGCGGAGGGTTTTGGCGGAGTGTGCGGGACGCGGGGCGGCTGACTTGGTTTTTGCGGAGGAGGGGGAGGGCAAGCCGCGGTTGGTCGATGGCGACGGGTGGGATTTCAATCTTTCGCACGCGGGTGACTACGTGGCAGTGGCGGTGGCACGGGGAGCGGTGGGGATTGATTTGGAGATGATGCGTGAGGTGCGGGAGATGCATGCTTTGGTGCGGCGGTATTTTCATGCGGACGAGGTGAGGGCATGGGAGGAATTGGAAGTGGAGCAAAAGGAGGAAGGTTTTTTTGCGCTGTGGTCGGCGCGGGAGGCGGCGATGAAATGTTGCGGACTCGGGTTGGCCGGGGGGTTGGCGGTGACGCGGGTGGATCCGGGGTTTCTGCGGGCACCGGCCGGAAGGGCGGTGGTGGGTGCGGAAGTGGTGAGTTTGGAACGCCTCGAGGCGCCGGCGGGGTATGTGCTGGTGGTGGCGAGGGGGGAAGGAGTGACGGGTGACGGGTAACGAGTGGCGAGTGGATGGCTTGGAGCGCGCGATGGGCGCGCTTTTTTATTTTCGGGAATGGGTGCAAGGCGCGGGGCGGGGTGGTCGGATGGGTTGCTTGGCGCTGGGTTGTGGGGTATACAGGGCGCTGATCAGGAAGGGTGGCTGAGTCCGGTTTAAGGCACTCGACTCGAAATCGAGCGTGGCAGCGATGTCACCGTGGGTTCGAATCCCACCCCTTCCGCCAGTCCGCCGCAGGCGGTCTTGAAACCTCCCGGTGGGATGAGAACGCAGTTCGAGCCGAAGACAGGTCGCCGCGGCGACCAATCCCACCTCTTCCGTTTTTCAAGATGGATCGCGCCCGAAGGGCGTGATTTTGTTTGGGTTATGGCGATCCGCCTCAGAGGGCGGCGGAGAGGAAGCCGTTGTTGTAGGGCCAGCCGGCTTCGACGAGGACCTGGTGGTCTTCGGGGCTGAGCATCTCGACGAGGTCGAGGGTGGTGAATTCGGCCGGGGCCGGGTCCCCGGGGCGGGGCACGGTGGCCAGCAGAACGAGGGCGGCGACGGTGGCGGGGGCCAGCCAGCGGAGAACGGGGGCGAACCAAGCAGGGCGTGACTTGGCGGCTTCGATGCGCCGCAGGACTTTACCGGTGAAGAAGGGCGGGGCGGCGGGACGCGGACTGTGGCCGAGGAGGTTCCAGAGTTTTTGGTCGTCCATGGTGCTGAATTCAACACCGGATCCGGTGTCGAGTTGCGTGAAAAAAGACCATCGGCAGGATGCCGATGCCACGGGGCGGATCAGATGTCGCGGGGTTCGAGGTAGCCTTCCAGTTGGCGCAGGCGGGTGGGGTGGCGCATTTTGCGGAGGGCTTTGGCTTCGATCTGGCGGA
>CAZRLX010000138.1:0-6294 GCA_964601115.1 uncultured Chthoniobacter sp. | reverse complement strand
TTCCCCCCGCAACCCCCTTTTCCCCGCCCGCCGGTCCGGCCACCGGCTCTTTCAACGGCCCACACCCAGACAAAACGCAATGCTGCGCCCGGAATGAGGGAAGATTCTTCCGAAATTATCGGGAAAAACCACTCGGAATCCTTGCGTATGCCGCAACTCGACGGATTGCGAGCTATCGCAGTCATGATGGTCGTTTGGGCACATTGGGCACCTAAATCTTATCGAAGCATTGCTGGCACGGATCTGGGTTTTCTCGGGGTTCAGCTGTTTTTTGTGCTAAGTGGTTTTCTTATTACAGGGATTCTGTTGGATGTCTTCGAAAGTGTTCGGACACCGGACGAACGCAGGCAGGCTTTGCGTAGTTTTTATCTTAGGAGGGCGCTGCGAATCTTCCCTCTTTACTATCTTGTGCTGTTAATCGTTGTATTGATCGATGTGGTTCCGTATTGCGAAACTTGGCCTTGGCATGCGGCTTACCTGTCAAACCTCAATTTCTGGTTGACTGGCAGTCATAAAGGAACCTATGGAGGACATCTTTGGTCGCTAAGCGTCGAAGAGCAGTTTTATTTGCTTTGGCCGTTCATCATCTTTGTTCCACGAAAGCTGCATTTTTCCATTATTCTCAGTCTCATTGCTGCTGCGCCCGTTTTTAGGGCCAGCATGTCATTCCTGGATTTGGGGAAGTCTCCGGAATCCGCCATGTGGCTTACACCAGCCGTTTTCGATTCACTCGGAACTGGCGGACTCCTTGCAGGTGCTGCACGCTGCAAAGATGGTATGGCTACACGAGCGACGACTTCAATGCTTGTTATCTCCGTGTTTGGTTTGGCCGCAATTTATTTTGCGCCCTTCCTCGGTTTCCTTAAGCAGTCGTTCTGTGCACTTGGCTTCGCATGTTTAATATGGAAATGCAGCCATGGCTTCCACGGGCCTATCGGGCGCTTGCTCGCCTCCAGACCTTTGGTTTACATCGGATCGATTAGCTACGGAATCTATCTGATTCACGGTTTTGCCTCACCGTTTTGGCACTGGTTTTGCTATAGCGCACCCATCCCTCTTTACCGTGTATTCAAACGCCTGCATCTCGATCCGCTGGTTTGGCAGTCTGACTGGTTCTCCTTAATGGGCATGGCCGCTCTGACGCTTGGCATCGCCAGTTTTTCATACCGCTTTTACGAGAAGCCGATTCTATCACTGAAGAAGAACTATCCGTACCGTAGCGGTTCCAATTGATTACTTTCGCGGTATGTCAGCTTCGCCGAGTGCAAAAGCGAATTCACAATTTTGTCCGATTTAGTCATCATGCGTCTCATAGTAGCCAACATACCCTTGCCCCACAACCGCTTTTTGGTTGACCTAAATGCGATTCTGGGACGCCGCTTGGATCTTGTGTATGCACACGAGAGCTTCTGGCGGATGGAAGGCGCAGCGGATGTGGTGCATCTTCATTTTCCGGAGTATCTGACTTATGAGGTGGAGGAGGCGTATGAGCGGGGCCTGTCGGAAGAATTGATCGAGCAGGTGCGCCGGCGCCTCGAGTACTGGGCCGGGCGTGCGAAGATCGTGGTCACCCGTCATGTCCTGCTTCCCCACGATGCGGTGGAGGATCCGATGTGGGAGCGGATGTACGAGACGATCTACCGCTACGCAGACGGAGTGGCGCATTTCGCCCAGGCGAGCATCGATGATTTCCGGGAGCGCTACCGGAATACGGCATGGCATCGCGGGTGCGAGCCCATACATGCGATCATCCCTCACCAGAACTACACCAGCCTGCCGAACACGGTATCGCGCGAAGAGGCAAGGCGGAAACTGGGAATTGCCTTCGATGCACGGGTGATGCTGGTGTTCGGCGCGATCCGGACAACCCCCTTTTCCCCGCCCGCCGGTCCGGCCACCGGCTCTTTCAAAGGCCCACACCCAGAAAGCAAATTCCTAGCAGCAGAGGGAGGACTGGCAGTTGGAGCAGTGGTCCGAGGCGATTCGGTGGTATTTGGGCTGGCTCAAGGCCTGTGCCGAGGCGGGTGCGGATCACCGGAGCTTGGCGGAGCGGATGCGTGCGGCGGTGCATGCAGCCGGGTCGCGACGGGGACTGGCGATGCGCACCAAGCAGTGCTACGGGGCTTGGGCGGCGCGTTATGCGGTGTTTGCCGGCGACGGAAAGGAGGCGATGCGGGTGGAGACTGCATCGCGGTTTTTGGCCAAGGTGGTGGAGGACGAGGATTGCGCGTATTCGACGCAGCGTCAGGCGCTCAATGCGCTGGCGTTTTTCTTCAAGCAGGTGTGCGGGGTGGAGGAGCCGGAGTTCCGGGTGAAGTTGCGCAAGACCGGGACGCGGGTGCCGGTGGTGCTCTCGAAGGACGAGACGCAGCGGTTGTTCGCGAGGCTCGGGGAGCGTGCGGCGGGTCAGGGGAATGCGGATGCGCGCCATGATCTGGCGGCGCGTTTGCAGTATGGTGCAGGCTTGCGGTTGACGGAGTTGGTGAGGTTGCGGGTGAAGGATGTGGATCTGGAGCGGGGCACGGTGACGGTGCGGTCGGGCAAGGGCGACAAGGACCGGGTGACGGTGTTGCCGCAGAGTCTGCGGGAGGAGTTGGCGGAGCAGATCCGACGGGCGCGCATGCTGTGGCGTGGGGACCGGGAGGCGGGGTTGGCGGGGGTGTGGTTGCCGGGGGCGTTGGCTCGCAAGTTCCGGAGGGCGGCGGAGGGCTTCGAGTGGTTCTGGTTGTTTCCGGCGCGGCAGGTATCGGTGGACCCGGAGTCGGGCCTGAGGCGGCGCCACCACATTCATGCCAAGGTCTACGGCGAATCGATCCAGCGGGCCGCAGCCGCGGCCAGCATCGACAAACGAGTGACCACTCATGCCTTGCGCCATTCCTTCGCAACGCATCTGTTGGAGGCGGGTATCGATTTGCGGACCATCCAGGATCTGCTCGGTCACGAGGAGATCACCACGACGGAGATCTACCTGCATGTGGCGACGGGCATGCACGGACTCGGGGTGGTTAGTCCGCTGGATGGGCATGCTGTCGCTGCCGCATGAACTGCGGGGACCCTCGGGTGGGGACATCCGGCCGGCCGGGCTGCGGTTTCGGGGCACGGCCCCGTGCGAATGCGTTGTCCGGACGCCGGCGGCGCGGCGCTTCTCCGCAAGATCCCGCCTTGCGGGGGTCGACACCCGGATCGGTCCACACAAATTTTATGCCGCTGATTTTGAGGGAACAGGCGAACCCCCATCGTTCCGGCCCTTATTTCCTTCGGATACCCTTACCAAATTTTTGAAAATCGTTCGCTCCACCTACGATCGGCGTGGAGAGGAAATATTTTTGACCACCTAGCCGCATCTCGTGTCTTGCTGCCGCCGCGGCGGAACTGGGGGACCAGTCGACATTTTTACATTGTAACCACGGAATCAAACCACAACATCTTGTATTGTGAATAATTTGTGGATACCACATGAGCAAAATTGCGTTGACCCGTTGATTTTATTTCCCCAGTCTCTCCAACGCTTCGCGTCCTGCGGGAATGTGCGCGAAAGTCCCATGGAGACCCGCCTCATTGTCTCGGCTCATTTCCCTCTCCAACGCAACCCCGGAATCCCCAACACCATGTCCAGCACCACCACCGTCCAGCTCGGCGATCGTTCCTTTATTCTCGACCGGGTGAAGGCCGAGGAGGCCTTTGCCGCCAAGAAGGTCATCAATGGCCGCGACACGATGTTCTTCAACATTCTCCCCCTCAAGTACCAGTGGGCCTACGACCTCTACAAGGCCATGAAGAGCAACCACTGGGAGCCCGAGGACATCACCATGCAGAAGGATGTCGAGCAGTGGCGCTCGGACGAGATCAAGGATGTCGAGCGCTGGATCATCAAGATGGGCATCGGCTACTTCTCGGCCGCCGAGGGCATCGTGGGCGACAACATCCTCCATGTGGTGCGCGAGTTGGTCACCGCCCCCGAACTCAAGCTGGTGCTCGGACGCCATGCGCACGAGGAGAACATCCACGCCGACAGCCTCGTCTACATGCTCTCCTCGCTGGGCCTCAACCCCCACGAGTGCGAGGCAATGTTTGAGGACATCCCCTCGATCAAGGCCAAGAACCATTTCGTGGTCTCCAACAGCCGCTCGCTGCGCCGCGATGTGGATCTCACCGACACCGCCAACAAGCAGGCGCTGGCCAAGAACATCTTTCTCTTCGGCCAGGTGATGGAGGGCACCCAGTTCTACGGCCTCTTCGGCATGGTCCTCTCGCTTTACCGCCAGAACAAGTTCCCGGGCATCGGCCAGATGTTCCGCTACACCCTGCGCGACGAGTCCAACCACATCGAGGTGTTCCGCAACCTCCTCATGGATCTCGTCAACGAAAACCCCGACATCTGGACCGAGTCCTTCCGCGAGGACCTGCGCGACACCATGCGCGAGGGCATCACCCTCGAGAAGCAGTTCATCCGCGACTGCCTGCCGGTGGCCGCCATCGGCCTCAACGCGGCGGAATTCGAGGAGTACATCGACTACATCGCCGACCGCCGCCTCGCTTCCTGCGGCCTGTCCCCCCTCCGCGAAAGCGTGACCAATCCGTTCCCCTGGCTCGCCGAAATGATGGATATCAAGAAGGAGACCAATTTCTTCGAAGGCCGGGTCACCGAATACCAGAAGGCCTCCGCGCTCACCAATGTCGACGACGACGACCTGTGAGCCGCCGCCCCGTCCGCAATCCGCCCAACACCCCTCCGCTTCACCGCAAACTCCAACCCACCGACTTCCGCACCACCATGTACCACCCGATCGATCCGTCCGAGGACCTGGCCCTCAAGCAAGTGATCTCCGACCGCTTCGCGCAGCCGTCCGCCCAGCGCGGCTACGCATGGCGCGAGGTGATCCCCACCGATCGGCGCAGCCCGATCCCGGACATCATCGTCACCCGCGGCGGCGAGGACCACCACTTCTCTCTTGAGGATGTGGCAGACGCGATTGGTGACTCGTTGGCCGATCTCCTCATCTCGCGCCGCGAGGACGAGGAGTCGATCTTCTCCGAGGTCAACCGCCGCTTCGTCTCGGAGGTCGCCCATTCGGTGGCCAACTCGCTCACCCGCACCCTCGGCGACAGCGGACGCCTCCGCCTCTCGGAGTCCGACCTCTACCTCCTCATCGAGAAGGCACTCCTCGAAAACGACGCCTACGATGTGGCCAAGTCCCTCGCCTTCCGCAGATCCATGCAGCGCAACGGCGGCACCGACATTCCCGCCGACCCCGGCGTCCTGCCCGTGCGCCTCATCCGCCGCAACGGCAATGTGGTGCCTTGGTCGGAAACCAAAATCGAAATCGCCGTCCGCAAGGCCTTCCTCACCATCAAGGCCAATCCCGAACCCGCCATCGACATCGCCCGCGGCGTCACCGAACGCGTCCGCCGCGGCGACCGCTCCTTCGTCCACATCGAGGATGTCCAGGACATGGTCCAGGAGGAACTGATGCGCCAAGGGCACTTCAAGGCCGCCGAGCACTACATCCTCTACCGCGCCCAACGCTCCCGCCTCCGCGAGGAACAGGAAACCCGCACCGAGGATCCCGCCCAGGAATTCATGGTCACCGTCACCACCGAGGACGGCAACGCGACCTTCTGGGACGGCTCCGAACTCAAGAAACGCATCGCCTTCGCCTCGATCGGCCTCGACCTCTGCCTCTCCGAGGCGGAAATCGAACGCGAACTGCGCCGCTCCGTCGGCTCCGAAATCGCCGAGGACGACCTCCGCAACACCATCATCCTCAACGCCAAGGCCCTCATCGAAAAGGATGCCGACTTCGCGAAGTTCGCCGGCCGCATCCTCCTGTCCTACATCTACGAGGAGGTGCTCGACTGGTCGATCGCCCGCGACGGCATCGACAAGCTCGGCCCCGCCCACCGCGCCGCCTTCAAGGCCCGCCTCAAGCACGGCGTGGCCATCCGCCGCATCCATCCCGACCTCCTCGACCGCTACGACCTCGATGCGCTCGCCGACGCCTTCGATCCCACGGCCGACCTC
The DNA here is from genome assembly GCA_964601115.1 of uncultured Chthoniobacter sp. Classification (GTDB taxonomy): domain Bacteria; phylum Verrucomicrobiota; class Verrucomicrobiia; order Chthoniobacterales; family Terrimicrobiaceae; genus UBA967. Next base: position 272 of record CAZRLX010000138.1, on the reverse strand, counting down.
GACTTCGACTACCTCGGCGTCCAGACCCTCTACGACCGTTACCTCATCGTCGACAAGACCGGTGACAAACCGCGCCGCATCGAGACGCCCCAGTTCTTCTGGATGCGCGTGGCGATGGGACTCTTCAAGGAAGAGGAAAGCGCCCTCGAGGCTTGGGTGATCCGCCTCTACAACCTCTACCAGGGCCGCCGCTTCTGCTCGTCCACCCCCACCCTCTTCAACTCCGGCACCCTCCACTCGCAGCTTTCGTCCTGCTACCTCTACAAGGTCGA
>CAZRLX010000137.1:842-6301 GCA_964601115.1 uncultured Chthoniobacter sp. | reverse complement strand
TAAAATCAGCAGCAGCAGAAAACGCCGCCCGTGGTCGCGGGAGCCGGTCAAAAACTCGCGTCCGGGAGGGGGGTGGGTGGAAATCTCGCGTCCGGCGGCGGGTATTATTGAGACTGAAAGCGAGATTTTGAGCCGATTTGGACACCGAGAAACACGCTGAAACAAGCATGACTCTGGTGGCATATTTTAGGAGTTTTGGCCTATTTTTTAGGAGTGCCGGAAACTCTGAAACCCGCAGAGCCTTTATTCATGCGGCTCGGGAGGGATTTGGAGCGGGTGAAGGGAATCGAAGGTTTGTATCAGTCAAACAAAAGCAACGACTTGCAAATGGGCTTGAAACTTCGTGACAACTTCGTGACAAATTGAGCATGAGAAAAACCAAGAACAAGCCGGTTGAAATCGTGAAGCTCAAAAACCAATCCATTCCGATTTACTACACCCCGGAAAAGAAGGGGGGCAAAATATACAAGTCTTGGACTTACTCCTACACCGAGGCAGGCCGCAGGGTTCGCCGCAAGGCATCCAGTCTTGATAATGCCAGAAACGGCGCGAGGGGAGCCGCCGAACAACTGGCCGAGGGAACAGGGCATTTGCGGACACTAACGCCTGATGAGATTGCCGACTTCATCGCCGCTGAACGGATTCTCCGCAAGCATCCCAACATGAGGTTGGCCGGTGTCGCCTCCGAGTGGGAGCAGGCAATGGAAAGGCTGGGGAATAGGGGCAGGCTTATGGATGCGGTAGCGGCATTCGTGAAAAGCACAGACAACGCCAAGATGCCCGAAATATCGGTTTCTGAACTCGTCGTTCGATTCGTGGAGGCAAAGCAAAAAGAGAGGCTTTCAGATTTCTATGTGAACGACATCGAGCGACGATTGAAAAGGTTTGCTGATGCCTTCCGGGTGAACGTCTCCACGATCCGCCCGGAGGAAATCAAAATGTGGCTTTCAACCTCTGGAAGCGGGCGAAACGCAAACAACCTCCGCGCCTCTATCGCCACCCTTTTCTCATTTGCTCGAGAAATGGGATTCTTGCCGAGGGATGCAAAGCATGCCGCCGAACTTGTTAAAAAGGTAAAAGAAAAACCCTCCAAGATTGAAATCTACACGCCCGAGGAGTTGCCGAAGATTCTCAACTCCGCGCCTGCAAGGTTTCTCCCGGCCTTGGCAATTGCGGCCTTTGCCGGGTTGCGAAGCTCAGAGATTTTCCGCCTTGATTGGAGCATGGTGAAGCTCGAGCGGGGCCATATTGTGATCGAAGCTGAAGACGCGAAGACCGCCAGCCGCCGCATCGTGCCGATCGTGCCCGCATTGGCCGAGTGGCTTTCAAGCTACAAGGGTTGGACGGGCAGGGTAACGCCCGACTATCAAAACTTGGACAACCTCACCCGCAAATTTACGGCAGTAGTGAAAGCCGCCGGGGTTAAGCCAAAGCGGAACGCTTTTCGGCACAGCTTCGCCAGTTACCGATTGGCCGAGGTTAAGAGTGCCGACCAAGTGGCGTTGGAAATGGGGAACAGCCCGAGAAAGCTATTCACCAACTACCGCGAGTTAGTGACCGAGGACGATGCCGCCGCATGGTTCAATGTCCGCCCGGACGCTTCGACCGCCGAGAAGGTTGTTTCTTTTGCGGCGTAGGGGTGGGGGATTGGCGGCCTTTGATGATTCTCTCCTCGAGGGGCCGGTTGTCTTGTGGGGCCGGTGGCTTTTCCAAGCGGGCAATCTCTTTCAATAAATCCGCCCCGTATTCTCCCGAGGTTTCCGCCGCTCCAAAGGTGGCTTTGAATTTTTGGGCGAACTCAAACAACTCGCATGATGCCGCCGTTTGTTTTTTCCCCGCCGAGACATTGGCAAGAACCCGCAAAATCATTCGCATGGAAACAGGGTTGTAGAGCCGCGCATAATCGCCCTCGCTCTCATCCTTGGTGTATTTCCACCGTGAATATGATTCGAGCGTGTAGGGCTTGCCGCCGTGCTCTATCGGTGCGCTGGAATCGCCTTCGCCCAACAGCCAAACCAAATCCACGCCCGTTGCGTCATGGATGGCAGATGCCGCCCGCGCCGTCATTAGAAGATGACCGGCAGAACATTTTTTGATCCAGCTTGGAGATAGTCCGACGATTTTCGGGAATGCGCTTTCCGATCCCATAGAACCGAGCAACGCCCGGAGTTTTGCGAGTCTTGTTTTTTGTTGGCTGATCATATCGTTCCAGACTGAACGATAAACTAACAATATCGTCCAGTATTTATTTGAAACACGCTTTGTATCGTTCAATGCTACTGAACGAAGCACCCGCCAATGGTGAGCAATCCCGCTCCGCAATTTGACAGTGCTTCGCAAAGCAAATGACAACCACACACAACCAACAGCAGACAAAACAGGGGGCATCGCCGTTGATGTCCTGCCAAGAGGGAGCGGCCTATCTGGGCCTTTCAAAATCCGCGTTCTGGGCCAAATGCCGCGCCGGTGAAATCCCGCACATTCGCATTTCATCGCGTTGCTACCGCGTCCGCCAGTCCGACCTCGAGGCATTCATCAACTCCCGCACACGATGAAAACAGGACGCCGCAAATTGTCCGAACTCGACAAGGCCAAAGCCCGCGAAGCCAAGGCCCGCGAGCGAGAGGAAGCACAACAAGGAAAGGCTCGGGAGCGCGAAATGATTCTTGGGTGGTATCAAAAGTGGGGTCTAACCGCCGTTCCGCTTGGGGTGGCGCAATTCGAGCAGGAGGGAGCGGAATGAAACCGCCATGCCGCACATTGGATTGGCAAACACGAGAAGCCAGAAGGCAGGAGAGGCATCTCATTGCCAAGTGTATTTGCAGGGCCGTGGATGGCCTTTCTTCGCTGGTCAATCGTGATGCAGGTGAGCTTGTCGAAATATGGGAATCTGAACTTCCAAAAACGCTAATTTCCTCTTTCGGGCGTGATGCTGAAAACGAAGCACTTGAAGAAGTAATTCAAGTTCTGTCTCGCATTCGAGACGAAAGAAAAAGCCGCGATTCGAGTTCTTTATTTAACCGGGGGGCCGCATAGATGAACGCTCCGCTTGTCGATCCAACGAGAGAGGAAGGCGTCATTGGTTACATCGTAGGTGCAGGGTTTAACGGGGTTGCCGATCCGGGCAGGTGTAGCCCGAAGGCATTCACCACCCCGCTTCGATCCCTCATCTATGAGGCCGCGCTATTCCTCCACAGGAAAGGCAGGGCGGTTAACGGCCACACGATTGCCGAGGTGATCGAGCGGGACACGATGCTTTCACGCGAAGCCAAGGACGCCGCCGCCGCCGAGGGATTGCCAGATTGGCAAAGCTACCTCGCCGGGGTGGATGCTTCGCTCGCCTTCAATCCCGCCGGTGGCAAGGTTGTCTCCGAATACCTGGAGGACATCACCGAGGCCGCAGGCCGCCGAGAGGCCGCCAAGATTGGCGAGAGGCTTTCAGCCGGTGAAATCCTCCCCGCCGAGGCCGCCGAGGCTTTGGGGCGCATCCAGAACGCCGGGAATGGCTTCAAACCGCTATCGTTACGAAGCCCGCTCGAAATTCTAAAAATGCAGTTCGATCCCGCCGATCTTTTGCTGGCGAACGGCTATTTGGTGAAAGGTTCGCCGCTCACCATATTGGGACAGGGAGGACTTGGGAAAAGCCGGTTCACCTTGCAACTCGCCGTTTGTTCAATCCTCGGCAGAGATTTCCTTGGATGGAAAACGAGCGGGGCCGATGTGAAGTGGCTTTTCCTTCAGACGGAAAACGGATGCCGCCGATTAAAAGCCGACCTTGGCAAAATGATGGCAGGTCTTTCCAAGGCAGAACTTGCCAAGGTGGACGCCAACTTGCGCCTGCACACCATCGAGCATGACGAGGACACTTTTGTTTCCTTGGGTTCGGATTCGGGCCGGGAGCGTGTCCAGCAAACGATAAAATCATTTCCCGCCGATGTTGTCGTTTTTGATGTCCTGCGAGATTTTGGGGTTGGCGACTTGAACAACGATGCAGACATGGCCGCAACTTGCGGGGCTATCGGTGGCGTAGTCCGGCAGGGAAATCCGCAGAGGATTCCCCTTGTCGTTCACCATGCGACTACGGGCCGGGCTGGTATAGCCAAAGCCTCGGGCTTCGACAGGAGCAGTTTCGGGCGCAACTCCAAGGTTTTGCTTGGATGGACACGCGCACAAATCAACCTCGCCCCACACGGCCCGGATTCCAACGATGTTGTCATTGTCACTTCCGGCAAGGCGAACGACTTCGAGGAGTTTAAGCCGTTCGCCGTTCGCCTCAACCCGGACACTTGGCAATATGAACCCGCGCCCGACATAGACATTGAGGAATGGAAACAAGCCATTGCAGGCAAGGGAGCAGGCAAGACAGCAAGCGCAACCCTTGCCCATGTTGTTGAGCGGACACGAAAGGCCGGGATTGATGGCATAAGCAAAGCCGAGATTGTGAAGGCCATGATGAACGAAACCGGGTGCGGAAAGACCAAGGCTTATGACTTGGTGGATGAAGCAGAAAAAAAGAAAGCGATTCACCGCCGCAAATCCGATGAACTCTATGTTTGCAAGTGAGAGTTTCCGCAGATTTTCCGTGCGGAAATCCGCGCGGAAGGAACGCGGAATTTCCGCTTTCCGCGCGCCTATATATAGGCGCGGAAACGGAAAACATTCCGCAGGCGGAATCCAATCCATAGGGGGGGGCAGTTAGAAGACTTCTAAAACACCTCCGCTTCGCAGTTTGGCAGCCGCCCGATGTTTTTCTGTGAGGACTCCAACCGCCATGTCCAAAACCAAAACTCTTTTTGACTAACCGGTGAAGGCTATGGATCAAGCACCCAAGCCGCGAAACAAAGGAGGCAGGCCCGCCGACCGCATGATGAGTTTTGGCGCAAGACTCCTCGCCATCCGTGGAGGCTACAGCGACCGCCACGCCCGCCGCCTTTTGACCACGGAAGGCATCGAACACCTCGGGAGCCGCGACTGGTTTATCGTCGGCCACGGCATCGACTGCGGACTCCGCACCACCGAGGAGTTCGACGGACTCCTCCGCGAACTGAAGATTCTATGAAAGCCACCCGCGCCCGCCTCGAAGAACTGACCAAGCAAGCCGCCACCACGCCAGCACCGGCCACGCCGATTGCCGCCGCGAGGTTGGAAAAACTTCACCAAGAAATCGCCCTCCTTCAGCACAAGGTGCGAGCCGCAGACCTCGAACGCCGCGCCTTGGAGCGCGAACTTTTGTATTCCTCCGAGGCCGTCGAACTACTGACCGCCGCCCTCGCCCCGGTGGCTGACGGGTTGCGAACTTGGCCGAAGTGGCTTGCGCCCCGACTCCACGGACAACCGATTAGGAGCATCGAGGACACGCTGACAGGGGCCGTGAACAACATCCTCCGACTCGGGCAACAGAACATTGCGACCTTCAAGGCGAAGGTGAACAAGGAACTATGAACCGCCCCGAACCCTGC
>CAZRLX010000137.1:0-832 GCA_964601115.1 uncultured Chthoniobacter sp. | reverse complement strand
CATTGCGACCTTCAAATCCAAAACCTCCCGCGAACTATGAACCCCGAACCTTGCGAATGGTGCGGACGCCGACCCCTGTCACCCGGAGGGAAAAAACTCCGAGCCTATCTTCAAGCGATATGGGACGCACCGACCCCTTGGGAGATCGAGCAGGCCAAGGAGGCCGAGAAAGCCAAGGCCGAGGCCGAGGTTGCCGCCGCCTCCAAAAGCTCTGGCGAATAGTTGGCAATGGCGAGAGCTTGCTTGGCGAATGTCTTGCCAATCTTGAAGTTTGAGCTGGCGAAGTCTTCAAACATAAGTCCAATTTTGGACTTAGGTGCAAGGTCATTCCTCGCTCCTTTTCCTGGCGCTCCCTCCGGGAAAAGCCGTTTCCAAGCGACCGCCGAAGCCACGGCAGCGGGGCGGCAACCCCACCGAGGAACAGGCGACGATGCCGAGGTGTTGGCTATGTGGCGGGAAGCGATGAAGAATCAGGGTAAACGCAATGACTTGTGTAGCAATCCTACGGAAGTCAAGGCGGACAGGGGGAAGGCCTACACCGTCAGCCGACTCCAACGCGAAGCGCCCGAATTTTTTTGACTACTCGGGCAGGTGCATGGCGCACCACATCGAACCCGCTTTGCTAACCGGCGAAACTTTCAACGATGAATCCGGCGAGGTTTTGGGAGCGTGGGACAATCACGACAATCTCGACACGCCGATCCAGCGACTTGCCGACCATGCCGGGATTAACATCGAGCAGGCCGAGGCCGCTTTGGCGTGGATGAAAAGTGAGGGTCGCATCTCCGAATTTGAAATTGCCGGTGCGATTCTTGGCAGGCTTTTTGGGCTG
>CAZRLX010000136.1:0-6323 GCA_964601115.1 uncultured Chthoniobacter sp. | reverse complement strand
CGACCTTCTGGGATTTACCGATCTCTTCCTTTTCCTTGAGCCACTGGGCGCGGAGGGTGGCGGACTGCTCCTTCACCTCGGCGAGTTCACGCTCGAGCTTTTCCAGCCGCTCGCGGCTGGCGGCATCCTTCTCCTTCTTCAACGCCTCGCGCTCCATCTCGAGCTGCATCGTCTCGCGCTCGAGTTGGTCGATCTCGGTGGGCAGGGACTCGAGTTCGATCTTTAAGCGCGACGCGGCCTCGTCCATGAGGTCCACCGCCTTGTCTGGCAGGAACCGGTCACTGATGTAGCGGTCGCTCAACACGGCAGCGGCGATGATCGCGGCATCCTGGATGCGCACGCCGTGGTGGACCTCGTAGCGTTCCTTCAACCCGCGCAGGATGGCGATCGTGTCCTCCACGGTGGGCTCGTTCACCATGACAGGCTGGAAGCGTCGCTCGAGCGCGGCGTCCTTCTCGATGTATTTGCGGTATTCATCGAGCGTGGTGGCGCCGATCGTGCGGAGTTCTCCGCGCGCGAGCTGGGGCTTGAGGAGGTTCGAGGCGTCCATCGACCCCTCGGCGGCACCCGCACCGACGATCGTGTGGAGTTCGTCGATAAAAAGAATCACCTCGCCCTCGCTGGCGGTGACCTCTTTCAAAAACGCCTTCAAGCGGTCCTCGAACTCACCGCGGAATTTCGCGCCGGCGACCATCGAGCCGATATCCATCGCGATGAGACGTTTGTTTTTTAAAGATTCCGGCACGTCCCCGCTCACGATGCGGCGTGCGAGCCCCTCCACGATGGCGGTCTTTCCGACGCCGGGTTCTCCGATGAGGACCGGGTTGTTTTTGGAGCGGCGGGAGAGGACCTGCATGGTGCGGCGAATCTCGTCATCGCGCCCGATCACCGGATCGATCTTTCCCTTCCTCGCCAGTGCCGTGAGATCGCGTCCATATTTTTCGAGCGTCTGGTATTTTCCCTCGGGGTCCTGGTCGGTCACCCGCTGGCTGCCGCGCACCTCGACCAGCGCCTTCATGAGCTTGTCGCGGGTCACCCCGCTGTCCTTGAGCAGCTTGGCGGCGGCGGAACTCGATCCCAGAAGGGCCAGCAGGAAATGCTCGACGCTCGTGAACTCGTCCTTCAGCGCGGACATCTGCGACTCGGACTCGTCGAGAAGCTTGCGGAGTTCCTGGGAGAGGTGCGGCTGGGCGGCGCCGCGCACCTTCGCAAACCCGGCGATCGCGTCTTTCAAGCGGACTTCAAGCGAGGTCACCGACACCCCGAGCTTTTCAAGCAACGGTCGCGCGAGTCCGTCGGACTGCTCGAGGAGGACCAGCAGGAAATGCTCGGTGGTGATCTCGGGGTTCTCGTTTTTCGAGGCAAGGCTCAGGGCCGAGTTCAACGCCTCGCGAAGCTTGATGGTGTATTTTTCGGGGTTCATCGGGATTGCTGAAGATTATGAAATCTCATCGCTCGAGACAACCAGCAGATATAGGAATACGCACATCAACCCATGAGCGACATCGCACGAAACTTGGATCAGATCAGGGAACGCATCGCCCGCGCGGCGGAATCCGTCGGACGCCGCCCGGAGGATATTCAACTCGTGGCCGTGTCGAAAACGCATCCGCCGGAGACGATTCGCAAGGCGATTGCCGCCGGGCAGCGTGTCTTTGGAGAGAACCGCGTGCAGGACGCCCTCCCGAAAATCGACGCCCTGCCGCCGGAGACCGTCTGGCATTTCATCGGCCATCTCCAATCGAACAAGGTGCGCAAGGCTCTCGGCCGGTTCGCGCTGTTCCATGGCGTGGACAATGTGGACCTCGCGCGCCACATGGATCGGATCGCCGGTGAACTTGGATTGGAGGCGCGCATTCTCCTCGAAGTGAATGTCTCCGGGGAGGCATCGAAATTCGGCTTCTCTCCTCAGGCACTGCCTGCGGCGCTGGAGGCGCTCCGACCCCTCTCCCGCCTGCGAATCGATGGCCTCATGACCATGGCGCCGTATTCGGAAAACCCCGAATCCGCCAGGCCCCATTTCGCGCGCCTGCGGGAACTTCGCGACTCCCTCGTCCGCACCACCGGCCAGCCGATGCCGCAACTCTCGATGGGCATGAGCGGCGATTTCGAACAAGGCATCGCCGAAGGCGCGACAATCGTGCGCGTGGGCTCGGCCATTTTCGGGGAACGCCCCGCCGCACCAACCAAATAAACTCCTACCTCTGCGTCTCTGCGGCGTCCTGCAGTTGCTTGTCGAGATTCAGAAAAGGGACCACTCCGCCGCTGGTGATGCGGGGCAGAACTCCGTCCCACTTCTCGATCGAACGCAACTGAATGATCTCGGGGCTTTGCTGGAGCGCCTCGGCTTCGCGACGAATGGCGTCGGCCCGGGCCTTGGATTGCACCTCGGTGGAAAACGCCTCGGCGGATGCCCCAAGCTTGCGTTCCTCGGCGGCGGCCTCGGCCTGGGTCACGCGCATGAGTTTCTCGTTTTTGGCCTGCAGGGCCATCTGCTCGGCCTTCACCTTCGCCTCGATCGCGCGATTGAACTCATCAGAAAAATTAAAGTCCGTGATCGCGAGGTTGGCGATATTGATGGAGTTGAGGAGGTCTTTTTCGCGAAGGGTGTTGTTCAGGAAGTTCGTGAGCGCCTCTTGGATTTGCTGTTTCACGAACTCGCGCTTGGTCACAAGTTCCTCGGCGGTGAATTTGGCGGTCACGCTTTTGACGCATTCCTGGATCGCCGGTTGCACGAGCGAGGCCGAGACCTTCGGAAGCGTCCCGATTTTTTGGTAAATCTGCGGAGCCAACTCGCCGTTCAGCGAATACTGGGTCGTGACCTGCGTGGTGACAGTCTGGAGGTCCTTTGAAGCGGCGGTGGCCTGTTCCTTGCTCGCGGTCAGGCGGATGTCCACCTGCTCGACCTGATCCATAAAGGGTTTCTTCAAGTGGAACCCCTCCCTCAAGGCCACCGGTTGGACAGCACCGAGCGTGCGAACGACACCCACGTGCCCGCTTTCGACGATGACAGTCATGCTCCCGATCAGGGCGAAGGCGATGACCAAAAGGACAAGGAGCGGAGTGAGAATGCGGGCGAGGTTGTTTGCTGGATTGCTCATGGCGGGGAGACCCTATACTCCGCTTCACCAACGCCGCAACCGAAAGCGGGCAAAGTCAAGGCGCGGGCTCGATGCCTCCGAGCATCTTCTCGAGCGAAGGATCGGGAGCGGCTCCGAGCTTTTTCGCGATCTCGTAGTGCTTCCGGGCCAACTCAAGTGAAGTCGGAGCAGTCCGGGCATAGGCGACGGCAAGGTTGAAATGGGCATTCTGAAAGTCGCCGTCCAACGCGACACTTTTCGCGAACGCCTCGCGGGCCTCGAGATGCCTCCCCCGTGTCTTGCCCAGTGCGATTCCAAGGTAGTTGTAGGCGACGGCGTTGTTCGGATCGTTTTTCAGAACCTCCTGCAAAACGCTTGCGGCCTCGGCGACATTTCCGAGGCGTGTTTGGGCATTCGCAAGATTCAACAATGCGGAAACATCGCCCGGCTTGATCTCAAGCACCTTCTTGAGTGTTCCCGTGGCCAGCGTGTTCCGCCCCAATTCAAGCTGCGCGATCGCGAGGTTTGTCAGAAGCATCGTGTCCTCGGGCGAGGCGTTCACAAGAGCGCGGAAAATTTTCTCGGCCTCAATGGCATTCCCATCAGCCATCAGACGCTCGGCATCTGCAAGAGAGGGAGGAAGCGGCGGGGAATCCTCGACGGGTTGCGGAGGCACCGGATCCTGCCGCTTGGCAAGCACGGGGCGGGCAGGCTCGGCCGTGGAGGCTGGAGTTGGCTCGGGCTCGACAGCAGGAGCGGGTGTCGAAGCGGGCGCAGGGCTTGGTGTGGCATTAGCAACAGGCGGCAAATCACCTCCGGCGGGAGCGGCGGGAGGTGCCTCCACTTTTTTAACCACGGCGAAGCTCGCATCCGCTTCATCGACGGGCTCGCTCAACGTGGCTATCTGAGCCGTGAGTTCGTTGGACTGCGTCTGAAGGTCGATCAGTCGGCGCTCCAATTCCGAGGCGGATTTCAGCCGGTCGTTTTGCTCCCCGATCTTGGCGAGGATGATCCCGCGAAGCAACTGGCCCTCCTCGATCAGGCTTTGTTGCTCTGGCGTGGGCTTGGGGTTCAGTCCGAGACGTGTGATCTCGGAGCTGGTTTTCTCCAACTGGGCGAACAGCAGACGTGTCTGCGACTCATCCCCCTCGATATGACCCCGGAGCGCTGCAAGGCGCGCCTGGATTTCGGTCATTTCACTTTGCAACAAATCAAGACGGGCCTTGCCGAGCTTCTCCTCGTTTGCAACAGCAAGCGCCTTTTCGGTTTTGTCCAAACGAATGGCCAACTCGCTGTTGATGCGTTGGAGTTCGGCCATACGCTCAAAGTCGGTGGACTGGGCCGCAAGGCGTTTCTCGAGTTCGACCTTGGCTTTTTCAAACTCCGCCTCGAATTCCGCGCGCGAAGTCTCGAGGGACTTCTTCAACGCCGCATTCTCCTTGCGGAGCGTGGCGACCTCCTCGTCGTTGTCCTTGAGTTTTTGAATCCTCGCCAGCGCCTTGTCGCGCTCACGGGCCACGGCCTTCCTGTCGTCCAGCACCTTGGCAAGGTTGCTCTCGCTTTCGCGGATGTAGTCCGAGGCGCGGCGCAGCTTGCCGGTCAGGCGTTCGCGGTCATCCTTCAGGAAGGCGTTCTCTGATTCGAGATCGGCGATCCGCGAGGAGAGCTTCAACACCTTTTCATCGGGCGGGAGGTCCACCTTTGCACGCAGGGTCTCAAGTTCCCTGGACGCGCTGTCGAGAGAGGCCTCGGCCTGCGCAAGACTGGACTTGGCGGCCACCATCTCGGTCTTCACTTTCTCGACCTCCATCTTGGAACTGCTCAACTCCGCCTTCACGCTGGTCACCTCTCCTCTCAGACGTTTGATCTCGGCCCGCGCCTCGGCGAGTTCCCGAACGAGACCAAGATCGGTTGCCGAAGCGGATGACGGGGCGACGCCCTGGGGCGTCGACTGAGAACCAGGTCCAACCCGCGTGGAAATTTTGGGCGCCGGAATGTCGATTTCGAAACTCTTCTTCGGCATCGGATCGGGAGCGGCGGATGCGGGCAGCGCCCCCCCCTGTTCGATCGCGGCCTGCAGGCGTTCCACACCCTCCTTGGCCTTCCGGAGCCTGTATTCAACGACCATCGACTGCCAACCGGGATCGCTTTGGCGAATTTGTTCGAGAACCTCTTGCGTGGCGGCGTATCTGTTCAAGGCATCGCGCAATTGGCCATTCCGCTCGCTTGCCTCGCCGGCCTGGAACTCCTGGTAGGCTGTCAGAAACAATGCCGACGGGTCCTCCGCGAGCACACGGCAGGGAGTAAGAAAAAGGGCGGATGCAAGGAGCGCCGGAAGGAGACGTTTCATGGAAAGGGTGCGCGAATCTGAACGAACGACATGGGCAGATCAACCGGAATCCCGGAACATCAATGACCGTGACCGAACATCTCTGAAATCAAGCCCGCATACCGCGCGTCGATCACATGCCGCTTGAGTTTGAATGTGCGCGTCATCTCGTCACCCGCCTCGAATGCCTTGGGAACAAACCGGAAAACGGCCACACGCTCGAAGGATTTGAACCCCGTGCCGTGGTTCACCAACCGCCGGATCTCGGACTCGACAAGTGCGTGAGCCTCCGCGCTGGATGCCACCTCGGCGAGGCTCGAAAAAACCAACCCGGCCTGCTTCAGATGCTCCAACGAGGGCACGATCAACGCACCGAGCATCTTGCAGTCCTGCCCGACCACCATGCACTGATCGATATACGGCGACTCGACCAACCTCCCCTCGATCGGCACCGGCTCGATGTTCTCGCCGTTGAGTAGAACGATTGTCTCCTTCGAGCGGCCGAGGATTTTCACGCAATCGTTGAAAGTCACCATGCCGATATCTCCGGTGTTCATCCACCCGTCGCGGAGAACCTTGGCAGTCGCCTCGGGGTCTTTGTAGTAACCCTTCATCACTTGTGGTCCCTTCACATGAATCTCCCCACGCAAGCCCCGCCCGCCGCCATTTCTCCCGCTGTCGGGATAGAGAATCGACCCATCCTGCAAATCCACGATCCGCACCTCGGTGGCGGGATAGACCGGCCCAACTGTGCCGATGACCAGATTGTCCCAAGTCCGCACAGCGAGCACCGGCGCGGTCTCGGTCATGCCATAGCCCTCCAGCACGGGAATGCCGATGAAGTTGAAAAACTCGTCCACATGCGGTTGCAACGCGCCGCCGCCGGAGATCGTTCCGCGGAACTCCCCGCCGAC
>CAZRLX010000135.1:0-6337 GCA_964601115.1 uncultured Chthoniobacter sp. | reverse complement strand
AGTGGTATCTCCTGAAAACGCGCTGCGGCATTCGTTCGCCACCTGCCATCCCGGGCGCGGGCGGGATGTCCAAAAGACGGCGCACCAACTCGGCCACACCCCTGTGGCAATGGTTCTACGGGTATACGCTATCCCACCTTGTCACTCGGATTGGCGGAGGTGCAAAAAATCTTGCAAGCGTATTGTGGTGCGATACACTCAAGTCGTGATCGTTGATTTTCGCTGCAAAGAGACTCGGGAGCTTTGGATGACAGGGCGAAATCGCCGCTTTGCTTCGATAGCGCGCCAAGCTCTCTCAAAGCTCCAAATGATGAATCGTGCGGCGAATCTCGAGGATCTGCGGGTGCCGCCGGGCAACCGGCTGGGGGCTCTGCGCGGAAACCGTGCTGGCCAGCACTCGATCCGCATCAACCAACAATGGCGCGTCTGCTTCTGCTGGACTCCCGAGGGACCGGCAGCGGTTGAAATCGCCGACTACCACTGATGAAAACCAAAATCACTATCCCACTTGGTCCAGCAGCCAACACGCCTGGAGACATTTTGCGCGAGGAGTTCCTTGTTCCGATGGGGATGACGATTCGCGATCTGGCGAGAAAGATGGGGTGCGGTCCGATGACGGTCTCCGAGATCGTGCGCGGCAAGCGCTCTGTAACCGCCCGCACATCGATCCTGCTGGGGCAGGCGCTTGGGGTTTCACCGGGGTTTTTCCTCGGTCTCCAGATGGATCATGACCTCGCCTGCGCGGCGATTGCGATGGGTAAAGCTGCGGCCTAATCCAATCGTAGCTGTATGGCGGTGAGGGGATCGGGCGTGAGCACCCATTGGTCCTCCGCGAGGGCGGAAAAGAGAGGGGCATGGTCGTCTCGACCGTGCAGGCGCGAGGTTTGGCTCCTCAACGATGAGCTTTCCACACCATCGCCAAACACAGGCGGGACGCCTGTGCCCCCTTCTCTGCAGCGGCGCGGCAGCGCCAGGGTCCCGGGGACCGCGCCCGCCCTCGGGCGCACCAACACGCGCCCTCGCGGGTTGATTGGAAAAGATTGCGACCGCAGGCCGGTGGCTTCTTCGACAAGTCGGGCGCGGGGCGCACCCGACGGCGCCCGAGGGCGGGCGCGGTCCCCGGGACCTTCGCGCGAAGTCAGTCTCTCTTCATGCCAGAGTCCAAATGGGATCGGATATTGATACCATTTGAAAGATTTGAGCGATCGCTCTTTTCCCGTGGCTTCCACAGCATGCCCAGGGGGGGGCCGCTTGTCGGGACCGGGCGGTTTCCTCCATCACGACATTCCCGGCCTCGCCCAATTCGGAGCCCACACGCTTTTTCGAAATTACGGCCGGCTGCCGTTTTTACGCCGCTTGGCAAAGCCTGCCCAAACGATCGCGCCGACCGCCAAGAGCGCGTAGGTGGAGGGCTCGGGAATGGCCGTGACATTGATAAATTTCCCCGTGATCTGGTCCGACTGGAAGTTCAGGCCGCCAGTGGTGGCCGTGTAGTCGATCGACCACACGGTTCCGCCGGCGGTGAATTGGTCACCTTGCCCGAGCGAAGTGCCATTGAGGGAGAAAAAGCCGCCGTTCCAGTCTCCACCGTAGTTCACGAGCGAGAGAATGGTGCCCGGCGCAAATGCGGCGGGCGTTTGCGAGAGGTCGGAAAAAGCGATGGCCGCCCCGGCTACGATGTCGATATTGCCGGTGACGACGAGCAGGTCGCCTGCGACAGCGGATGCGGCAGAGGAATCGATCTCGTAGTCGAATGTCGAGGTGGCATCGAAAAGGATCCCGCCGACGGAGAGGGACTCGATGCTGGCACCCGGGGAGAGCGTTCCCTGCACGGTCACCGATCCGCCGATGGTTCCGCTGCCGCCTAGAGTGGCTCCCGCAGCAACGCTCACGGAACTCGATGCTCCCAGCGAACCATTGACCAAAAGTGTGCCGGCATTAATCGTGGTGTTTCCGGTGAATGAGTTGGATCCCGAAAGCGTGAGGTTTCCACTGCCACTCTTGGTCAGCATGCCCTGACCTACGATGTTGCCGGCGATGGATGTGGAGTTCGAGCCGGTGATGGCCAGAGAGGGGGAATTCGCGCCGAAGCTGATCTCGCCACCAAATGCGAGATTGCCAGAGTAGGCGGCAAAGACGGCGGGTGCCTCGAGGGTGATCGCGGAATTGATCGTTTGGGTGTTCGACGAGAAATTTTCGATATCGCCCTGACCCGCAAGGGTGATTGTATTGTTGGAAATCGTGAATGGTGACGCTCCCGGGTCGAAATAGAGTCCGTAGACAGATTGGTTGGTGACGGTATCCACAGCGGTTTGGTTCGAACCTGCAAAATGGACGATATCACCGCTCACGAAAGGATAATTCCAATTCATGGAAGCACTCCAGTTTCCATTGCCGGCTCCGCCTGTCCATGTGCAAGGGACATCACCGGAATAGATGATTACCAGACCATCGCCGACATTCCCGACATTCATCGAGATATTTGTAGCGCTTGTCGCAACAAAGGAACCGCCGCCTCCGCCGCCTCCATCGTCAGGGTTCCCTACACCCCCGGCACCTCCGCTGTAGCCCCCACCACCTCCTCCGCCACCTAACGCGGATGAATGACCGGCATCGCCGCTTATTCCACCGCCTGCGCCTCCCCCACCGAAGCCTCCAGCTCCACCCCACTCTCCGGAAGCCCCCCCAGCACCTCCGTTCAGGTAACTGAAACCTCCTTGGGCCATCATTGTATGACCTCCCCCGGTTTCATAATGGGTTCCGCCATTTCCGTCGGGTCCGGACACGAATCCACCCCCGCCAGCACCTCCGTAATCGCTGGAGTTTTCACCGATCGTTCCACCTTGCCCATTGCTTCCGCCTGCAGATGCTTCGTTATAGGATGAACCTCCCCAAGTGGTGATTTGTCCGTTGTAGTCGGTCGGGTTGACTGGCGATGCGCCATAGCCGGATCCAGATCCACCCCCACCTCCGGCTACCACAAGTGGATTATTGGACGAATCAACGACGAAGCTTCCGCCACCGCCACCGCCGGCGTATTCATTTGTAGAAACTCCCATCCCACCGGCCAGAATATTCAGGTTCTGATTGGCGCTGAGCTGAAATCTACCGCTGATAATCGCTCCGAGACCGCCAGGGAGACCCACAACGCCAGTAGTCATATTTAAATATGACCCCCCTCCCTGTGCTCCATAAGCCGTGATGATATAACTCCCAGTCCCGGGCACAGTCCATGTGGTTATGTTGCCAGAGTAGTTAAAAGACCAGCTTGTAGGGTTCTGTGCATAGAGAGGTGCTTGGCAAAGCAGGCACGCGGATATCGAGGCGAGGAGGAAACTCAGGAAGCGGTTTTTCATTTGGTGATGGATTTGTTCTGCGGAACCAGCGAAGTAAGTAGGGTAACTCGCATTTTCTGGCGATACAAATAATTTACGCAGAAATTTTTTTGAAGAAGCAAGCCGGGCGGCTAAGGGCCTGTGAGCGAGTTTTTTGAAGGGAATATCGAGCGGGGCGTCGTCCTGACAGCCTTTCCAGCCGTCGGCGCACCTCACACCGGATTGAAATCGGCGTAGGCGACACATTGCCATTCCGGTCCCACCCGCTGCCAGACGCTCAAACGCGGCGAGAATTCCTTGGAGAGCAACTTGCCTCCGACCATCTCGGAGGCGCTCAGCCAGAAGCTGACGATGAGGTTGGGGCCTGCTTGGGTGACCTTGAAATCCTTGAAACGAACTTCGCCCAAATTCATTTCCTTCATCAACTTCATCGCTTCGTCGCGACCGATTGAGCCATGGTCGGTGACGAACTGGCAAGCGGGTGACATGAGTTGCTCGAGGGCTTGCCAGTTTTTTTCCTGGATGAGCGCGATGGACAATTCCTCGAGCCGTTTCGCCTCCGCTTCGAGCGCAGGATCCGCGATTGGTTCACTCATGCCGTGATCTCTACCGATGCCGATGGCTGGCCGCAAACAATTTATCCCACGGGGAAAGCGCCGGCGCGCAAGTTTTTCGAAGGGAAAAAATGGAGCGGCGCGTAGACCTGCCGGCTTTTCCAATTGAAATGCCACCTTTCAAGGGGGGAGGTCTCGAAACCAAGGGGTGCCACTGACCAAGGCCGCAGTCGATTTTTGAGGCACCGGCGCTCAATTGAATCTCCTCGGCCTGCTGCCAGCGCACGCCGGCGGCCCAGGGAGCGGATGCAAAATCGAAGAAACCCTCGAAAGCGTGGCGCCTGGATTTCCCGCGTCCTCGCACCGTGCGGCAAGGGGTGCCCCCAAAAAATAAAGCGGCCGCCAGCAGGCGGCGGAGGCGTCTTGACCTCGATCCCGGATTCCAAAGGAGATTCGCTCTCAGGGCAACCCCTGCCCTGTCGCCGCCGAATGGTCGCGTTTCGTCCATGCCGCCATGAGCCGCTCAAGCGGGCCCGCATCGTGGCGTCGCAGCCACCATTGCGCCGTCAACGACAAAACCAGCCAGATCGCAAAGGCGACCGCAATCGTCGCGGGAGTCGAAAGCGAGTTGTAAAGTCCCAAGCCCCATTTGCCGAACAGCAGCAACATCGCGAGCGACATCGACAAGTAGATCGTCAAGGAACACCTCCCCGCAGCCGCAACGAACCCCGGCAGCGAATATCCCGAGCCCAGGGCGATCCCCAAGGCGCACACATACGAAGCCGCCAAAAAGAATGAGCCCGCCCCGTTGACGCCAACGAAAAGCGCGTTCGACCAGAATTCCGGCAGGCCCGGAGCGAGTTTGCCGGATTTGAACAAGGCCCCGAGCACCACAAGGCCCAAGCCCAACGGCGCGACCATGCCCAAAACCCGCCACGCGCTTCCCATCCAGGCAGCGGGATTCTTGAGCAACTTCGCCCGTCCCGCGGCGAGCCCGGCGATCATTGACGCAAGGGCCACGCCCCATTGGGTGATGACATCGTCCAGAAGCACCCAAGGGTAGGCCTTGATCCGGGCCTGGCTCGACTCGAGAAAGCCCCCCGCGTAGATAGGCTCGAGCGACGGCATCCGGGCGTCCACCACTCCATCGAAGAGTGCGGCCACGAGTGTGAAAATCACCGCCAGCGAGACGGCCAGGCGAATCAACACCGCCGAACCCAAGCGCATCACCCCCAAGAGCACAAACCCAAGAACCGCGTAGCCTAAAAGAATGTCCCAAGCGAACAGGAACAGGCCGTGCAGGATGCCGAGGAAGGCCAGCACGGTCAGGCGGCGGCGCTGGATTCGTTTCCGCCAAGGGGCGCCACCCCCGACAATGAAATTCGCGCTGTAGCCAAAGAGAAAAGAAAAAATCAGAAAGAACTTCCCGTAGACGAAAATCTGGACCGCCATCTTCGCATCCAGGTTCGCCGCGCCATCCATCCGGGAGGCACTGAACGATCCGAAAGAAAAGCAGAAAACATTCACCAGGATGATGCCCAGCAGGGCCAAGCCCCGCAGTTGATCCGGCATGGCTTCCCGCCCGCCCGGAACTTGGTTTGGTTGGGTCATAATGGTTTTGGGAATGGTTGGGTTGTGTGGCTCAAGAATGGCTGCCGGTGGCAGTGTCTCGATTACAATGAAACAGTCCGCAACGAAAAGGAGTTCAGTTTTTTTCGCCGCTGACTCTATCCAGACGACTGTAAAAAGTCGCGCGGTTGTCGCGGCAAAAACCTACAAGCGTGATGCCCGAGCGCTCGCTCATTTCCACGGCGAGCGAGGAGGGTGCGGACATTGGCGAGGTGCGCCAGAGAGGCAACGAACGCCGCAACACGGGCGGGAAAGAGGAACGAAAGGGCTTTCGCCGGGCGCGGGTGGGAATTTTCAGGGCCATGGATCGGCAGGGCTGGCTGACAGCACATTGGAAAATGTGGGACGAAGATCGAACGCCGCGATGCCGTCGGCGCACCTTACACCGGGTTGAAATCGGCGTAGGCGACACATTGCCAGTCCGGTCCAACCCGCTGCCAGACGCTCAAACGCGGCGAGAATTCCTTGGAGAGCAACTTGCCTCCGACCATCTCGGAGGCGCTCAGCCAGAAGCTGACGATGAGGTTGGGGCCTGCTTGGGTGACCTTGAAATCCTTGAAACGAACTTCGCCCAAATTCATTTCCTTCATCAACTTCATCGCTTCGTCGCGACCGATTGAGCCATGGTCGGTGACGAACTGGCAAGCGGGTGACATGAGTTGCTCGAGGGCTTGCCAGTTTTTTTCCTGGATGAGCGCGATGGACAATTCCTCGAGCCGTTTCGCCTCCGCTTCGAGCGCAGGATCCGCGATTGGTTCACTCATGCCGTGATCTCTACCGATGCCGATGGCTGGCCGCAAACAATTTATCCCACGGGGA
>CAZRLX010000134.1:0-6401 GCA_964601115.1 uncultured Chthoniobacter sp. | reverse complement strand
CCTCCAAGCTCCCGGCGAAAAGCGGCAATAAAGGACACCGGGAAAACCATGGAACGCATAAACCGGAAGGGGGAAATTTCAGACATAGTCAGTCCAACCTACCCGACACGCCGCCATTGACCATGGGCATATCCAACAAAAACATGTTCAATCCTGAACTCGTCTGCTCAACACCAAACTGGCGAAGCCTTACCTACTACCCGTAAAAAGCCGCAACTTTTTTGTCCGATCGGCCAGATTTTTTGCGGCGGCGTGCGAACTGGCACCAACGAGCGATTCTCAAACCGTGGGCAAGGGATTCGCCAAGGATGCGCCCGTGGCTTGGGTGCCTGGCGTTATCTCCAAGTCGGCGGGATTGTGGACGCATGGACTCCGGAAATCGCGGCCAACCGGGGCCATGCACGGAATCAGACGACCATGCCCGCGGCAACCGTCTCGTGAGTGCCGGGATCGATCAGAACGAACGAACCGGTGGAGCGGTTGCGGCGGTAGGAATCGTGGAACAACGGGCTGGCCGTGCGCAGCGAAATGCGGCCGATTTCATTCATGGCCAGCGAGGTCACACCCTCCTTCTTGTGGAGGGTCTCGATATCCACCTGGTAGCGGAGTTCCTGCACGATCGCCTTGGCCTCCTTCGTCGTGTGGCGCACGAGGTATTTGCCGCGGGCTTCCATGGGCTTGGTCGAAAACCAGCACACCATCGCCTCGATATCCTGGCTGGACTGCGGCGGGTTGTTCGCCTTCACAAGCATGTCGCCGCGGGAGATGTCGATCTCGTTTTCGAGCGTCATCACCACCGACTGCGGCGGGAAGGCCTCGTCGATTTCCTTGCCGCCGGGGAGGTAAATCTTTCTGACCCTTGTCGTGAAGCCGGAGGGCAGAACCGTCACGGCATCGCCGGGCTTGAACACCCCGCCTGCCACTCGGCCGGCATAGCCGCGGAAGTCATGCCATTCGTTTGAGAGCGGCCGGATGATCCACTGCACCGGGAAGCGCGCATCCACATGGTTCGCATTGCCGCCGGTGTAGACGGTTTCCAGGTGGTAAAGCAGGGACGAGCCCTCATACCACGGCATCGCGGCGGATTTTTCGACCACGTTGTCACCATTCAGAGCGGAGAGCGGAATCGCCGTGATGTCGGCGACATTGTCGAGGCGCGAGGCGAATTCATGAAATTGCGCGACGATGTTGTTGAACACCTCCTCGCTGAAATCCACGAGATCCATCTTGTTCACCGCAAGCACCAGATGCCGGATGCGGAGGAGATTCGAGACGAATGCGTGGCGCTTGGTCTGCTCGATCACCCCCTTGCGGGCATCGACCAGAATGATCGCCAGATCCGCTGTGGAAGCCCCGGTGACCATGTTGCGCGTGTATTGGATATGGCCGGGCGTGTCGGCGATGATGAATTTCCTGCGCGGCGTGGCGAAGTAACGGTAGGCCACATCGATCGTGATCCCCTGCTCGCGCTCGGCCTTGAGTCCATCGGTCAGCAGCGCGAGATTCACCACCCCATCGCCGCGGCGGCGGGAGCTCTCCTCGACGGCCAGCAACTGGTCCTCGAAGATGCTTTTGGAATCGTAAAGAAGACGTCCGATGAGCGTGGACTTGCCGTCATCGACGGAACCAGCGGTGGCAAAACGTAGAAGATCCATGGTTCGAAAAATTAAAAATACCCCTCGCGCTTGCGGTCTTCCATCGCGGTCTCCGAGCGCTTGTCATCGGAGCGTGTGCCGCGCTCGGTCTGCCGCGCCGCGGCGACCTCGGCGATCACCTCATCGAGGGTCGATGCCGTGGATTCCACCGCGCCGGTGCAGGTGATGTCCCCGATCGTGCGGAACCGCACCGTCTTGCGCTCTGGTTGCTCGGTATCGAGCATCGGCACGAATTCCGACACGGCCAGATACGACCCATTGCGCGAAAAAACCTCGCGCTCGTGCGCGAAATACAACGAGGGCAACTCGATCTCCTCGCGCTTGATATACATCCACACATCCATCTCGGTGAAGTTTGAGAGCGGAAACACCCGGAAATGCTCGCCGGGATGGTATTTTCCATTGAAGAGGTTCCACAGCTCCGGACGCTGGTTCTTAGGATCCCACTGACCGAAGTCGTCGCGATGGGAAAAGAAGCGCTCCTTAGCTCGGGCCTTCTCCTCGTCGCGGCGTCCCCCGCCGAGGCAGGCGTCGTATTGTTGCTCCTCGATCGTGTCGAGGAGGGTCACGGTCTGGAGTTTGTTGCGCGAGGCGAACGGCCCCTTCTCCTCCTTCACGCGCCCCTTGTCGATCGAGTCCTGCACGAGTCCCACCACGAGCCTCGCCCCGAGCTTTTCCACAAACGCATCGCGATACTGCAGCGTCTCGGCGAAGTTGTGCCCGGTGTCGACGTGCAACAACGGAAAAGGAACCTTCGCAGGCCAGAATGCCTTCGCCGCCAGATGGGCCATGACGATCGAATCCTTCCCGCCGGAAAACAACAACGCGGGGTTTTGAAATTGGGCAGCTGTCTCGCGAAGGATGTAAATGGCCTCCGCTTCGATCTGGTCCAGATGGTCGAGTGAGTATTGTGGCATGTCTCGGAATGTGCGCTTCGCAAAAAAACGTCCCGCGCAACAAGGTCAGTTGGCGCTGCCGGAATCCATGATCCGGCGGAGATGCTCCCGCAAAAGCAGGGCACATTCCTCTGCCGAAGCCGCCTCCGTGTCAAGAGTCAGGCACCCGTTTTCAGGTTCCTCGAACCCGCTGTCCTTGCCAGTGAACTGCTTCACCGCGCCCTCCCTCGCCTTGGCGTAGAGCCCCTTCGGATCGCGCTCGGCACACGTCTCGAACGCAGCGCGCACATACACCTCGTGGAAGTCCGCGCCCACGATCCGGCCGGCCAACTCCCGCAGCGCGCGCCTCGGGGTGATCACGGACACCAGCACAATCACCCCCAACCCCGCCAGCAGCTTCGCCGTCTCGGCCACCCGCCGCACATTTTCGGCGCGGTCCTCATCGGAAAATCCCAGGTTCGCATTCAACCCCGCGCGCAGATTGTCTCCATCCAGAATCGCGGTGAACCGCCCCTCCCCATGCAGTTCGCGCTCGAGCAAATTCGCGATCGTCGATTTCCCCGAGCCCGACAGCCCATACATCCACACCACCACCCCGCGCTGCCCGAGCAACGATTCCTTCTCCGCACGCCCCAGAAACCGCTTCGTCTCGGGATAAATATTTCTCTCCGTCAAATCCTGCATGGCCCCGACTCTCTCAATCCCGGCCCCGGCTGAAAACTGAAATCTTAAAAACAACCCACTCCGCGCGTCAGTTCCTGAAAACTGAACCCTCAAAACTGAAAACTCATCTTCACATCCTCCGCGCGCCGATCTCCGCGAGCGGACTGCGCTCGCCCTTCGTCAGGCAAATATGGGCCGCGAGCGATTGCCCACGCAACCTGTTGCGCGTGTAAACAAGCCCGTTCGAGCGGCTGTCGACATACGGATTGTCGATCTGCGCCGGGTCTCCGACCATCACGAGCTTCGAGCCGCGCGACATGCGCGTCACCACCGTCTTGGCCTCGAGCGGCGTCAATTGCTGCGCCTCGTCGAGCACGAAGAAACGGTTCGGAATCGAGCGTCCGCGGATGTAGCACAGCGCCTCGATTTCCAGCAGACCTCGCTCGATGAGTTGCTCGTAGGGCTTCACCACCGGCTGGTGCCCCCCACCCTGCGACTCCCCGGAGGCAAACGCCCCCTCCTTTTTCGACGCCCCCTTGGTCTTTCCGCCCGCAGGCTTGTGAAGCGGCATGAGCACCTCGCAGGCATCATAGATCGACTGCAGCCACGGATGCATCTTCTCGTTCAGCGTGCCGGGCAGGAACCCCAGCGTGTCGCCCATCGCCACCACCGGACGGCTCACCGTCAGCCCGTTGAATTCATTTCGCCCCAACTGATGCAACCCCGCAGCCACGGCAAGGAGCGTCTTGCCAGTTCCCGCTTGGCCGAAACATGTCACCAGCGAAATGTCGGGGTCCAGCAACGCATCCAGAAAACACTGCTGCCCGGCATTTGCCGCCCGCAACTCGATACCCTTCGGGATTTGTAATTGATGCGGGATATTCAGCCTTGTCAGCTCGCCGTTGCCGCGGTGCCGCGCGGGGAGCATTTTGTGTTCGGAGACCTGCAAGAGGATGTATTCGTTCAGCTCCAGAGGCCCGGTGCGCGCGGCGCCCAGCGTGATCGTCCCCGCGCTGCCGAACCGCTGCAACTCGTGCGGCTCGACCGCCACCGAACGCAACTCGCCGCCCTCGGCATCGCGCTCAGCCACCTTGTCGCTCAGGTAATCCTCGCACTCCAGCCCGATGGCCATGGCGCGGAGCTGCATGTTCAGGTCCTTCGTCACAAGGATCGTCTGCGCCGCATCACGCTCCTTCAGTCCCAGACACGCGCGCATGATGCGGTGGTCCATGCGGTCGTTCTCCGGAAACACCATCTGGAACCGCTTCATCGCCCGCGTGGCCTTTGTTTTCTCCGAGGCGTCGTTCACCAAAATCCTCACCGTGCCGCCGCCCACCGTCTCCGCCCCGCCGGTCACACTCCCCGCGTTCCTCCCGAAAATCTGGCTCAAAAACCGGTGCGCCGCCCGCGCGTTCGCGCCGCGCTCGCTTTGCTCGTTCTTGAAATTGTCCAACTCCGTAAGCACCTCCACCGGGATATGCACATGGTTGTTCTGAAACCGGTTGAGGCAATGCGGATCGTGCAGGAGCACATTCGTGTCCAGGACGAAGTTCTTCACCGCCCCCGCCGTGCGCGCGCGCTCGGCGAGTTCGGGAAAAAACACTCCCTGGGTTTCGTTCGTTTCCAGCGGGGCGGGTCTATGCATAAAGAGGCGTTGCAGGTTGGGTTGAGAAGATTTCCAGCACGGAAACGCACCGGAACTGTGGGAGGACACGAGAGGGTTTCCTCGGAACCGGGGAAACATCAAACACATCAAACGAAGTGATCGGCCCTCTCAAAGTGCGGTCATCATGGAAGCCCCCGCCCCCGTCAGACAAGCACAAATTGTGTGCCGACTTCGTGACAACCACAACCTGTGGTGGTGTGGCGCCCGACGGCGCCCCCACCTCACTCGACGTCGGAATCCCGCACCGACAACGCGATGTCGCGCGCCGCGTGCGAGGGATGCGACTCCAACCAATAATCCAACGCCGCGGGGGCCTCGGCATCCAACGCCACAAACGCGCCCTCCAGCGCAGCCGCACGCACCTCGGGATCCTGAATGCCATTCGCCCAATCGATCGAGTCGGCCGCTTCGTTCAGAACCCAGTTCATCACCACAGTGTCGACAAAAACCCCGCGGGCCTCGGCATCCGTCTCCTGCATCGCCCAATTCGCCGCCGCACGCGGATCGACCATTGCCCAGGCGTCCGCCAACTCCCCGCCGGCCTCGACATACCCCGGCGCGTTGCGCTGGCCGGCGAGCCACTGCGCGGCATCCCTCGGTGAAGAACCCCCCCAGTTCGCCATGAGTTCGGCCGTGGCATTCGCGCGCTCGTCGCCCTTCAGATTCGAGGCGATCCACGCCGCGCAGGCTTGGGGATTTTCCTCCGACCATGCGCTGCCCAACGCGGCCAGCGCCGTCTCGCGTTCATACGGATTCGACAGCGCAAGGGCCCAGGAAGCCACGCGCTCGGGGGATTCCGCGACGCCGGACGACACGATCGACTCGATCACGATCCCCCTCGGGATCGGTTCGGCGACCAACGCCAACGCGGCGGATGCCGCCTCGGGCGATTCCTCCGCCATGGCCTCGGCCACTGATGCCGCCGCCAGCGTGCGATCCATGCCGCGCAATGTTCCACGGATAAAGTTCAACGCCGCCGTGGAATCCGATCCGCCCCAACCGTAGAACACCGTCTCGAGGCACAGGTCGCGATCGGCCCCCGGAGGCAAGGTCACCGCCCATCCCGCCGCCGCCGCAGGATCGCTCTCCACCGCCTCCTCCAACATCTCCAACCCCTCATCGCTCAAGCGCCCCTTGGAAATCATCTCCGAAAGCTCCTTCAACCCGCCACCCCCGTCGGAAATCTTCTGCGCCGGCGAGGGAGCGGGGGCGGATGGTTTTACAACGGTCGTTGCGTTCTTTTCGGGTTTCACCTCGGCGTCCTCCGGCCGATCACACCCCGCACCGAGAACCACCACCGCACCAAGAGCCAACACGCTGGAAAATCGAGTCTTCATGATCCTTTGTCTTGCCTGCCAAGCCGGAAAACGCAATGCGAAATTCCCCTCGGGTGGGACCGTTGCCGTCGAGCGTAGGCGATCCGCCAGTGCGAATGCTCCCGGGGAGAGCGCCCGCCTCGCTGAAATTCCAGCGGCCTTCGGCCGGATTTTTCCCATCGGCAAGCGGGACGCATGCCCTACC
>CAZRLX010000133.1:0-6429 GCA_964601115.1 uncultured Chthoniobacter sp. | reverse complement strand
CAAGAGATACGCAAACCGGACCTACATTTAGTCGTTCCGATTTGGGAGCGGGCAGGGGAAAACTCCGGCAATTTTCTGCGAGAGTCAAATCCCGCCCTTCCCCCGCTCTTGCGGCTCTGTTGACTTTTCGCGCAGGGGTGTTCTGTTCAAAGCGGAGTTCGCCGCCTGCTGGTAAGAGTCCTGTTCGCAGGCTCCCCAGATGTAACGGCGAATTCCACTTCCCTTCCTTCCCCGCTCAAAATCCCACCGAGCTGCTGGTAACACCGAAGGTCGCCGAGGTGCGAAACCGCGCCGCCATGGCAGGC
The DNA here is from genome assembly GCA_964601115.1 of uncultured Chthoniobacter sp. Taxonomy (GTDB): domain Bacteria; phylum Verrucomicrobiota; class Verrucomicrobiia; order Chthoniobacterales; family Terrimicrobiaceae; genus UBA967. Next base: position 6,124 of record CAZRLX010000133.1, on the reverse strand, counting down.
TGGCTCCGCTTCGCTGCGCAAGCGCCAGCCATCGGCGTTTCTTTGTGTCCGGCTTCGCCGCAATGTCACGAATGGCCCCGCGAACCGCTCCGCTCCGGCTTCATTCCACTCCGGCGATCTCCGCTGCGGCTGCGGTAAACGCTCACTCTGGGGCGCGCGCTGTTCGGCACTCAGCGGCTCGTTCCTCGCCACATCGGCCTCTGGTGGGGCTGAAATTTCGTTTCGCTGGTCCGATAATGCCGTGTGGTGGATAGAGAGTTCGCTTCGCTCACCCCCGCCACCGGTGCCGCTTACAGGCGGCGGGGTTCTATCCACCACAGGCCATTATCGGACCTTACCTTCGCCTCCGCTCCAATCGCCTGCGCTCCATTGCGCCTCCGCTACGCGGATCGCGGGGCCAGCAGCCACGCGGGGCTGCGGTTTCGGCGGCGATGGTTGCGCCTCGTGTTGGTGGAGCCTTGCGCGCCGCCGTTGTAGTTCGGAAGCCGGTCCCATGCCATCTGCGCGGGGGTGGTTCGGTGGCGGTCTGCCGCTCCCTTGAAGGTCGCGCCACCCCCGCCCCCGCCCACCCTGCTCCGCTCGCTCGGGGAATCGCTAGCGCTCTCCCCTCACTCCCTTCGCCCCCGCAAGGCTGGCGGAGCCGTGCGGCAAATGCTCGCCGCCGCATCGTCGCCAAGACCTCGGGCCTTTGAAATGGGGGCTCCGAGAATTTGGTCGGCGAGGGAGAATTTGGGCGAGGGGAGGTTTTGGGTTGGCTCGATGTCCGAGGATTTGGGTAGAGGCGGGCTTTTTTGGGGGGCAGGGGGGCTTGAAGTGGATACGAGAGTTTTTAGAAAACTCTCATCTGGGTGGGGGAGGATTTGGGTGCCAGCGGGAGAAAATATTTTTGGGGTGGGCGTGAGTTTTGGAAACTGACATCCGGACGAGCGATTTTTGGAGCGAGTGCTTATCGAGCCTCACAAATGCTGGCTCTAATCGCTATCAAGAAAAAGGGGTTGCTTGATGCAAAACTGCCCATCAGCTGCCCATCACTGTATTTTACCTTTTTGACATTTTCTCTACAACTTGCTGTCGCAGAGGAGTGCGCCCCCCGGGACTCGAACCCGGAACCAATTGATTAAGAGTCAACTGCTCTACCATTGAGCTAGGGACGCGAAAGTTGGGAATCCGGATTGATACAATTGTTGGCGGAAATTTCCACCCATTTTTTGACAACCCGTTTTGATCAGCGCCGAGTGCCGAGGGCGACTTCGAGGGCTTGGGGAAGGGGGTGGGGGCCGTCGCCTTTGAGGGTTTGGTCGATGGCTTCGAGGCGGCGGATGAGGTCGAGGACGGTGGCGCGGGGGGCGGTCCCGCCGGCGGCGGCGCAGAAATGGGTGCGGCATCCGAAGGGGCGGGCTTCGTAAACAAGGCAGCGCGAGGTGCGGGGGTCGAGGAGCGGGCAGGCTCCGTCGGAGCGGGTTGGCAACGCCTTGCGTCCTGTGGCGCGGAGGGCTTTTGCCGTGACGAGGGCTTCGCCGCGCGTGAGCTGGGGGATTTTGCCCGTGAGTTGGAATTGGCAACAGGCGGTGCGGCGGATGCAGTGGCGTTCGAGCGGGCGGTTTTCGAGTTCGCGGTAGATATCTCGCACGGCGGCGATGGCTGACTCGCGGGTCGCAGCGGCTGGGTCTGGCGCGGGCATGGAAGGGTCAGGAAGGAAGATCTGTCGAGGCGGGCTTGCGCAGGAGGCGCTTGAAGAGAAGGCGGGTTCCGTCCAACGGGGTGTCGTCGATGAAGTAGGCGATGGCTGCGCGGCCGATCGCGTAGGTTCCGGCGCCTGCGACGAGGCCGGAGACGGCATTTCCCCAGAATGGCACGATCCGCACGGCGATGCGGGCAGTCTCGCGGAAGACGAATCCGGCGGCGGCGCCGATCCCGAGTGCGGCGAGGAACTCGGCGATGAGTTTCGGTCCGACCGGGCGGCCGGTGGTGTGGATGATGAGACCGACCATGAGGCTCTGGAGCGCCAGGAGGACCGGCAGGTCGGCGAGGGGAATCGGTTGGAGGGCGACAACGCCACAGATGGCACTGAATGACCGCAGAAGCCTGGAGGCGATGTAGGCTTGGGCGCGGCGGGCCTGGGTGAACTGGGCGAATTCGATCTGGGCCTGGAGCGGCAACAGGGCGCAAAGCGATTCCGGCGTGGCGGGATCGCCCGGCTCGAACACTGTCGCCATGGTGTTCGGGCGGCCATCAATCATCAGGTCGGTGAGGCGCTGGCGAAACGCCGGATCGGGGCAGATACCGACCACAGGGGCTTGGGCAAGTGCTGCGCGCGTCAATGATTCCTGCCACTCCTCCGGGAGCGGTTCTGAATCCTGCACCACCAGGACAAGGTCGGGGAAATGGTGATCCAGTCCCGAGCGGACATGCTCCTCGGGGGCATCCGCACGGGTGTCGAGGATTGAGATCGAGGCTCCGCAGGGCGAGGTGTATTCGCGCCAACCATGGACTGCATCTCCCGTATGGACGGGCCTAACGCCCATCGCAGCGAAGAGCGCGGGAACGCTGACAGATGCGCCGCCTGCCAACTGAATGCGCGCGGGGCGACGGTCGAGGAAGAGGTCGCGGATTGGCTGGAGTTCCTGCAGCACCGGCTTCTGGATTCCCCCGGGGAGCTTGTCCAGAAGCCCGACAAACCGGTCGTAGAGCCGCAGCAGTGCTGTGGTGGAGTCGGTGCTCACAGATCGTTTAGGATGGTTGGAACATGGGCAGCCGGTGCGATCTTGCGGTGCACGGCTTTGATGTTTCCGTCCGCGCCGATGACAAATGTCGAACGCTCGGTGCCCATGTATTTTTTCCCATACATGCTTTTTTCCACCCAGACGCCATAGGCTTCGACGATGGACTTCGACTCGTCGCTGATGAGCGGGAAGGGCAGGTCGTGTTTCGCGAGAAACTTGGCGTGGCTTTTTGGCGAATCGATGCTGACGCCGTAGATCAGCGCGCCTTTTGCGAGGATCGCCGCGTGGTTGTCGCGCACGGCGCAGGCCTGGGTGGTGCATCCCGGTGTGTCGTCCTTCGGGTAAAAATACAGCACGACGGTCTTGCCGCGCAGGCTGGAGAGGGAAATGGACTCGCCCTCGCCATGGGGGCCGCCCACGGCGATGGCGGTGAAATCGGGAGCGGGGAAGCCGGGCTGGAGATCATGTGTCATGGCTTTCATGATGCGGTGTTCGCGGGCGATGGACAACCCCGATCGGACAAAGACGCCGCATTGCGAAAACGGGGAAATCCCCCGCTTGAAAAAATCCCGAAAAACCCCTTGCCAAGCATCCGCGTTTTCCTAAAGTGCCGCTCCCGCAAATCCAGCGGACCTAAAAACCAAACAGATCTTTATCATCTATGGCAGCACCCAATGGTCAAAAAATCCGAATCCGTCTCAAGGCGTTCGATTATCGTATCCTTGACGCCTCGGCTTCGGAAATCGTCGAAACCGCCAAGCGCACCGGCTCGAAAGTCGCCGGCCCGATTCCCCTCCCCACCCGCATCGAGCGCTTCACCGTCAACCGCTCTCCGCACGTTGACAAAAAATCCATGGATCAATTCGAAATCCGCACCCACAAGCGACTCCTCGACATCGTCGAGCCGACTGCGAAAACGGTCGATGAGCTTCGCAAGTTGAACCTCCCCGCCGGCGTCGACATCACAATCAAAATCTAACAGCCATGAGCAGCATCGGACTTCTCGGAAAAAAACTCGGTATGACCCGCATCTATGACGAGCAGGGTCGTGTGACACCGGCCACCGTCATCGAGGCGGGCGGCAATCGCATTCTTCAAGTCAAGTCGCAGGACAAAGACGGCTACACGGCTGTGCAAATCGGCTATGGGGAGCAAAAGCCGCAGCGTGTGGGCAAAGCCCAGACCGGGCATTTCGCCAAGACCTCCTCGACGCCCAAGCGCTTCATCAAGGAATTCCGCCTCAAGGACGGCGAGGCCGCTCCCGAATCCGCGGATCTGCCTGTGACGCATTTCGAAGCGGGGCAATTCGTCGATGTCATCGGCCAATCGAAGGGCAAAGGATTCCAAGGCACGATCAAGCGCCATGGATTTGCCGGCCAGCCAGCCAGCCACGGTTCCACGATGCACCGCCGGAACGGCGCCATCGGAAACCGCTCGACCCCGGGCCGCGTGTGGAAAAACATGGGCATGCCTGGTCACATGGGTGACGACCGTATCACTGTTCAAAACCTGCGCATCCTCCAGGTGCGCGGCGAAGAGGGAGTGATCGTCATCGCAGGAGCGGTGCCCGGCGCGAACGGATCGTTCGTGGTTGTTCGTCCCTCGAAGAAAAAATCAGCCAAATAAGAATTTCCCGGGCAACCGGGGGTTTTCATAGCGAAATGCCTGTGGGTCGATGATCCACAGGCATTTTTGTTTTGTTCGCTTATGTAGGTCAGGCGTCCCGCCTGACATCGAACGACTTACGAATGCAGGCGAGACGCCCGCACTACATTCCAGAAGACCAAAAGCGATCAGATTTTGGGATCAGCCATTTTCAGGCTCTCCGGCAGGGCGATGAGTTCGATGCCGGAGCCGTGTGGCTTCCAGGAAATCCGGCCATCCTCAAGGATGCGGACAACCGTGCCCGAGGTGCTGCCGCGCAGGGTTTGCACCCTGTCCCCGGGAGCAAACGAGGCGGATTCGCAGAGGGACTCGACGGCGGCGATCATCGCGTCGCGATCAAGCACACCGGCGATGTAGTGGGCGACAGCCGAGGCGAGTTCGCGGCGGCGGGATGGCGGCAATTCGCTGAAAACAGCAAGACTCAATTCACGGCCGATGAATGCGAACGTGTTGCCGTTTAGAAAAAGAAAAGGGGCGCTGCGGTGGAAATCCCGCAAGATGTCATAAACCTCGGGGAGATTCAGTTCTCGCTGTCGGGTCTCTTCCCAGCGGCTTGCGCACGCTGTTCCAGTTTCCGAATTAATTCCGTGCTGTGCTCCAGCTCTTGCGCACGTTCGCTGGTTGATGCCGGTGATAGACTCCCAACTCCAGTTTTTGAGAAAAGAGGCTCGGGTTTGAAGCGGTGGACATTCCTCTCCGCCTGTTCGGCGATGTCCTCGGCTGTCAGTTGCTCCAGAAGATCCAGGCGGAGTTTCATTCATGCCACGCTAACGCGAGGGGCCGGGTTTTCAAGGCCGCGTCATTTTTTCTGCGACGACCCACTGGTCGAATTGCTCTGCGGTGAGATGGCCGAGGGCCACGGCTGCCTCCTTGAGGCTGGTGTTTTCCTTGTGGGCTTTCTTGGCGATTTGGGCCGCCTTGTCGTAGCCGATGTGGGGATTGAGCGCGGTGACGAGCATGAGGGAATTTTTGACGTAGCCTTCGATGACCGGAAGGTTTGGCTCGATGCCGATGGCGCAGTGGTCGTTGAAGGAGTGGCAGCCCTCGGCGAGGAGTCGCACGGAGTGGAGGAAATTGTGGACGATGACGGGCTTGAAGACATTCAACTCGAAATTTCCCTGCGAGGCGGCGATGCCGATGGCGGCGTCGTTGCCCATGACCTGGATGGCGATCATGGTCAGGGCCTCGGATTGGGTCGGGTTCACCTTGCCGGGCATGATCGAGGAGCCGGGTTCGTTTTCGGGGATGATGAGTTCGCCGAGGCCGCACCGGGGGCCGCTGGCGAGCCAACGGATGTCGTTGGCGATTTTCATGAGCGCGCAGGCGAGCGACTTCACGGCGCCGCTGGCGATGACGAATTCGTTGTGGCCTGAGAGGGCGGCGAATTTGTTTTGAGCGGAGACAAACGGGAGGCCGGTGAGCTTGGCGATGTGGGCGGCGGCGCGGTCGCCGAATTCCGGGTGGGCGTTGAGGCCCGTGCCGACGGCGGTGCCGCCGATGGCGAGTTGGTAGAGGCCGCCGAGCGAAAACTCGATATCCCGGAGCGCCTGGTCGAGCAGGCAGACATAGCCTGAAAACTCTTGGCCGAGAGTCAGCGGGGTGGCGTCCTGGAGGTGGGTCCGGCCGATCTTGACGATCGAGGCGAAGGCGTTCGCCTTGGCGTCCAGCGTGTCGCGGAGTGCCTTCACGGCGGGGATGAGGTTCTCGATCACGACCGTGGCCGAGGCGATGGACAT
>CAZRLX010000132.1:0-6816 GCA_964601115.1 uncultured Chthoniobacter sp. | reverse complement strand
TGTCGGGGGTCTGCGGATTTGGAGGGATCGTGGAAAATCACACGCATCCCGAAGGCCTCGGCCCGCTTGGCCACAGCTTGTCCGATTTGTCCGAATCCCACGATCCCCATCACTTTGCCGGCCAGCAATACTCCATCCCAAGGCCCCGGTTGGAACCCATCCTTCTCCCACTGACCGGAGCGGCAGTAGGCATCCGCCTCGGTCAGTCGGCGTGCGACGGCAAGCAGCAGTGCGAGGGTGTGATCGGCGGCGGGCCCGGCAAAGACACCGGGGCAATTGGAGCCCCAGACCCCGGCTTCGTTCATCGCGGGAATGTCCATGTTGTTGAATCCGATGGCGACATTGGCCACGATTTTGAGGCGGGGTGATGCCGCGAGGAGTTCACGATCCACGGCCAATTCGTGCTGGTTGATAATGGCGTCGAGTTCCGGTGCCAGAGCGAGGACTTCCTCGCGGGTGCACATTGGGCCACCGGAGGGACCTTTGATGATGTCCGCGAGCCCGAGCAAAGGCTCGAGATGGTCGTCGGGGACATGGTTGGTGATGAGGACTTTGGGTTTCATCATTACATGATCCCGAATTTGTCCCACGATTCTTGGGCCTTCATGCCGCCTTTGATCGCGTGGAAGACGCGCTTCTCCCCGCGCGCCTTTTCCAGGGCTTGGGTGAACACTTCGGTTTCGATCTGTTGGGGCACAACGCAGACGCCGTCGAGATCGCCGAAGATGAGATCGCCGGGGCGGACGGTCACGTCGCCGAATTCGATGGAGCAGCGGAAATCCACCACTTTGCCGCGCGGGCGTTGATCCTGGGAATACCGTCCCATCGAGAAGCAGGCAAAGTTCTGGGCGAGGATCCCCTTCGTATCGCGGGAGTAGCCATTGACCACCGCGCCCGTGGCTCCCCGGTTCGATGCCGCCATGCTCATCAACTCGCCCCAGAGCGCATAGGCCGGCGAGGAGCCGCTGCAAACATAGACCTCGCCGGGCCTGAGGTCATCGAGGGCCGAAAGCATCAGACCGAAGGGCCGGTTGAGCACCTCGCTTTTGCGGCCGGGACCTTCCCCCCCATTATCGTCCATTTCCAAGACAGGCATTGCACGGCCGATGACCACCATGTCATCGCGCAGCGGTTGGATGGATGGCGGCAGGAATTGGCGTCTGTGGCCGAGGAGGTCCATGATGTCGCCCACCACGGCGGTGTAGAGCTCGCGCCGGCTGAGGGCAAAAAGGTCATCGTCGGATTTCCAGAGCGGGCTCATCAGATGTAAAAGGTGCGGTCATCCGGTCGGGTGCGCAGGCCGGGATGGGCCAGCAAGATGGATTCGTCGATGTCGAAGCCCAGCCCGGGACGATCGGGCATCTCAAAGCATCCGTCCGACACGGGCAGGGGATGCGAGAGGCAGGCGTCGCGCCAAGGCACATCGTTGACCATGAATTCCTGGCGGAAGAAATTCGGCACCGTGGCCATCGTGTGGGCCGAAGCGATCGTCGAGATCGGCCCGTTGGGATTGTGCGGGGCGATCGGCACGTTGTAGGTCTCGGCGAGGTTGGCCATCTTTCGCATTTCGCTGATGCCGCCGCAGCGGGTGATGTCGGGCATCACGACATCGGCCGCCTTCTTGTCCAGCACCCCGCGCAGCATGAAACGGCTGTGCAGGCGTTCGCCCACGCAGACCGGCAGCGTGATCCTGCTCCGGATGTCCGCGATGGCGTCGGGGAATTCCGGCAGGGCGGGTTCCTCATACCACATGCAGTTGAAGCCCAGCTTCGCCAAACGATGGGCCATCTCGACCGCGGTCGGGCCGTTGAGAAAGGCATGTGTCTCGATGGCGATGGCGACCTCGGGGCCTGCGGCCTTGGCCACCGCCGCGACCACATCTAGAGCGAGTCGCTTCTGTTTTTCGGTGAGCCCGTTGTTGTCGCTCAGATCCTCGCCATACCAGTAATTCACATGGGCGAACGGATCGAACTTCAGGGCGGTGAAGCCCTTGGCCACCGTCTCCCCGGCCTGCCGGGCATAGTCCGCGGGCGAGTGCCCGCCCCCGGTGAACCAGTAGTTGGCGTAGAGTTGGACCTTCTTTCGATAGAGGCCGCCGAGCAGATCGTAAACCGGCATTGCCGCCGCCTTGCCTTTGATGTCCCAGAGCGCGATGTCCATCGCGCTGATGGCCGAGAGGAGGGGACCGGCCTGGCCGAGCCAGTTCATGTCGCGATAAACTTTGGTCCAGAGATAATCGAGACGGCGCGCATCCTGCCCGATGATGAAGTCGCCGACGTGCTTGCAGGCGGCCTCGATGAGAGGGGATCCCGGCCAGTTCGTGGCCTCGCCCCAGCCGTGGAGACCGGACTCGGTTTCGATCTTGAACAGGGTCCAGTTGTATTTGATCCCCTCGACGAGGAAGGTTTTTGTGTTGGTGATTTTCATGATGGAGGAAGCGTGGCGATCGGGATTTCCGGCGGACTCAGCGGACGACGCGTCCCGAGGCGTTTCCGCCCATGAGGGCCTCGACTTCCGCGCGCGATGAGAAGTTGAAGTCTCCCTCGATCGAGTGCGCCAGGCAGGAGGCGGCGGCGGCGAAACGAACGGCCATTTCCGGCGCGGCGAGCTCCGGGGTGTTCAAAGCGAAGACCAATCCGGCACCGAAGCTGTCTCCGCCCCCGACGCGGTCCACGATGTTGCGGATTTCATAGGGCGCATAGGTGTCATCTTTCAGGGGAGCGAAGAAGGCCTTGTTGCCGGCCTTGTCGTAGAGCATTGCTCCCCAGTTGTTGTGCGAGGCGGAAAGGCTTTCGCGCAGGGTGATTGCGACCTGACGGATGTTGGGAAACTGCCGGATGATTTCCTCGGCGACTTCGGGATAGCGGGCGATGGCCAGTTGTCCGCCATGGATGTCGCTGCCTTGGGCATGGATTCCGAGCACATCGGCCGCGTCCTCCTCGTTGGCGATACAGACATCCACATACGGCAGGATTTCCCTGAGGCAACGATTGGCGAGTGCGGTGGACTTGGTGCCAGCTTCCCAATCCCACAGCTTTTTGCGGAAGTTGAGATCGCAGGAGACCGACAGACCGCCCGACTTGGCGGCCCGGACCGCCGCCAGGCATGAGGCGAAAGCGTTGCGGGAAAGCGCCGGCGTGATGCCGGTGGTGTGCAGCCAATTCGCGCCATGGAAAATGGCGGTCCAGTCGAAATCTTCGGCTTGCGCTTCGGCAATGGCGCTGTGGGAACGGTCATAAACCACGTTGCTCGGACGTTGGTTGGCTCCCTTCTCCACAAAGTAGAGACCAAGGCGACCGGTCTTCGTGCGGAGAATGTGCGAGGTGTCCACGCCGAGTCCGCGCAGGGTACGCACGCAGCAGTCACCAAGCACATTGTCCGGTAACGCGGTGACGAATCGGGCTCGGGCTCCCAGAATGGACAGTGAAGCGGCCACGTTCGCTTCCGCTCCGGCGAAGGTCAGTTCCAGCGGGCCGGGCATGGATTGGACAAAGCGATTGAACCCGGGAGGGCAGAGGCGCCCCATGATTTCCCCGAAGGTGACGATGGTTTGCTTCATGTTATGCGAGTTGGCCGGTGGCTTGCCGGGCGTTGGCGGTGATGGTGGCCCATGCTTTGTTTTGGATGAGGTTGCGCGGAGCAATCCAGGAACCGCCCACGGCGGGGATGTTTTGCATGGCGAGATAGCGCAGGAAGTTGTTCTCATCCAAACCGCCCAGCGGGATGTATTCGAGGCCGAGATGGGCGTAGGGGGCGGCCATCGAATTCAAATAGGCGACGCCGCCGCTGGGCTCGGCCGGAAAAAACTTGAGCAGCTTGCAGCCGAGATCGACCGCGCCCTCGATGTCCGAGGGTGTGGCGATGCCGGGAGCGAAGGGCAAGGCCGCCGCCTGCGCCGCCGCCACGACTTTGGGATTCAGGCCGGGCGCCACGGCGAAAGCCGCGCCGGCGGCGGCAGCTCTTTCCACCTGTCCGGTGGCAATCACCGTTCCGAGCCCGGCCATCATTTCCGGGCAGTGCCCGCGAATGCGCTCCAGGGATTCGAAGGCCGACGGGGTGCGCAAAGTCAACTCGATGGCGGAGAGGCCGCCATCCAGCAGCGCGCAAGCAAGCGGCACGGCATCATCCGGATCGTCGATGACCACAACGGCAATAATTTTTGCCGAATGGATTTTTTGCCGCAGCGGCTCAGGGAAGGGATCGTTCATAAATGTCGAGGTCGTCGAGGATCATTGCGGGACGCCTTTCAGGGGTCGCCCGCTTGGTTCCCGGGCCATGTCGCGGCTTTTGGGATATTCGGAGCAGAGGAAACGCGTGGCCGGGACGTCTTCCAGGATTTGCGGGAAGCGGGCCGCCCAATTTTCGAAGAAAACATTGTCGTTCCAATCGTCGCAGACACTGCTGATTTCGCTGCTGAGGCTGTAGCGTCGGCCTTCGAACTCCCACCCGGTTCCTTCCTCGGCCCAGAATTGGTGGATGGTGCCGGGCGGGATGGTGAGGGATTCGCCGGGTGAGAGGGAGACGATCTCCCGCGGGCCCAGTTCGCGGACGCACCCGTTGACCGCGATGCAAAAGCGCTCCTCCGACCAGCCGCCCCCGGGCGTCGCCTTGGTGAGTTGCACCAGGATGTTGCCGCCATGACGGCAGACAATATCCTCGCGTTTGGAGCGGTGAAAATGGGCCGGAGCGCGTTGGTTCTCGGGATCGACGAGCAACTTTTCCGCATACGTCTTCGGATACCGCGGGTCGTCGGACCGCCCGTTGCGCAGCGTGAACAGCACCCGCCCGATCTCCTCGAAACGTCCGCTGCCGAAATCGGTCACATCCCAGCCCAACATGCAGTCTCGAACTTCATCCCAGGCAGAGCCTTTGGTGATCCAATCCTCGCGGCCCCATCCGGCATACGGGGGCAGGGCGAAGGCGAAATGGCGACAAACCTCAAGGGCCGTGCGGATGCTATTTTCGATGTCAGAGCGTTTCAGTGGAGGATTTTTCATGATTCATAATGGGCGTGGGGTGCGGGTTTCTGACTCTACCACTCGGCCAGCGAGCCGTCCTTGCGGTAAAAGCGCGGCGTCTCCCAGGCGCCGTCGAAGAGTTGGGTCTGTAATTTCGACTCGTCCACCTCGACGCCGAGTCCCGGCGCTGCGGGAACCAAGGCGTAGCCGTTCTCGACCCGGATCGGTTCTTTGAGGAGGTTTTCACCGAGGGTGAGGTGTTCCTGGCAGAAGAAATTCGGCGTGCAGGCATCGAGCTGGAGGCAGGCGGCAAGGGCGACCGGGCCGAGCGGGCAGTGCGGAGCGACCGCGATGTCGTGGATCTCGGCCATGGCCGCGATCTTGCGCGCCTCGAAAATCCCGCCGCAATGGGAAAGGTCGGGCTGGATAAGATGTACGGCTTGGGCGTGCAGGAGTTCGGCGTAGTCCCAGCGGGTGAAGAGCCTCTCGCCGGCGGCCAGCGGGATGGTTGTGCTCTCCCGCAGCTCCCGCAGGGCTTGCGGGTTGGTGGGCAAGACCGGTTCCTCGATGAAAAGCGGGCGAAAAGGCTCCAACTCGCGACAGAGCCGCTTGGCCACGGCGGGCGTGCAGCGGCCGTGAAAATCCAGCGCCATGTCGATCTCCTCGCCGAGCACCTTCCGCAGACCCGCCACGGTTTCCACCACGCGGTCGAAAAAGCGGGGGTTCTCCAGCAACTCGCAAGCCGGAACCGGAACGAATTTGTAAGCGGTGAACTCGCGCCCTTCGACCTCCCTCGCCGCTTCCGCCACGTAATCACCCGTGGCCGCCACGTTCAGCCAGCCATAGAGCCGGATACGGTCGCGCACTCGGCCTCCCAGCAATTCATGCACGGGCACGCCGAGGGCTTTGCCTTTGATGTCCCAGAGCGCCTGCTCGATCCCCGAGAGCGCGGACGTCAGGACCGGCCCCCCGCGGTAGAAACCGCCCCGGTAGCCTTCCTGCCAGATCGCCTCGATCTGGCGCGGGTCACGCCCGACCAGCCAGCGCCCGATTTCTTCGACCGCCCGTTCCACAGTCAAGGCGCGGCCCTCGAGCAGGGGCTCGCCCCAGCCGGTAATCCCGGCGTCCGTGGAGACTTTGAGAAACAGCCAGCGAGGACGGACGTGAAAGGTTTCTAACTTGGTGATTTTCACGGCTACCTATGACCGGCCATGCGGGCAACTGTCGCGGTTACCAGATTCCCGGCATTGACGGCACCGGTCGATTGGGCCCTCGTCCGGAGCCGGCTTCTTCAACCGCCGAGGTTCTGGCATAACTTTTGCCCCCGTCGTTTCCCGCCACGTCTGTGGAGAAGCCCGGGTGATCTTTCTGCTGTCCTCCATCGGTAAAGATGCGCGTTTGAGAGGCGCGAAGCACGGACCGCTTTTTCCTTCCGCTCCCGCAAAGTAAAGTGCCGGAGCGGGACCTTGAAAGTTAAACATGCGGTTGGCTGTTTCGCGGAGGTTAATCAATTTTTGCGTTGCTTGGGCTGCGCATTTGAGAGGACAGAAATTTTTGCCTGAAGACTGCCGCAGGTAAAATTCCTCCAGTATCGCCCAACGGACATTTCAAGCTTGTTGAGGACAATCCATGTGGCCGGAGTATTTGAGGCCGTATCTTGGTGTCCATCGACAGTTCGCCCTTGTAATACCAACGTCCCTAAGCTTTCAGACTTCTCGCGTGAGAACCTCTGCGGTCTCGGGGAGCCGCGCGCCTCTCCGAGCCGTAGGCTCTACGAGATGGAGGCCTCGCGCGGCGCTTTGGCTCGGACGGGTTCATCGGCGAGGCGCCGATGACTACGGCCGAGGCGGCCGTGCTC
>CAZRLX010000131.1:0-6953 GCA_964601115.1 uncultured Chthoniobacter sp. | reverse complement strand
TTTCGGAGGTTGATCGCAGTAGCTTCCGTGCGCTTGAGAGCTGCTGACATTTTCATCGAAACGGCGAGACCGCCGGCGTCGTCGCTGGAGTTTACGATGCGTTGCCCGCTGGAAAGCCTTGCCAGGCTTTTTTGGAGGGCGTCATTGGCTTTACCGAGGTTGAGACCCGCGCCGCTGGCGGCGGGGTTGATGTTGATGGATATCATAATGATTATTTGGTTGTGACCCGTTCCATGGGTCGTTTCACTGCGATGGACAGATAAGCAACACCCGTGCCAAGTGAATTTCTGCGGGTTTCACCCCTCGATTGGGCAGAAATTTCCCCTATGGACGCGTTGGTGCGAGGAAGATTTTTCCAATTTTTCCCTAAAGAACCCCCGGCATCGGTCGAAGAGGCAGCGAGCGTGATACTCATGAAATCATCACATCCCTATCTCCGCGAGTGACTTCTCCGATTTTTATCCCTTTGGTGAGGGCAAGCGCCTTGTCGGCCGCGCGGGCGGGGACGATCAACACCATGCCGATGCCCATATTGAAGACCTGATCCATCTCCTCTACAGGCACCTTGCCGAGGTCTTGGATGAGTTGAAAAATCCGCGGCACTTTCCATGCATCTCGGCGGATGCTGGCGCGGCAGCCTTCGGGGAGGACGCGCGGGAGGTTGTCGAGAAGACCGCCGCCGGTGATGTGGGCGGCTCCATGGAGCATGCCGTCGGGGAGCGATGCCATGAGCGGTTGGTAATTCGGATGGACGCGGAGGAGTTCCTTGCCGAGCGGGAGCGCCAAGCCGGGGGCAGGCTTGTTGAGGGGGAGCTTGGCTTTCTCGAGAAGCACTTTTCTGGCGAGCGAATAGCCGTTCGTGTGAAGGCCGTTTCCTTTCAGCCCGATCAACACATCCCCCACCCTGACCATGGAGCCGTCGAGCATTTTCGGTCGGTCGACCACACCGACGATCGTGCCGGCGACATCGTATTCGCCTTTCTGATACATGCCGGGCATCTGGGCGGTCTCGCCACCGACGAGAGCACAGCCCCCTTCCTTGCACGCCTTGGCGAAGCCTTTGAGGATTTGACGAAACACCACGGGGTCGAGCGATTCGCCGCCAATGTAGTCGAGGAAAAACAGCGGGCGCGCACCGATCACGGCGATGTCATTGATGCAATGGTTCACCAAATCCTGCCCGATCGTGTCGTGCCGGTTGGTGGCGAAGGCGATCTTGAGCTTCGTGCCAACGCCATCGACGCTGGAGACAAGCACGGGATCCTTCATGCCCTTGAAATTCGGACGGAACAACCCGCCGAAGCCCCCGATTTTGCCCAGCACCTCGGGTCCGTGGGTGGCGCTGACGAGGGCGTGGATGCCTTTTTTGACGGCGTTGCCGAGATCCACGTCCACCCCGGCGGCGGCGTAGGCTTTTTTCTTGGGTGGCTTGGCGGACTTGGCTCCGCGGGCGCGAGTGGTGCTCATTGGATAAAAGAGGAAATCAGAAGAGACGCTCAACCGGAGGCTCGAGGAGCCGCGCCTGGTCGCGGCGCTGCTCCATGACGAGCTTGTCGAATTTCGCATCGAATGGCACGGGGTAGTCGCCATTGAAGCAGGCAAGGCAAAATTCATTCATCTGGCGCCCTGTGGCGCGAACCATGCCGGGCACATCAAGGTAGCCGATGGAGTCGGCGCCGAGATACTCGCGGATTTGCTCGAGCGAGCATTGGTTGGCGAGGAGCTTCTCGGGGTCCGGAAAGTCGATGCCGTAGTGGCAGGCGTGCTTGTGCGGTGGACAACTGATGCGCATGTGCACTTCCTTCGCGCCGTTCTCGCGGAGATTCACCACGCGCGAACGCGCCGTCGTGCCGCGCACGATCGAGTCATCGACCACAACCACCCGCTTCCCCTCGACTGCGGAGCGAATGAGGTTCAACTTCACCCGCACATTGAAGTCGCGGATCATCTGGGTGGGCTGGATGAACGTGCGGCCGATATAGTGGTTCCGCACGAAGGCGGGATAGTAGGGAATCCCCGACTCCTCGGAATACCCAAGCGCCGCAAAAATCCCCGAGTCGGGCACGGGCACGACGAGATCGGCCTCGACGGGATGGCTCCGCGCCAGCTCGCGCCCCATTTCCACACGCGCCATGCTGACATTCGAGCCGCTCAGGTTGCTGTCGGGCCGGGCGAAGTAGACATACTCGAACACACAAAACGCGCTCCGCGATTTCGGGAATGGCCATTCGCTCCGGATCCCGTGCTCGTCGATGATCACAACCTCGCCGAGCTCGAGCTCACGAATGAACTCCGCATGGATCAAATCAAACGCGCAACTCTCCGAAGACAGCACATACGCGCCGTCGAGCTTGCCGAGGCAGAGCGGCCGGAAGCCGTGGGGATCACGGAAGCCAATCACTTCGTTCTCGCCCATGAGCACGATCGAGAACGCGCCCTGCAGACGCCGCAACGCCGGCAACCCGCCGCCCGCCGAAGCAGGCTGGGCGAGCAAATGCAGCACGATCTCGCTGTCCACCGTGGTCTGGAAAATCGATCCCCTCTCCTCGAGTTCCGCACGCAGCGCAGCGGCGTTCACCAGGTTCCCGTTGTGCGCGATCGCCAAGCGTCCCCGCGCCGTGTCCACGCTGAATGGTTGGGCGTTTTTCAGATTGCTCGAGCCGGTCGTCGAGTAGCGCACATGACCGATCGCGCGGGACGCATCCTTCAGATACTCGAGGTGCGAGGGTTGAAAAACCTGGGAGACGAGTCCCATGCCCTTGTGGGTTTTGAAATTCGGCGCGCCAGGCGCGTAGGCCGTGATACCGGCGCTCTCCTGCCCGCGATGCTGCAGGGCGAAGAGACCGTAGTAGGTGAGCATCGCCGCATCCGGATGGTTGAACACCGCAAAGACGCCGCACTCGTGGGTTGGTTTGTGCTTGGGATCGGTGGAAGCTTTCAAGGACGAGCGGGTGAAAATGCCGACACCTCCGCCGCGCTTCAAGGTTTTTGACACCACAACCGATTTTCCTTTCGCAGCCCGTGATTTTTTCGAGTGTCCGGTTGCCGCCTCGTGGCGAATCTGCTTTCCTGTCCGACTCATTATGAATGTCGCTCTGGACCACAAACCGAATTGTGTCGTTGATTTGAAAATCGATCTTCCCGCCGATCGCGTCGGCAAGGAATGGGACACCGTCTCCAAGGAATTTCAAAAACACGCCCGTCTCCCCGGCTACCGCCCGGGCAAAGCTCCGAAAGCCCTCATCCTCTCCCGCTACGCAAAGGACATCGAGGACGAGGTGAAGGAAAACCTCACCCGCTCCGCCATCCGCGAAGCAGCCGAACTCCATAAACTCGACCTCGTCACCCTCAGGGGGACCCCCACCGCAACGCTCGCAGACGACAAAACGATGAGCATCCATGCCGTCATCGTCCGCACGCCGGAGTTCGAACTTCCCGATTACAAATCTGTCACTGTCGAGGTCTCGCGCAAGCCCGTGGGCGATGCCGAGGTCGAGGAAATGCTCGAGTATTTCCGCGAACCGCATGCCAAATTTGAGCCAGTCGAGGGTCGCCCTCTGGCCATGGAGGACTACGCCGTCATGGACTACGAAGGCACGGTGGACGGCGCCCCGCTCTCCGAAACCGCCCCGGCAGCCCCCGCCCAGCTCCAAGGCCGCAGAAACGCCTGGGTTCTTGTAAAGGACGGCGTCCTCATCCCCGGCTTCGCCCAAGCGATCGCAGGCATGAATCCCGGCGAGGAACGCGCCTTCACCCTTGAAGTGCCGGACACCTTCCCGGTCCCCGAACTCCACGGCAAGAAGGTCGACTACAAAGCCACCCTCACCTCGATCAATTCGCGCACCATGCCTCCTCTCGATGACGCCCTCGCGGAAAAAATCGAGCCCGGCACCACTCTCGAGTCGCTCCGCCAGAAAATCCGCGAGCGCCTCAACGAGGCCAGCGACTACCAGTTCGCCTCGGCCAAGAGGAACGCCATCATCAAAAAACTCCTCGAGAGCTTCACCTGCGACCTCCCCGAGGAACTCGTGGCCGATGAGACCCAGTCGATCATCCGAGACATCGTTCAACAGTCCCAAATGCGCGGCGCGTCGGACGAGGACCTCAAGTCCCAGACGGATGAAATCTACGCAAGCGCCGAGATCGGTGCCCGCGACCGCGTTCGCGCGAATTTCCTCCTGCTCAAGATCGCAGAAAAGGAAGGCATCAAGGAAACCGAGGGCGACATCTACCAAGCCCTCTACAGCATCGCCGAGCAACGCGGCGAGTCGCCGAAGAAGCTCGTCAAGGAACTCTCCCGCGGCTCGGGTCTCAGCCGCATCCGGGAAGATATCCGTATCTCCAAGGCCCTTGATCTGGTCGCCTCCAGTGCTACCGTCACCGAACCTGCCGCCCAGCCAGAGCCTGCCAAAGCCTGATCAATTCAACTACCTCACCAACCAACACCATGCTTGTCCCAATAGTCGTCGAACAAACCGGCCGCGGTGAACGCAGCTACGATATCTACTCCCGCCTCCTCAAGGATCGCATCATCTTCATCGGCACGCCGATTGACGACACCGTCGCCAATCTCGTCATCGCCCAGTTGCTTTTCCTGCAAATGGAGGACGCGAAAAAGGACATCAACATCTACATCAACTCCCCCGGCGGCTCCGTCACCGCTGGACTCGCCATCTACGACACCATGCAGTTCGTCACCTGCGACGTGAACACCTATTGCATGGGGCTCGCCGCCAGCATGGGTGCCGTGCTCCTCTGCGCGGGCACCAAGGGCAAACGCTATGCCCTTCCGAACTCCGACATCATGATCCACCAGGTCTCGGGCGGCGCCCAAGGCCAGGCCAGCGACGTCGAACGCCAGGTCGAGTTCATGTTCAAACTCAAAAAACGGCTCAACGGAATCATCTCCCACCACACAGGCCAGTCTGTCGAAACAGTGCACAGGGACGCCGACCGCGATTACTACATGACCGCCGAGGAGGCGAAAGCCTACGGCCTTGTGGATCAAGTCGTCCAATCCCGCAAGGACATCAAAGACATCGAGGAAAAAACCAAATCCAAGGAGTAAAGGACCCTCCGCATGGCCCGCCCAAACAACCTCACCATGTGCTCGTTCTGCGGAAAGAGCCAATCCGAAGTGCGCAAACTCATCGCGGGCCCCGGAGTCTACATCTGCGACAGCTGCATCACGATCTGCAAAGGCATCCTTGAGAAGGAACTCAAGGAGGACACACGGAAACCGAAGCCAACCTTCCGCGTTCCCAAGCCCGCCGAGATCAAGAAGCTCCTCGACAGGCACGTCATCGGACAGGACACCGCCAAGCGTGTCCTCTCCGTCGCCGTCCACAATCACTACAAACGCCTCACCCAACCCATGGGGACAACCCTCGGACTCGATGAACTCGCCGAGGTCGAGATCGAGAAAAGCAACATTCTCCTCCTTGGTCCCACCGGCTCGGGCAAAACCCTCCTCGCCCGCACTCTCGCCGAGGTCCTCGATGTCCCCTTTGCCATCGCCGACGCCACCTCGATCACCGAGGCGGGCTACGTGGGCGAGGACGTCGAAAACATCATCCTCCGCCTCCTCCAAAACGCCGAGGGCGATGTGAAACGCGCGGAGATGGGCATCATCTACATCGACGAAATCGACAAAATCGGCCGCAAAACCGAAAACGTCAGCATCACCCGTGATGTATCGGGCGAGGGCGTTCAACAGGCCCTCCTCAAAATCCTCGAATCCGCCATCTGCAACGTCCCCCCGCAAGGCGGCCGCAAGCACCCCCAGCAGGAATACATCCAGATCAACACCGAGAAAATCCTCTTCATCTGCGGCGGAGCATTTGTCGGCCTCGAGAAAATCATCCAACGCCGTCTCGGCAGCCGCACCCTTGGCTTCCATGCCCCCGTCGAAGCCCTCGAGGGCGAAATCGACTCACGGCAAATCCTCAAGAAAGTCGAACCCGAGGACCTCATCTCCTTCGGTCTCATCCCCGAATTCATCGGCCGCCTCCCTGTTGTCGCGACCCTCGACGAACTCACCGAGGACCAACTCGTCTCCGTCCTCACGGAACCGAAAAACGCCATGGTCAAGCAATACACCAAGCTCCTGGGCATGGACGGCATCGGACTCAATTTCACCAAAGACGCCCTCCGCGCCCTCGCCGCCGAGGCCATCCGCAAAGGCACCGGCGCCCGCGCCCTGCGCTCACTCATCGAGCGCATCATGCTCGACGTCATGTTCGACTGCCCCAGCCGCGACGACGTGGCGGATGTCACAATCAACCGCGCCGTGGTCGAAGGGAAAAAAGCCCCCCAACTCCGCCGGAAAAGCGACAAGCAGGAAAAAGACGCCGCCTGATCTGAAGAGGGGCACAGGTTTCCGCCTGCGTGAAGAGTTGCTCCCTTCGACTCCTGTAGTCATACTGCGGCAGCGTCGGTCTCGGGGACCGCACAAGCCTCGGGTGCCGTCGAGTGCGCCTCGCACCCGACATGGAGAGGTTCAATTAGCCCTTGGGCAGACTTGTTCCAATCACCATGTGAGGGAACGTGGCGGAGTGATTGGAGAAATTTGCCGAAGATTGAATCCGGCGACACAACAAAAAAAGAAAACCGGGGCCACCAAGGCCCCGGTTTGCTTTATGGAGGGGAAAGTAGAACTTACTGGTTGCCGCCTGTGTATCCGGCAGCATGCTGGCTCCAAGCCGGCTGAACCGGTTGGGCGTAACCAGGAGCTGGCTGGTAGGCCTGCGGAGGCACCTGTTGGTATTGAGGCGCCTGCTGGGTAGCGGGCTGTTTGCGATTCCACTCGGCTTCGATCAAATCTTCGAAGAGTTGTGAAACAGAGCGGCGGCGCTTGGCTGCCAACTCGTCCGCGAACACGCGGATTTCGGGATGGATTGTGAGGTTCAGTTTCCCGCGAAGGGGTCTTCCAGTTGGACGTCTTGGCATACGTC
>CAZRLX010000130.1:4941-7001 GCA_964601115.1 uncultured Chthoniobacter sp. | reverse complement strand
TATTGCGCTAGGTCATTGAAAATCAAAGGAGATTGGAAGAATAATCCCAATTCTCCCAACGCCCTGTCGCGTAAAAAATGGCGCTGCAAGGGTGCCAAATCAATGAAATGATCTTCTCCAAGATCGCTTCCCTACCTCGCCATCTATTCTGTTGGGTTGACTCACGCTTCACACATGAAGAACCAATCGGCTTCGTGGAAGCAATGTGGGTTGGCCTCACATCAATCCCCGGCAGAACATGGGGCATCTCCGTCCTTCTACGCGATGGCGGGATGCTCTACAGAAACCTACCACCACACGCAATCTACTTCCATGATCCAACACAACTCTTCAACCCACCGAAATGGACAATTCACCAAGCCCAGCTTTGGGATTGTTACAGCTATCACTTCACTCTTCTTCGCAATGATCATCTCTGCCTCGGCCTACGCGCCAAGGTGGGAGACGATGTATTGTCAGGGGAATACCTATTTTCAGCAGCCCACTTACTGGACGGATATTCAGATAGTCCAGATCAGGACAAGGAATTCATTTTCGCCAAGTTGGACAACGGTAGACTTACCATACTACCCACAAACCGGGTGGTGTTCACCGACAGTTCCTTCATACTACCAACCGATCCTCTTCCCCGTCTTAAGCTATCCGAGGTAATCTACTCATGCGAATAACACGAATGGAGGCCCAGAGGAGGCTCAATGACAAGTATGCCAACGGGGAGATCACCCAAGAAGAGTGGAGCCGCGAGTTTGACGAGCTATCTTCAGCCCGTTGGACCGCCGAAGGAAAGCTTCCCGAGAAAAAGGAGGAGAAATGCAAACAGTAGACGCAATACTTAAAGAGGATAGCGAGACAATCGAGTTGCTTATCAAGGAGAACGACCAACTCCAAGCGGAGATCGAGAGGCTTCTCAAGGAACTCCAACAAACCAAGGAACGCGCATTATTCTACAAAACCATCCTAGATCAAATAAAAAATGAGCGAACAGAAGTGTGAAGCCTGCGGGAAGAAAATAACCGACCATTTCGGACTATACGGCACCTGCGCCCAGAAATGCGCGTGGGAGCATATCGCCAACAAGCTGGCCGAAGCTATCTACGAAGCCGACTGCGGCCCAATAGGAGACGATGCGCTGGCTATGTATGAACGGTTCAAATTCCTAGAATCCCGCCCGAAATGAAATGCCCGCGCTGTAATGGCAAAACAAGCGAGGTGCTGGACTCTCGCCCAAATGAACGGTTCAACGGGGCCACCAGACGCAGGCGTTCCTGCAAGAAGTGCTACCACCTTTGGACCACCTACGAAATTCAACAAAATTATCTTGACACGATGGTCAGCCTTCCGCTAGAAAAGGTGGCCAGATTCAAAGAACTCACCGATGAACTCAACGAACTTCAAACACTATTCAGTCGAAACGGGAATCATATTCCTGCTGATCTTCCTCGCGCTGGCCGGGGTGATCTATAATTTCGCCACTTGGACCAGAGAACCCAACTTCCACATCTGCCCGCTATGCGAAGAGGAGGTAAGCCATGGCAGGTAAGGGGGACCGTCCACGCCCTGTGGACTACAAGAAATATTGCGCGAACTTCGATGAGATTTTCCGCAAGAAACAACCAAGGGAGGAAAATGCACGACTGGAGACAAATACTATTCGACCTAGCATTCATGGTGGCAGCGTTTCTGCTGCTCCTTTACATAGCCATAAACTGGGTTAGCTTGTAACATGGATGAGAAAGACCAGATCGGCCACTTTGACGATGACCTGCAACGCTTGCTCGACAGGTATTCGGACGAGTTTGAGATGAGTCTTGCCAGCCAAGTTGGCACCCTCATGTGCAAAATCTACCAGATCATCGCGGCTTCCTACGAAGATGACGATGACGATCTGGAAGTGGAACTGGACGAAGAATAATTATCGTTAACGATAGAATGAAACCATACCCAAAATGGGCCTGCGCTCCCTGTGGAGCCAAGCATGGAACCAAGAAAGCAGTCTTGAAATACCAAGACGATTGGAGCTTCGGGAAGTGTGATGTGTGCGGTAAGAACGCCATGGTCAC
>CAZRLX010000130.1:0-4841 GCA_964601115.1 uncultured Chthoniobacter sp. | reverse complement strand
ACAAAGTATTCGGCCAACGCAGAGCCAAGAGGACCGAGCCAGTAGCCGTAGAAAAGCGCAGGCGGGCATAACCACCTCCGGCACACGCCGGGAGACGCTAGCGGCGGGGAAACCGCTATGAAAGGAAACACATGAAAGCCACACTTACCTTTGATTTACCAGAAGAAGAACCAGAACACAAATACGCCCTAGCCGGGACAGATGCCCTCATCCTCATCGAAGACCTATGCAGCGAGATCAGAGCCAAACTGAAATATGATACGGGGGAGTTCAAAGAGTTTAAGGCAGAAAAGTGGGATGAGGAAAAAGACGAGTTTGTGAAGATTACAGCCAAGGGAGACGATTATACGCTAGAGAAAGTGTTTGATTGGATCATCGAGCAAAAACAGCGCAGAAACCTGCCGGAGCTCGTATGAACAAAGTAATTACATGGATCATCGCGCTAGCCATACTAGGCTTCTTCTGCGGGAGTTACATTAGCTATCTAGCCAAACAAAAGCCAAAAATTACGGTGGTTATATGAAGAAAGAAGAAGAAGAACTACTCAACGAACTGAAAGCCGAGATAAAGGAACTGCAATCCCATAGCCAGATGCTGGGAAGAATCTCGGTGGCCGTGGAACCCTTCTGCCGCACCGAGGAGGATACAACCTATCTAGCCGTAAGGAGACTACTTGCCGAGTATTATTCCATGAAGGCAGATGAAGCGTGGGCCTACCTACAGAAGGAGGAACAACGATGCGAAACCTAGCATTATCGTTAACGATAATCCTGCTGATCGGGTGTGCCCACATCGAGGAACCCGAGATAGCAAGACAGTTCAAGAACGCCTGCCTGCCAGAGGCGATCATGATGACGAACGCCCTCAAGAAGTCGGGAGTGGATGCAAGGGTGCTAGGGATATACACCCCGAAGCTAGGTCACGCCATCTGCGTCTACCTCTACCCGCCGGGGAAGAACCAACTCTGGGGCTGGGACAGCCATTGGAAGAGCCTACGCCTCCGCGCCTACACCAACGACCCCGAGGGTGTGGCAAAGGCATGGCTGCGCTGGACCAACCCCGGCGAACCCCTCACCCGCGCACTCTACATAGAATGACAAAGAACGAACTCTGGGCCAAGTATGTGGAACGCAATCCATCCTTCGAAGGGGAAGGAAATGTAACGCTCTCCAAACGGGGGCTAAAAAAACTCTTCGACACCACATGGGACACAGCCTACTACTCGGGGGAAGAGGAACGATATACCTACGACACAGGAGAAGACCCGTCCAGCCTAGAAGCATTGAAGTCCATCTTCGGCTTCCGCTAAAAGGAAGCTAACCTAAAAAAGATTACTTTACCTCCCAAAAGCATTCTTACTGTGTAGTGAAAACCGCGACATACAGTAAATGTTCCCCCAAGACATAACCAAGAAACCCTACACAACAAAACTGTAGAGTGATTGGAAACTGTAGAGTAGTTCAAGCCACACTAGAACTACGGCCCCCAAACCAAACATTACACTTTCTGAAAGGAAATGTGCAGAGGTTATCTCAGAAACTCGCCTACACTTTTCGGACAAATGTCGCCCATAACCGACTTCCCCAATTGTATGCGATAAACCTCATTTTCTTTACACTTCCCCATACACATAGGAAGAAAAGACAGATTCCTTTACATTGAACCACTAGGACATTGAACCACTAGGGGAGGTAGAGGGAGGGGAGGCAGAGGCGGTTTCTCTCACAGGTGGGAGGGAATTCTTTTATGTGTGATAGACGAAATCTGGGCTGTGTGGGGTGGGGCCGGGGGACGGTCGGCGTTGTGCTAGGAAAGAGATTCCTTTGTCATGTAGGCTAGCGTCCCGGCTGTAGCTGGTAGCGTTGACAGGCTAGATGAGACAGGATCAGCGCCACTATCGACTAGGTCATGCTATCGGAGGTTATCAATCGCAATAGTGGATGGGGTGGATGGGCGAGAGAACAGCGGATGCCGGGTGGATTGGCAAGCGAGGGACGGGGATTTGCGCGGTGGCGGTGCGTTTGGCTTGGCATGGTAACAGCTACGCTCCCCGCTTCAGTCTCAACAAGGCAGGTATTTTCCCGCGTTTTGCCTCATTTTCGGCCTTCTTATTGAGACTGGAGTGCGGGTTATTAGAGTGAGACTAGGCAAGAATTACCGCATGAGGAAAGATTTGCCTAGCTATGGGGAAGGATTTGCCTAGTGAAGGGGGATTTGAACGGTTCAATCGGGGTTTTCGGGGTTGGCACGGGACTAGCTATGCTCTCCAGTGTCCGGAATGTTCAATAGTTCATTCCGGATTGAACAGAAAATCAACCTATCAACATATCCGCATATCTGAATATGAAAACAACACCCAGAAAACTCCACGCCCTCAAGTTGAAAGCCGCCACCTTGCGCATTCGCATTCTTGATGCGGAGCGTGCTAATCGGGACACTAGCGCCCTCCGTGCTAGTCTCTCCGCCCTTCAGTCTCTCATCAACTCTCTTTCTTAACTCTCCACCTTATTCCATCACATGAAACCTACCAATTACACTTGCCCGCCCGCCGCAAAAATAGCCGCCCGCTTGGGATGCGATGTGGAAACCGCAAGAACCGCCCGCAAATTGATGCGCGGGGAAATCAAAATCACTGACAACCCCGCATTCCCCGCAACCAATGCTTGGATTCGTTCTTGCTACAACCGCCCTTGCCGGGTTGAATTAATCCTTTCCGCCCTTGATGAGTTGCTAGGCTTTCACGGCGTGGAGGCTTTTCGGGATGAGGATTGCCTGACTCAGGCCTCGCTTTCCTATCTCAACGCGGGAGATACCTACGCGGACACGATTCTATTCTTCCATGATATTGGCGCATTCCGGCTTGGTTGCTGGGGCGATGTAGTCGAACGGAACGAAAGCCTCACTACCTTTTGACCATGCGCGCGCTCTTCTCTCTCCTCTCACATATCGGGGTCTTCGCCATTGGCGTTTTCCTTCTCTCGTTCGCTCTCCTGCTAGCGGGGGCGGTTGCTCAGCTTGTCTACAAAATCAATCTTCAATACTTCAACCAATTATGAATATACATCTGACTCTCAAATCATCGAACGTCAAAACCGGACCAATCCCGGTGACAACCTCAGAAGCTTCTACTTGTCCGGACGCCTGTCCGCTGAAGGCGGGCGGTTGCTACGCTAAGGGCGGACCGCTTGGAATGCATTGGCAAAAGGTTTCGCGCAAACAGCGCGGTGGAACTCTCCGGGTGTTGGAACATCAAATCCGATCCTTCCCCGCTGGCCAATTGTGGCGCCATAATCAGGCCGGGGATTTGCCGGGGAAATCCGATTCTATTGATGTTCACGCCCTTTCCCGGCTTGTGTCCGCAAATGAGGGGCGGCGGGGGTTTACTTATACCCATAAACCGTGTGAGGGCGATTCAAACATGGAAACGGCGAATCGTGCGGCGGTTCGCCATGCTAACCTCTCGGGATTCACAATCAATCTCTCCGCGAATAGTTTGGCGCACGCTGACCGCCTTGTGGATTTGGACGCTGGTCCGGTTGTGGCGGTTGTTCCCGAGAATGCTCCCGATACCATGGAAACTCCCGCCGGACGGAAAGCGATTGTTTGTCCGGCTCAACAAAGGGACGATATCACGTGTGCGGATTGCCAATTATGCTCTCGTGCGAAGCGGTCCGTCATTATTGCATTCCGTGCCCATGGCGCTTCTAAGCGTAAAGCTGAGGCCATCGCCAAATCCTAACTTTGTTCCCCTCAGAACATTAACCTCTAAAAATAGAAAACACACACAATGAACCGTATAACACGCAAAATGTTGGAATCCCGCATCGAATACATCAACACGCTTCTCGGGAAACCGCTCAGCCCATACACTAAAACCGATTCCGGCTTTTCCGCGAATATCGGCAACTTCCACTTGTCCCAAGCCTACGGGGGTTATTGCGTCCACGAGATGCACAATGATGCGGGCGGGGTTTCCACTCCCATCTGGCCGGGGCACATCCCCGCACGTGAAGCCTATGGGCGTATTTGCGCTTTCATCAATGGGCTTCGCTACAGGGAATAATCCTTCCGGCGGGCGCTGGTTCAATCCCTTCGCCCGCTATCTCTCCCCTCCGAACCTATCAAACGCAATTCTACGGCCATTCTCGCGCAAATGCGGGCGGGCCTTCACATAAAACCAAACCCTCCGCATCGGGTAAGATGCGATTCACACATATGAAAAAATATTGGACAAATATCGAAATATTAAAGGTCATCGAGTCGCACATTGCGAAGGATAAATCTGGAGCAGATCGCGATTGCGCTTACAACGAAGCACTAAAGCAATTGTGGCGGGAGTTTCACATTCACAAAAAGGCATCACCTTACCCATTCGAGGAAGGCGACACATATTTCACAATAGAAAACGGAGAAGTTGTGGAATCGTGCTGGGATGAAGTGAGTGAGGAAATGCACAACGACAATCCAAAGCGACGATATTTCATCGCCGCAATTGATGCCATTGAAGCCATTCGGAAAGCCGAGGCGGTGGCAGAATATGAAAACACAAAAAGAGAGTCGGCCCTGTGGCGGGAAAAAGCGGAAAATGGCGAACACCCTGGCCGTGGATTTTGTTTGAATCAAGCGAAACTCTGGGAATCCCGCGCCGCAATCGCCAAGGCGGAAGGGAGGGCAGAATGAAACTCCCCGCTTCTCACGAGGACCATCCGCGACACGCCGAATATTGCGCCCGCGTGGAGGAATTGGAGGCCGAAGGGCTTTGCACAAGTGACGCTCAGGGCGTTGCGGATTACGAATTCCGCGACTAACCCTCCGCGACGATACCGGGGTCCGATCCCCCG
>CAZRLX010000129.1:0-7011 GCA_964601115.1 uncultured Chthoniobacter sp. | reverse complement strand
CGCGGCGCAGGGCCAGAAGTCGGAATTTGAAGATCAGCCCCGAGTGTTCAACGGGAGGCCTCCGGCGCCACAACCCCCCGCCGCCGCCACGAACCACCTGATACCATCGGCTGCTTGAAATTGGACTTTTCACGATCAATGAAGGGGTCACGGCCGGCGCGCTTGCACGCGCTCGACCCATCCGAACCACGCAGTCCTCCACCCCAGGCGGGACACCTGCGACCCATACCAAAAGTCCCAAACGCAAGAGGCTTTGGGTATCAAACCCTCCCAGGTCAAAAACCACCACCTCGGCGGTTATCCCATTTTACAATTAAAATTACCGATCGGTGAAAATAAATGTCGGGATTTGCAGTTTCTGGCGGGTGAAAATGGGCGTTGCCGAATGGAGCGGATCGGGTGGCGTGGGCTGGATTCCAGGCGAGAGCCGCAATCCTTCCGAATAACTTCCGACACCGCCAAGTGGGAGCTGCGGAATGGAATTGTAGCCTTTAATACAAGGACTTGTTGGCATTTGGAAAATCTATGATGTGTCAAAAAACGCGGGGCTGAAAACTGGGTCAACGCTCAAGCTCTCCCAAGTCAAAAACCACCACCTCGGCGCGTGTCCCATTTTACAATTAAAATCACCGATCGGTGAAAATAAATGTTTGGATTTGCAGTTTCTGGTGGGTGAAAATGGGCGTTGCCGATTCCTGTGGATCGGTCGGCGGAGGCGGGATTCCGGGCGAGAACCGCAATCCTTCCGGATAACTTCCGATATTCCCAAGTCGAAGTTTCCTGCGGGCAAGGCGCTTCTCGGTGGTTTTTTAACCCGGATCCGGCTTTTGATCTGAAAATTCCCTGACTCACCGACAAATCGCGCACCCCCCCGCACGCCAATTCCTCCAAATGCTCCCGCTCGCCCAGCGGCCCGGTGAAAAGCAGCACGATGGGATTTATGGCCTTTAACGCATCTTTGATCAATGGGATGGGCTTTTTGAGAACCGCAGCACCACATCCCGGTCCTTTCTCCCCAGGATCGCCCCACCCACAAACACCGCCGTCCGCAGCGTCGAAGGCTTGCGATACCCGTTCTCCCGCGTCACCCCCGCTTGGTAAAGCAAACAGCAAGTTGAAGCTCAACTCCGCACTGAGGACCGCCGCCTCCGTCGCGAAAAACCTCTTCGTGCAAGACCCATCGCGCTCAGGAACGCCATCAGCGTCTGCTTCGGTGCGATCGCATTGGGCGAGCGATATTCAAAGGGCATCACCTCCGCCATCCGCTTCTGAAACCCCAGCGCCCCCAGCCAGGCAAAAAACGACGCCATCCCGGCAAACGGCGTCACCGCCTTCGGCGTCGTCTGTGAATTCAGTTCGCCGGAACCGAAAAGCGGGGAGAAATTGAATGTATCTTTTGTGCGGTGGCGGTGGTGTCGGTTTTGTCCCTATCACCACTTTGCACCAACCGCTCCGCCCAAAACGATCCCCTTCAATCGCCGGTTTCGGGCTTAAGTTGGCGCCATTCGGGTCTGACTCCACACCGGGTCTTGTGAACCGCTACTCCGGCAAGAGTCAAAATGGGATCAGTTTATGTTGCGACCCTGGAGGACGGACAACGCATATTGAAGCAGAAGTTTCAATGTGGCCGGATCGGTGCCGAGCGCGCGTTGGGAGGCGGCGAGGCCGATTTGGGCATGGAGGTATCGTGCTGCGAAATCAGGAGCCATGACGGCTGACAACTGGCCGTTTGCATGGTTTTCCCGGAAAAATTTCGTGTAAATCTCCAGCATCGCCTCTTCGATTTCCGAGATTTTTGCCCGGGTCTTGGGTCCGAGGTCCCGACGGGCGGCGCGCATCTTGACAAAAAGGCACCCGTGTTCGTTGCGGGGATCTTCGCTGGCGAAGGCAATGAGCGCCTCCAGTTTCGAGGCAAAGCCCAGTTCGCTCGAAAGCAGTTCCCGCAGTTGGTCCCGCACCATGCCGGCGTAATGTTCCAACGCCGCTGCGGCGAGCCCATCCTCACTGCCAAACTCCCGATAAAGCGAGGGCTTCGACACACCGGCGCGCTGGCAGATGGCATTGACGGATACCTCGGGCCCGTCGTGCCAGTAAGCCTCGGTGGCCACCCGCAGAACCGCCTCCGCACTCATCGTCCGAGGCCTGCCTCTTGAAAGTTTGGAATCAGCTCCCGACATTTTTTATACTAGATGGTATTTTTTTGTTGGACGATACACGCCGCCGGGTGTTACCTACTGGTATCTTAATCGAAACCAGAACCCGTAATAACGCAAACCTACAAAATCACACCATGCAAACACACAAAAAAACAGTCGTCATCACTGGGGCC
This sequence comes from uncultured Chthoniobacter sp., assembly GCA_964601115.1. Taxonomy (GTDB): domain Bacteria; phylum Verrucomicrobiota; class Verrucomicrobiia; order Chthoniobacterales; family Terrimicrobiaceae; genus UBA967. Next base: position 4,682 of record CAZRLX010000129.1, on the reverse strand, counting down.
AGCAGCGGATTCGGCGAGGGAGCAGTCAAATGTTTTGCGGACAAAGGCTATCGTGTCTGGGGCACGATGCGTGATACCGATGGGCGCAATGCCGCCAAGAAAGCCGCGCTCGAAGCCCACTCGCCCGGCATTTCCATCATCGAGATGGATGTGGCGGACGACGACTCCGTGGCTGCGGGATTTGCCCGGATTTTGAACGACGGCCCTGTCGACATCCTGATCAACAACGCGGGCATCATGTATCTCGGCCTCACTGAAGCGTTCAGCGTCGCCCAGGCCCACGAGCAGATGAACACGAACTACTATGGCGTCATCCGCACCACGCAGGCCGTTCTTCCCGCCATGCGCCAGGCGGGCAGTGGGTTGATCATCAACTGCAGTTCTCTCGTGGGCCGCATCTCCCCGCCCTTTTTTGGGACCTACACCGCAACCAAGCACGCTTTGGAAGGCTACTCGCAAGCCTTGCGCTACGAGGTGGCCAAGTTCGGGATCGATGTCGCCATCGTGCAACCGGGCCCTTTCGGCACTGGACTCCTCGGCGCCGGAAAACCGCCTGCTCTCGAAGAGGTGCTTGCCTCCTATGGCGAACTCGCCGGCGTCCCGGCCGCCATGGGAGCCAACTTCGCCCAAATGCTGCAGAGCGAGGGTGCTCCGGACCCGCAATGGGTGGTCGATGCCTACTTAAACCTCGCCGAAATGCCCGTAGGCCAGCGCCCCGTGCGCACGGTCGTCGGCATCGCCTGGGGCGTCGATGAAATGAACCGCATGACCCAACCCATCCAAGACAAGATTCTCCATGAAATGCAACTGAACGGCGTCTTGGGCTGAGTTTCCTTTCTGAGCGGGAGATAGGAGAAAGAGGGCCTGCGTCTTATCCGTAACCATGTAAGTGTGGAGGGGTCAGTCCCACACATTGACACATTTCACTGGCAACGGCGCTGCCGCGCCGAATTTTTTCGGGGATCAATTTTTTGTCGGCGCGAAGACTTCGGACCAGTCGGTTTTCATATCCACGACGATCCAGCCGCGTTTGGGGGCGTCGGCGAGGGCGGTGACGAGTTTGCCGGAGCTTTTCGGGGCCGAGTCGTAGGCGAATTCGCGGTCGGGGTCGGTGTGGTGGACGAGGAGGCCGAAGCTGGGACGGGGGTTGTTGATCGTGGTGTATTCGAGCATTTGGAGGTCGCCGTCGCTGTTGCCGAAACAGGCGATGGGGCGGCGGCCGAGGAATTGGTGGATGGCGACGGGCTTGCCGGATCGGTCGTCGATGAAGAGGTCGTTCATGGTTTTGACCAGCACGGGTCCGGTCTCACGGAGTTCGTAAACGGCGCGGGTGTTCGACCCGATGACCTGCTCGGGCGGGATGCCGTAGACTCGCTCGGCGAAGACTCGCATGAAGTCGGCTCCGCCGCCGGAGACGATGCAGGTTTGGAATCCGCGGGCGCGGAGAAATTCCAAGACTTCGAGCATGGGTTGGTAGGCGAGCTGGTCGTAGGGGCGCTTGAAGCGCGGGTGACTGGCGGTGGCGAACCAGTCGCGGACGCGGGTGGCGAATTCGTCGGTGGTCATGCCGGAGCCGGTGAGTTCGACAATGTGGAAAAGGCCTTTGTAGTGGTCGGCGAGCAGCGCGGGGAGGTCGCCGGCGAGGGCGGCTTGGACCATCGGATCGTCTTTCCATGCGGGTTCGTCGGGCAGGCGGCGCTGGAGTTCGTCGAGGCAGAAGGCGAGCTGGAAGGGCATGGGATTTTCCGGCCAGAGGGTGCCGTCATTGTCGAACACGGCGAGGCGTTCGGACTCGGGAACGAAATCCTTCGAGTCGGGGTTGGTGGTTTTTTCGATGAAGTCGAGGAGGGCTTGCTTGGCCGGGCCGGGGTTCCAGGAGGGAAGCGGGTCGGCGGCGGCGAGGGGAGCGAAAATGCACAGGAGGGCGAGGAGGAGCGCGGATTTCATAGGAATTTACAGGGTTTGGTTTTTAAGACGGCATCGCGTCGATTCGGTTTCGGGAAGCCCATCCACCGGCCTTCGGCCGCATTTTTTCAAACCGCCCCGCGAGGCGCGTGGCGGAACGCCCGAGGGCGGGCGTGGTCCCCGAGACCTTTGGCCGGTTGCAAAACACCGCCACCGCAAGAAACAGCGTCCGGGTTTTGAAATCATTCGACGGGGCCGAGGGCTTGCGGAGCGGTTTGAATGTTTTTCGCGCCGAGCGCTTCGAGGGTTCTTGGAGAAAGGAGTCCGTCCGTGGTGAGGCGGAGGGTTTGGATTGCGGGGTTGGATTTTTTCATCTCCAGAAATTCGTCGGAGCGGGCTTCGACGGGAGGGGTCCATTGGATGAAATCGGCGGCGACCGCCAGAACGAGGGTTCCGTCGCGGTCGAGCGCGCAGGGGATGCCGTCCAGAGCTCGGAATTCGGTGATCGGGGCGCGGTTCGTGTGGTGTTCTTCAAAGAGGCGGGCCATTTGGACGAAGTAGACGGCGTCCGCGGGCGAGGTGGCTTGGGTGGCCTGCGCGAGAACCGGATCGGGGTTGCGTCCGATGGAAGCGAGAAGTTTCGCGATGGCGGATTTTTGCCATGGGTTGAAGGACGGATTGGCGAGAAATGCGTCGAGAGTAACGGGCGACGTGCCGAGGGCTTGGAGTTCGGCGCGGGTTTGGGCTTCGAGTTCGGCGGGGGAGGATTCGACGAGGGCGCGCTGGAAGGTGTCGTTCATGTTCACAGCGGAAAGCGCGGTGCCGACGCCGCCTCCAACGAGGAGTCCGGAAAAATTCACCAACGAGGCTCCGGCGGCCATGGCGCGGGCGGCGGCATCGAGTTCCGACTGCAGCACGGGGTCGGTGGAAAACGGGCTCACGCCGAGCTGGAGGGCGAGTTCGGCTTTTTTGCGGTGCACGCCGGCAGCGGCTTCGACGGCTTCGGTTGCGCCGACCTTGCCTTCGCCCATGGATTTGATCGAGGTGCCGACGCGGCCGAAAAATTTCGACGCGCCTTGCGGCAGGCGTTTCACGGTGCCGACGGGATCCTTCACCGCGTCGCCGACGCTTTGGATTTTTTCCCCGCCAGTCTGGAGGAGCGCCTTGCCGAACTCGGCGGATTTGTTCATCGCGCGCAGGGCGGTGATGGCGCGGAGTTCGCGGATGCGGTTGGAGAGGAGTTGCGTGCCCGTGATTTCCCCGGGGCCGGAGTCCGAGGAGATGCGATAGGTCGCGTGGAGCCCGTCGGATTGGGCCTCGGGGGCGATCATGCAACGGCCGTTTTCGATCAGGGCCGCCGGAAGAAGCTCGGAAACAGGGATCGGACCGGGGGCTTCGAAAGTCGAAATCTCCGCGCCGATGGCGGCGTGGAGAAACAGAAGGAGGGCGATCGACCGCAGCATTAGAAGCTCAACTCAAAACCGGCGACGGGGCCGTAGGTCGTGATCTCATATGAGAAGCCCGCCTGGTCGTAGTCGTAGCCGATGGCGCGGTAGCCGGCGACAAAGGCGGCCCAGCGGCTGATCTGCGCGCCCGCTCCGGCGAAGGCCTGCCAGGTGAGTTCCGAGTTCGCGCCGAATCCTCCGATGTCGCCGCGCGCCACGACAAAGAGCCAATCGGTGAGATACGCGCGGGAGCGAAAGCCGATGACCGGATCGATCCAGGTGCGCGTGAACGAACGGGAGCGCCCCTCGAGCAAACCGGGTGTGAGTTCCAAATCCAACCCGAGCGACAGCATGCGGAAGCCTGCTTGGAGATCGAAACTGAAGCGCTGCGTCTGGATCACACGGTAACCGAGCAGGCTGGTCCATTGGAATTGATCGAGGGTCGAGTTGAGCTGGCCGAAGAGCGGGCCGGGTGTTTCCTTGCTCGTTTGGAAGCGGGCGTAGATGAGATCGTTTTCCAGCGACCAACGGTCGTAGCCGACCTCGGTGAGAACCATGAATCCGAAGGTGAGCTTGGAGAGCGCGTCGGAGGCGCCGAGATTCGCATCGGCACTCAGCGGACCCGCGCCCACGGTGCCGCTGACCGAGGTGAGCCAGAGGTAGGGCGCGACCCGGAAACTCCACGGCGACTCGTCCTCCGCAGGGGCGGGGGATGGCGCAAGGGTCTCCACGGTTTTCTGGGAAAAAACCGTGGCCGCCGAGGTGGCGAGCGCCAATGCGAGTGCGCAGAGGGTTTTCATCGTCCGGTCAAGGTTGACGACGAAGGCCTGCCGACAGGCTTCCGTGCGGTTGGCGATTTTTTTTGAGGGAGGGGTTTTCCAGTTGTCAAAATGGGGCGCGGCGACGGGGTCTATCTCACGCCCGGCGGATTCTTGAGGGTCTCCATGACCTTCGAGAGGTTGAAGGAGCCGGGAGTCTGGCTGGGCGGATATTCCTTGAGGGTCATGGCCAGCTCGGCGGCCATGGCTTGGAAGGGCACGAAGATGAAGGCGTGGTCGATGAGCCAGTCGTTGTAGACGTTGGAGCTTTCGTCGGCGCGCTCGAACGGATCGCCGCGCAGGTCGAAGAGTTTGGGCACGCGCAGTTCGACGAACGGTTCCTGCCAGACGCCGAAACCTTTGCCGCGGTTCTCGAGGAAAACGACTTTCCAGCGGTCGTAGCGTCCGGCGACGAGGAGGCCGTCGTCATTGACATACCAGAAACTCTTGCGGGGCGACTCGTCGACCTTGCCGCCGAGGTAGTCCAGCATGTTGTAGCCGTCGATGTATTCCT
>CAZRLX010000128.1:0-7335 GCA_964601115.1 uncultured Chthoniobacter sp. | reverse complement strand
CGGGATTCACTCCATTATCCGCCACCCCCGGCACGGCATCGCCGCTCCAGTTCACGGCCGTGGTCCAATTCCCGTTGGCCGTGCTGCCGCCATCCCAGTTCTGGTTGGCGGCATGAAGCGGGACAGCGCACAAAAGTAAAAAGCCTGTAACAACGCGGAGGGATCGATGGAGGACTGTCATGGGGACGAGGGGTTGGGAGTTGAGAAACCTTCACCGAACCATCCCGAAAGCACCATGGGCATAACCAAAAAAAACATGTCATTTTTTAACTTCCTTTCGTTATGACCCAACAATTTCCCATAAGGGTTGCCGACACCGAACCACCTGCGCAAAACGAGCAAAAACATATCTATTCATGGTTTTCTATGGAAGGAGGGCGAAAAATGCAGTTGCTTCGGGTCTCTCCCGCGTCCCGTATGAGTTTTTTAAAAATCGAGGCCTCTGTGGACTTGCCCAAGTCGGCCTATGCCGTCTTCGGAGTGGCACCCGAGGACCCGCAACTGGATGTCAACATGGTCGGCTTCGAGACCACACGACCGGACTACAAGCTCGAACGGGATACTTTCGCCTACTTCGCCCTCGAAATGGTGACAAAAGGCAAGGGGAGGATTTGGATGAACGGCATCGAGCATCGATTGCAGGAAGGCAGCGTCTTCACCTACGGACCGAATGTCGCCTATCGTATCGAGTCCGACCGGCGCGAGCCGCTGCAAAAATATTTTCTGGATCTCACTTGCGAAGCCTGCCGCTACGACTCACCCATCCACCGGCCCGGATTGGTCTTCCAGACCTGCAGGATCACCCGGCTTGTCTCGCTCATCGAATGGCTCCTGTCGGATGCCTCGAAAGGCGACGCGGATACGAGGGTGCGGCGCAGCTCCGTGCGGCTGATGCTCGACATGGCCAGCCTGGACATCAACAAGGAACAGTCGGTCAACTCCAAGGCGTATCAGGCCTACATTGCGGCCAGAGAGTATATCGATGAACATTACCACAGGTTGGGCTCGCTTCAGGAACTGGCGGCCGAACTCAACATCGCGCCCTCCTACCTCACTCGCATTTTTGCGCGCTACGGCAATCAAACCCCCTACCAATACTTGATCAAGCTCCGCGTCTCTCGCGCCTGCTACCTCCTCAAGCAACACGAAATGCAAATCCAGGAAATCTCCGATTTGCTCGGATTCTGCGACCCCTTCCACTTTTCAAAAGTCTTCAAGCGCCATATCGGCGTCTCTCCGCGCGTCTACCGGAGCGGCGGCGTTACCAATCACCCGGGCTTGGAGGAGAATCCGCCGGATTTTTAGACAGCCTGCGGCGCGGACAAACACCCCCCCGCGCTTCGAATCATGCCGCCACTCGCCACCAACATCCAAAGTCCATTCACTCCTTTTCCTCCTGCACATCCTGTCCTCCTGTCTAAAAAACCATCCCTCTCGCATTCCCCATTTCAAATGCTTCCGAAAAAATGATTTTACCACTCAACGAGTCGGGCAACGATTCCCAACCTCCATGGCCTTGAAAATCCAAACCGGCAGCAAACTGCTCTTCATCGGCGACTCCATCACCAGCGGGGCGCGCAATTTCAACCAACCCGGCGAAGGCCGCACCGACGACGCCTACGGCTCCGGCTATGTCCTGCTCGTGAAGTCGCTCCTCGAGGCCACGCACCCCGAGCGTCGGATTCGCGTGGTGAACAAGGGCATCGGAGGCCACACCGTGCGCGACCTCGCCGCGCGCTGGCAGACCGATGTCCTCGACCTCCGGCCCGACTGGCTTTCCGTAAAGATCGGCATCAATGATGTCTGGCGGCAGTTCGACTCCCCCCTGCAAATCGAATCACATGTCGGCCTCGAGGAATACACCAGCACCCTGCGCTCGCTGCTGGCGGCGGTCCGCCCGTCCCTCAAGGGGCTTGTGGTCTGCTCGCCCTATGTCATCGACGCGAACCCCGCCGACCCCATGCGCGCCGCCATGGATCGCTACGGAGACGCCGCCCGCGCGCTTGCGGAGGAATTCGACGCCCTCTTCGTCGACACACAAAAACCCTTCGACACCTACCTGCGCCACCACCACCCCAACCAACTCTGCTGGGACCGCATCCACCCCTCCGCCACCGGCCACATGCTGATCGCCAAGGCGTGGCTCGACGCCGTGGGCTTCGAGTGGCCAGCGGCTTGAATTTGCAGTTTACCCGTAACAACCCATGACACAAAAAATCCGCACTCTCGTGTGGAGCGAATTCCGCCACGAGAAAAAGAACCCGAAAGTCGCCGCGATCTACCCCGACGGCATGCACGAAGCCATCGCCGCCCCGCTGCGGCGCGACCCACTCCTCGAGGTCTCCACCGCCTGGCTCGACCAGCCCGGGCACGGCCTCTCCAAGGAAATCCTCGACGCCACCGATGTGCTCGTGTGGTGGGGCCACATCGCCCATGGCGAAGTGGCCGACGAGATCGTGCGCGAGGCCAAGCGCCGCGTGCTCGAAGGCATGGGCCTCGTCGTCCTCCACTCCGGCCACTACTCGAAACTCTTCAAGGCCCTCATGGGCACGACCTGCTCGCTGAATTGGCGCGAGTCGACGGACAAGGAGCGCGTGTGGACCGTGGCCCCAAGCCACCCCGTTGCAGCCGGCCTGCCTCCCCACTTCGAGATTCCCATGGAGGAGATGTATGGCGAGCCCTTCGGCATTCCCGAACCCGACGAACTGGTCTTCATCTCGTGGTTCACCGGCGGCGAGGTCTTCCGCAGCGGCGCGGCGTGGAAGCGCGGGAACGGCCGCGTGTTCTACTTCCGCCCGGGCCACGAGACCTACCCGACCTACCACCAGGCCGAAGTCCAGCGCGTGATCTCGAATGCCATCCATTGGGCACGCCCCACCGTGCGCATCCCCGATGCCTGCCCGAACACGCCGCCACTCGAACCACTGCCCCCCGACCCCGAAGCCACCGAACGCCCAACCATCGGCCACCGCTGATCCAGCTATGAAAAAATCCACATCAAAAAAAATCCGCATCGGCATCGTCGGCACGGGAGGCATGGCCAACGCCCACGCCTTGGAATTCCACAAAATCCCCGGCGTCACAATCGCCGCCGTGTGCGATATCGATCCCGCCCGCGCGCAGGAATTCTCCGCGAAGCACACGAATGGCCGCGCCGCCGCCTTCTCCGACCACCATGAGATGTTTGCCCGCGGCGAAATCGATGCGATTTCCAATGTCACGCCCGACGCGTTCCACGCCCCGGTTTCGCTCGCCGCGATCTCCGCCGGTCTGCATGTCTTGTGTGAAAAGCCCCTCGCCACCTGCCACGCCGACGCCCTGAAAATGGCCAAGGCCGCGAAAAAGGCCGGCGTCGTCAACATGGTCAACTTCAGCTACCGCAACTGCCCCGCCATCCAACTCGCCCGCGACCTCGCCACCTCCGGACGCCTTGGTGACATCGTTCATATCGAGGCCTCCTACCTGCAAAGCTGGCTCGTATCGAAACGCTGGGGCGACTGGCGCACCTCCCCCGGCTGGCTGTGGCGCCTCTCGACCAAGCACGGCAGCAAGGGCGTGCTCGGCGACATCGGCGTCCATATCCTCGACTTCGCCTCCATGCCCGTCGGTCCCATCCGCGCGGTGAACGCCAAGCTCAAAGCCTTCCCGAACCTCAAAGGCCGCCGCCAAGGCAACTACACGCTCGATGCCAACGACTCGGCCGTCCTGCAAGTCGAGTTTGAAAATGGCGCACTGGGTGCCATCCACACCACCCGATGGGCCACCGGTAAGGTCAACTCCCTCGCCCTCGCGATCCATGGCACCCAAGGCGCGCTCCGCATCGACCTCGACAAATCCCCCGACACCCTCGAAGCCTGCCTCGGGGGGGATGTCGAACAGAGCAACTGGAAAACCCTCAAAGCCAAACCAACCCGCACCATCTACCGCCGCTTCATCGACGCCATCCGCACCGGCACCCCCGGCGAACCCGATTTCGCTCGCGGTGCCGAAATCCAAAAAGCCCTCGACGCCTGCTTCACCTCGGACACCAAAGGCGCTTGGGTCAGGGTGTGAGTTTTCAGGGTTCAGGTTGAAGTTTTCAGTGCAGCGAGAACCGGAGGCCCTGCGCTTCCCGAGGCGCGCCTTGAGGAAAACACGCCCCTCGCCGCCCGCTCCTCCCGCTGGGCCGCTCGCCACTTAAAACTCTATCAGAGCTCTGCTGGTCCCGAATCAGATCGTCTGGAGACGGGGGAGGTGTTCTTGTGGAAGGGGGATGGTTTGGATTCGCGAGAATTTTTCGTTCCATTCGAGGATCGTTTGATCGGCGGTGATCAAGGGGACCCCGAGGCTGATGGCTGTGGCAACGATGATGCGGTCGGCCGGGTCGCCATGGAAATCGGGAAGCCGGGTGCTTGTGGTGCAGATGTGCGGGGAGAGCGGAGCCAGTTCGACTGGTGGTTCGAGGTTTTTCTGAATCCAAGTGTCGAGGTCGGGAAGGAGTTCCAGTCGGCCTTTGGATACAAGCATGGAGACTTCCCAGAGGGAGATGGCGGAAACGATGGTTTGTCCGCGGAACGACGCTGCGGCACGCGCGCGTCGGTCGCCGGCACTGGTCCAGACCCATTCCAGACCCATGCGGGCGTATCGAAGACTGCGGCGCGGGGCAGCAGGCTGGTGCCGTCGATGTTCTTCGGCACCGCGATGCCGGTGGCTGCGGCAACGGTGGGCAGAATATCCAGCGCGGAGGTGACCTGGGAAATAACTTCGCCTGCGGGCACCACGCTTGGCCAGCGGACGATGAACGGCACACGCTGGCCGCCCTCGTGGGTTTGGAATTTGAAGCCTTTGAGCGGGCGCGCGCTTCCACCGAACGCGGGACTCTGACCGAGCGGCCCGTTGTCCGATGTGAACATGACGAGCGTGTTGTTGGCGGAGCCGGTTTTTTCGAGATGATCGAGGAGTCGCCCGATGTTGTGGTCGAGTTCTTTGATCGTATCGGCATACCCCGCGCGCGGTTTTCCGGAGCGGAACGCCTCGGTGGCGGCCAGCGGCACGTGGGGCATGGTGTGGGCGAGGTAGATGAAAAACGGCTTCCCGGCGCTGCGGTCCATGAACGCGATCGCCTCGTCGGTATAGCGCTCGGTCAATGTCTCTTGATCCACGGGAAACTCGACCACCTCGTCACCGATCATGAGGGGTGTGTGGAACTCCTCCGGGTTGTCGGTGGGCTGGCCTGAGGGACAGGTTTTTTCCTTGGCGTGGTCTCCGGCTTGGATGCTCCCGCGAGTGGCGCCACCGTTGAGTTTGATGTCCTCGGCGAGATTGGCGTGGAGCGGATCGATCGGCATGTCGTTGCTGTAGGGCTGACCGAAAAACTCATCGAAGCCCTGTCTGGTGGGCAAATAGCGCTCCTCGTGGCCAAGGTGCCATTTGCCGATGCAGGCGGTGGCGTAGCCGGCCTCCTTCAACAACTCGGCAATGGTGGTCTCGCCGGGGGGCAGCCCCAATTGAAAACCCTTGAGATATTTTCCCGCACCCGGCCCCAGAACCTCGGGCACGCCGCATCTGGTGGCGTAGCGCCCAGTGAGGATCGAAGCGCGCGAGGGACTGCATACCGAGTTCGCGGCGTAGTAGTCGGTGAACCGGGCACCCTGGGCCGCCAGACGGTCGAGGTTCGGGGTCTCAACACCCTCCCCGCCGTAACACCCGACATCGGCGTAGCCCTGATCGTCGGTGACGATGAGAATCACATTCGGCTTGGCCGGGGCTGCGAAAACAGAGGCTTGGAGGGCCACTGAAACGACAAGCCACTTGAGAGGCGCGGGTATTTTGGTCATGGGGTATTTTTCGGTTCACTTGCCGGCAAGAATCCAAGGCGGGTGAGAAAGCGGTCGGTTTTCTCGAGCGTGTCGTTCAACGCGGGGCCGCCATGGAAGAACGAATGCTTGGCGTTCTCGTATACATGGAATTCGCACTCCGCACCGGCCTCCTCCGTGGCCTTCTTGTAGGCCTCTCCGGTGGCGACGGAGATGAGGTGGTCCTGGTCGCCGAGGAAGTAAATGGTGGGAACGGCTTTTTCCTTCGTGATGTTGTGCTTCGGCGACCACGAGCGCCAGGTCTCGGCGATGGGCTGGGGCCCGAAGTGGTAGCCATTCCCCGGCCCGTTGTCGCTGACGGGATTGAACAGCACGAGCGCCACGGGGCGGCAACTCACCGAGGTGTCCTCGCCCTCCTCGTTGTAATCATCGAGATAGGCTGTCGCTGCGGCGAGGTGGCCCCCGGCCGATCCACCCCCGGCGAGGATTTTGTCGGGGTCGATGCCGAGTTCCGCGGAATGCTTCCGCACCCAGCGCATGGCGGATTTCGCATCGCGCACGCAGTCGGCAGGCCTGGACTTCGGCGGACGGCCGGTCACGCGATAGGCCACAGTCATGGCGACCATGCCGCGCCGGGCGAGGTAATGGCACTGGGGAGCGAACATGGTTTTCCATCCACCGGACCAACTCCCGCCATGGAAAAAGAGGATCGCGGGCCGGCGGTCGGATGCCGCGTGTCCCTCGGGGTTGTAGATATCGATGGCAAAATCGATCCCTTCGACTGTTTTGTAGACCACGCTTTTGCTCGGAGGAAACACCGGCGGCTTCTCCATCTCGGGCTCTCGCTCGGTCACGGCGACCTCGTTCGATTTCACTGCGATCGGTTCCGTGCCGAGATACAAGCCCGCGAGCATGCCACTGACGGTGCCTTGGAGCGTGCCGGTGGCATCGGTGGTGGCGGTGAGAATGCCAACCGGTTGGCGCTCCGCACCGGCTTTCGTGCCGCTTGCGATCTTGAGGTTGGCCCCGTTCAGCGTGAGATCGACCTTGCCCCAATCCAGTGGATATCCAAAGGCAGCAATGTGGTGCGGGGTGTTCGGGGCAAGACCGGCGATGCGGATCGCGGCGGGCTTCGGCAGGTTCACATAATCCCGGAGCAATTTGCTGTCGGGCAGCGCTCCCCTGGCCGCCCACCAGCTTTTGATCGAGGGTTCCTTGAGTTCGATCGAGACAGGCGTGGGCGCACCCGCGGAGTCCAACAGCGCCTCTGCGGCGACCACTCCTCCATTTTCCTGCGGGATCGTGACTTGGTTCCAGACATTCCCCACCCCGCAATGCTCGTCGGGCCCCTGCATTTCGGCCTGCTCGCCCTGGTGGGCGAAGGAATTAAAATCGATGCCGATATCCGCAGCGAGCGGACTCGCGATTCCGAACAGGCAGGCGGCCAAGAGGCCATGCCAGAGCGCAGGCCGACGCCGGGCTGTTTGTTGCAGGGGGTTATTCATTGGAAAGATCTTCGACACGCAGGCCGCGTGGCGGG
>CAZRLX010000127.1:0-7345 GCA_964601115.1 uncultured Chthoniobacter sp. | reverse complement strand
TGTTCACGGAATCCGCCAACAGCCCCAACTCGTCGCTGCGTCGAATGTCCACGCGAGCAGTCAAGTCTCCATTGGCCAACTTTTGGACCTCCTTTGCACAGGCCACCACCGGGCGACTGATCGAGCGTCCGATGAAGAACGCGAAGACGAGCAAAATCACAATGGCTGCAACTCCCATGGCATAGGAAATCTCATGCACCCGCTTGAGCAAATCCTGCTCTGTTACGCTCACGGTCATGATCCAACCAAGACCCGGGTAGCCCAAGGCCCCCTCAGACTTGGCGTAACCGCTGATCTGCCAGACACTCTTGTCAGGACAAACCTCGCGCAGGAACCCCGATTTGCCCTGAGACGCTTGGTTGATCGACTCGGTGGCCAACTCCTCCTTGGTCTTCTTGAGCACGCCAGTCTCCGAGCGTTTGAAATCCAGTGTCCCGGAAAGCGAAGGTTCCAGGAAGGCAAGCAAGGTGCCATTGCTGTTGGCGAGGGTGATCTCTCCAGACTTGATCCCGCGTTTATCCAAATTGGCATACGTGGAACGAATAATATCCTCCACAAGAGTGAAATCCGCCAAGTTTTTCCAAACGCCGCGAAACTCGCCGTTCTTCCCGAAAATCGGCGCGGAATACCCGATCACCAGCGTCTCGGGACCATAGATCGCACCGGCATCCGAATCGCGCGCCACATCGCTGACCACCGTGCCGGAAAGGCTCTCGCTCTCCGTAAAGCGGCCTTCCTTGCAGTTTTTGAACCACTCGGTCCTGGAAAAATCCTTGCCGATAAGAAACGAGGTATCGATCGGCTTGCTGGCCGCGTCCTTTGTGTTCACCGCAACGACAATCCCGTTCTGGTCCAGAACCATGCTGAGCGCGTAGATGCCATACAGGCGCACATAGTTGTTGATAGCGTCCACAATGTCGCGGTTCACATAAGGATCCCTCCAGTCGCTGGAAGAAAGCACTTCGTTAGTCGCAAACGCCTGCACATCCCCATACCGCTCAAAAAGATTTCGCTCGATGATATCCAGGCAACTCGTGGCCATGGAGAGCATTTCCTGCGATGCCATCTCGGAAATCGTGTTCGCCTTGTCGATTGTGAGCGCGACAAGGCCGAGCACTGGGATCAAGCCAGCGACGGCCATGCTGAGGATGATTCGGGTGGATAGGTTGATTTTCATGTTGAGTTACGGTTGGGCGGAGTTTTCCGGGAGTTGTTTGATCTTGTGATGTTGGTGATGGGTCGGATTGGTGGTGAAAAGAAAACGGCCCTCGGCGACAAGAGAACCGTCACTCCCAGCGTCTCCGCCGGCGAGAATTTCCATGAGTCCCGAAAAGTCGAGAACAAGGGTCAGGCGGTCGAATAGAACCGCGCTTCCGGCAATGCCTTGGGCGGCTATGGCACCGCGCTCGATGTGCGAGGAGGGCAGATCGGCCGAGTCGACAATCTCCGTGGCAACGATGCCGATCCTGTCGTAAGGCGCACGAGGAACGATGATGAAAAATTCGGCGGGAGAGGCTTCGGGAGGAGTGACAGGCACCAATTCCGAGAGGTGCAGCAGGCGGATCGTGGCGTCGTGGTTCTTGCGGAGGCACTCGACACCACCCACGCGCTCCAGGTCCTCCGCGCGAACCGCCTCGACACGTAGCACATGCTGAAGATGAATGGCCAGTTGCTCCACCCCTCCGGCTTGGAACACCAGCACGCGCGAAGAGTCCAAGCCTGGTTGCACCAAGGCTTCATGTGCTTTGGAAGTTCCCAATGCTTTCTGGATCGTGCTGATGCGACCCTGGGCGATCGATGTGGGGTCGAGGATCAAGGCGATCTCGCCCTGCCCGAGCAGCGTGGCTCCGCTGTAATATGGAACCAACCTTAAATGGCGGCCCAGCGGCTTGACCACGATCTCCTCGTTGCTCCGGATTTCATCCACCACAAGACCAAACGTGGCGTGATCCAACTCCAGCAACACCACAAATTGCTCGTCGGATCCGGAGGGTTCGCCAAGGATTTCGGCGAGATCCACCACGGGAATCAATTCACCGCGCAACTCCAAAACCCTCGCACCGCCGATTGTCTTCAACGGGCAATCGTCGCCGGGGCGGACGATTTCCTCGATATTGATCTGCGGAAGCGCGTAACTGGCTCCGCGGCAACCGACGATCAAGGCCGGAACGATCGCCAACGTCAACGGCAGGCGAATGATGATCCGTGTGCCCTTGCCCAACCGGCTGTCGAGTTCCACATGGCCACCGAGCTTTTCGATGTTGGTTTTGACAACATCCATCCCCACACCCCGTCCGGAAATGTCACTCACGGCGGCTGCGGTCGAGAATCCGGCGGCAAAAATCAAATTCTGGGCCTCGCTGTCGGACATCCGTGACGCCTGCTCGGCAGAGATGATTCCCTTTTCGACCGCCTTGGCCTTGAGGCGCTCGGGATCCATGCCGGCCCCGTCGTCGGACACCTCGATCTGCACCCTCCCGGCGAGGTGGGCAGCGGAAAGACGCACGGTTCCATGGGCAGGCTTGCCGGCTGCCAGACGCGCATCGGCCTTCTCGATCCCGTGGTCGATGCTGTTCCTGATGAGGTGCGTAAGCGGGTCGGACAAACCCTCGAGCAATGTGCGGTCGAGTTCCACGTCGTCGCCGAAAATCTCGAGGTGGATTTCTTTGTTCAGCTTGTGGCTGAGGTCGCGCACGATGCGGGTGAACTTGCCGAACAGCCCGCCAACCGGCTGCAATCGAGCCCGCATGATCGTGTCCTGCAGGCTGGAGGTCACGGAGCTGATGTCCTGCACGATGGATTGCAGTTCGACCTGATCGCTCCCGGCTCCGCCACCGGAAAGGCGAAGCAGCTTGTTCCGGCCGAGGACCATTTCCCCGGCGAGGTTCATCAGCGTGTCGAGCAGTCCGACATTGATACGAATCGTCTCCTCGGCCTTGCGACGCTGGCCGGCCACAGGCTTGGGATCGATCCGTGTGGGAGCGGGCTTCGACTCGACCACATCCGCCGCGGCAGGCACAGGAGACTTGGCGGCAGTGACGATTTCCCGCGAGGTCACAGCGTCTGGAACTATTGGCGCGGGTGGCTCGCAAACACCTTCTGGATTTGCCTTCACCCAGTCCTTCAAGCAAGTGGACGGAATTTCTCCAATCTGATCCCCCTCGATCCCGAGCGCCCCGGAGAGAATGAAAGGCTCCAGCGGCGTGACATAGAACATCCGCGCCGTCGGCAGGGAGGTGGCGGCATTTGCAAGACCCGTTCCCTCGGGCAAATCCAGAACCGTATCAAGAACCGAACCGATGGATCGCACCTCGCTGAAGAACTGCTTCAGCGTTTGCCCTTGGGATTCGATTTCCCCCAAGGCGATGCGGATCGCATAAAAATTCTGCCCGTGCTTCAACCCCTCGACCAGAGAGGCCGCCTCGAAGCGGAAACCCTCCAAGAGCGGATGTGGGTAATCTCCTCCTCCGGTTGTCTCCAGGGAGGCCGCTTCATGAGCGGGAGCAACCGGTATGGTTTCAACCGACCGGGGTTCGTTTTTCTTGCCGGAGTGGCTGTTGAGAACAGCCTGCAATCCCGCCGTCTCGTCATCGCATGGAATCGATGCCGCTGCTTCCGGCTCGGCCAACATCAAGCGCAGCTTGTCGGAGGTCGAAATCAACAGAGTCACCATGTCTGGATCGACCGTCTCCTGCCCGTCGCGCAGAAGTGACATGACGCTCTCCATGACATGGGCAAGTTTCACGATCGGATCGAACCCGAAAAAACCTGCCGCCCCCTTGATGCTGTGGACCGCCCGGAAAATGCTGTTCAACAGCGAGCCTTCTCCGGGATTCGCCTCCAGCGCGATTAAATCTGTTTCGAGGGTTTGGAGATGCTCGCTCGATTCCTGCACGAACAACTCCATCATCTCCTGATCGCCCTGATTCATGGAAGCACCTCCAGGGATTCAAGCGCCGCGAGTTTGCCGAGCCTGAGATCCTCGGCAAATTCCGACAATTCCTTGGGCAGGCCCAAGCGCAGCTCCACAGAACGGGCTCTGGCCTCGGCGGATGCGGCGATCAACACGGCAAGTCCGGCGGTGTCGGGTCCCTCCGCGCAGGGAAGTTCGATCCGAAGCACACCAGGAGCCTCACCAAGAGCGGCACCGATTGCTGCTGCGTGGGCGGACGCATTCTCCTTGTTCAATGAGTCCAGCCTCAAAACCAACGCACCGTTTTTTGTGGTTGTGCTCATGCGGTTAGAGCACCTCGCGGTTCGACAAGAGAGATGAGCGCCCCGATGCGCAATACGGTGACAAGCTGCCCCGCATCGCTGATCACCCCTTCGATGAAACGCGAGTCCAATCCACTCAGCGTCTCGGGCGGAGCGGGCAGCACCGGTGTGCCGGGAGGCAAAATATCCCCGATTGCATCCACCAACACCCCCATCGAATCGGACTCGGCCGCGGCGCTGTCCTCGGGAGCATGCGACAACCGGGCCAAGTCGCTGGATGTCTTGAACACAATGCATCGGTTCAGCGGGGCGGGGCTTTTTTGCTCCACTCCCAACCGCACCTCCAAATCCAGAGCGGTGAGAATCTGACCTCGCAAATGAATCACCCCTCGCACATACGGCGGCGCCAAGCGAATCGCGGTGACCGCTGGGCTGCGCAGAACTTCCTTCACCCAAAGCAGATCGCAAGCATAGCGCTGGCCTTGGGACTCGAATCCGAGCAGTTGTGTTTTCGAGGTCACTGCCGATCTTGGAGTTGCAAGCGTCAGCTCCATGGAATTCTCCTTTTGCAGTCCGTTGACCCCAAAAAGGCAGAGTTGTTCACCAAACAACAAAAGGGCAAAAAACTCAGGAGTGAAGGCATGCGGGGCAAGGGCCGCGCATGACAATCCAGCCGCTCCGTGGAGTCAAACAGAAAGAATTCCATCCTCAAAAAACCACTGAAAACCGTGCTCCGATCACAAGGGCGTTGGCGGTGTTGCCCGCGGAGCCGGGGTTGATGATGTATTGCAAATCGGGTTGCACATAGCACCAGGGTGCCAGCACGCACTGGTAGGTGACCTCGAGAACCATCTCGGCGGCCTGCGGTGACAAGCCCTCCTCCCGCAACACGTTATCCGCCCCGCCGCTCAGGCTGGCCAACCCGAAAGCCACACCACACGTGTCGTCGTCACGGCCGGAAATGAGCCCCTTGTAGGTCAGACCCGAGTTCAAATAGAAATCCACGACATTCCTGTTCGGCGGGGCGAACCCAATGCCCGCAAACCCTCCGAGCCCCTGATCATCCATGCCCGCCTTCCCGTCGCCCTCGGAAAACAACATCTGATCCGCCAAGAGATAAAAGCCGGTGTTCGGCTCTTGGCTGGCGGGATCGAGGGCGTTCGCCTCGGCGCCGGTCTGGAGCCACATGCCGGCTTTGACAAATCCCGGCAAGAACCGGCTCCCCTCGCCTCCGCCGTGGGAGAAACACACCTCGTTCATCCAAGTCACCGCCTGCTTGGTGTTCAAATCCCATCGGAATCCCGCACGGTTGATATTCTGCGGAATCAGATCGGTCAGGAACACACCGGTGCGGAAACCCACAGATTCCGTCGCTTGATATGCCAAACGCGCCCCCAATCCACCCACAGGATAGGCCGCACCGCCGGCCGCCATATTATTCGCGGCCAATGCCGTCCACCCGAATTCCGCATTGATGAATAGCCCGCCATAATCGGAAACGAGAAACTCGGAATCCGCTGTGATATTTCCCAACCGGAAGGATACCTTGTCCTCGAAAAAATCCTGCTGGAACCATAACTCCATCATCCGAAGCGTGTTGAACCCGGCGATATTCGACACCGTCAGGAAATTGCCAACCAGATCCTCGCTGGCGTCCCTCCCGGAAAGCCAAAGCCAGCTCGTCCCCAGCGACCCGCCTTGCCAGCCGGCGAGTTTTTCCAAATCGACATCCGCCCCGAAGGTCAGCAAGCCGGTGTAAACCGACCCGGTGCGCAACCCGCCTGCCGTATTGCCCCACACCTCCCATGTGTATTCGCCGAAGATCGCCACACCGCGCTCCTCAAGAATCGGGCGACCACCGAACCACTCTCCAGTCACTGTCTCCCTCTGGAACAACGGATCCCCGGTATCGGGATTTTCTTGGGAACTGGCTGGAACGGCGATTGCGAAGAATAAAAGAATCGGAAGGAACAGCGGCATGGGGCTTTGAATAGTCGAGGCATTTTCTACGCGTCCTCCTCCAAGCGGGAAGCAGAAACTGCAGAAAACTTCGACTCAATCATGATGATACGGCATCCCCGCCAGAATCGTCGCCGCGCGGTAGACCTGCTCCAGCGCGACAAGCAACGCCAACTCGTGCTGCAGCGTCTGCGGTCCAAGCGACCACAGCAGCTCGGCGCGTCCGCGAGTCGCCTCGTCCCAACCATCCGACGCCCCGACCAGCAACGAGCACCGCGAGACAGCGCGATTCTGCAATCCTTGCACCTCCGCCGCAAACGCCCTGCTCGAAAATTGCCTCCCGCGCTCGTCGAGCAGAATGCGGAATGTGCCCTCGGAAAGCTCAAGCATCCGCTCGTGGAGACGCGGACCGGGTTTCACAAAGTGCACCTCGGCCTTCCCCAACCCCTGCAACCGCCGCAGATACTCGTCGATCCCGATGCGCGCGAACTCCAGCGCGGGCTTCCCCGCGGCGATGATCCTCCAGATCAACGCTGAACCGGGTTGAAGTCGGCGGCGTGGTAGGAACTCCGCACCAGCGGCCCGCTGGCGACAAACTCAAACCCCTTCTTGCGAGCGATCTCCCCGTAGTGGTCGAAGGCCTCGGGAGTGATATATTCCAGCACCGGCAAATGCTGGGGCGTCGGACGCAGATACTGCCCGAGCGTCAACACTCGCACTCCGGCCTCGCGGAGGTCGTCCATCGCCTGGAACAACTCCATCTCGGTCTCGCCAAGCCCGAGCATGATGCCGCTCTTGGTCATGATGTCCGGCCGCAACTCTCCCGCGCGGGCGAGAAAGTCGAGGGACAGACGGTATTTCGCCCGAGACCGCACCAGCGGCGTGAGACGTTCAACCGTTTCCAGGTTGTGATTGAACACATCCGGCCCCGCATCGAGCACCCTCCGAAGTGGAGCATCCTTCCCGTTGAAATCCGGCACCAGCACCTCGATCACGATCTTCGGGTCCAGCGCACGGATCGCCTCGATCGTGCGACCGAAATGGTCCGCTCCGCCATCGGCCAAATCATCGCGGGCCACGGCGGTGATCACCACATGCTTCAAGCCAAGACGCTTGACCCCCTCGGCGACACGCTGCGGCTCGTCCTCCTCGAGAGGAAACGGCTTGGAGG
>CAZRLX010000126.1:0-7358 GCA_964601115.1 uncultured Chthoniobacter sp. | reverse complement strand
TGTTCACGGAATCCGCCAACAGCCCCAACTCGTCGCTGCGTCGAATGTCCACGCGGGCGGTCAAATCGCCATTGGCCAACTTTTGGACCTCCTTCGCGCAGGCCACCACCGGACGACTGATGGAACGTCCAATAAAGAATGCGAAGACGAGCAAAATCACAATGGCCCCTGCCCCCATGGCATAAGAAATTTCATGAACGCGCTTGAGCAAATCCTGCTCTGTCACGCTCACTGTCATGATCCAACCAAGACCCGGGTAACCCAAGGCTCCCTCAGACTTGGCGTAACCGCTGATCTGCCAGACATTCTTGTCAGGACAGACCTCGCGCAGGAACCCCGATTTGCCCTGAGACGCTTGGCTGATCGACTCGGTGGCCAATTCCTCCTTGGTCTTCTTGAGCACGCCGGTCTCCGAGCGTCTGAAATCCAAGGTTCCGGAAAGCGACGGCTCCAGAAACGCAAGCAAGGTGCCATTGCTGTTGGCGAGGGTGATCTCTCCGGACTTGATCCCGCGTTTCTCCAAGTTTGCGTATGTTGTTCGAATAATATCCTCAACAAGAGAAAAATCCGACAGATTCCTCCAAACCCCACGAAACTCGCCGGACTTCCCGAAAATCGGCGCGGAATACCCGATCACCAGCGTCTCAGGACCATAAATCGCACCGGCATCCGAATCCCGCGCCACATCACTGACCACCGTGCCGGACAGGCTCTCACTCTCCGTAAAGCGGCCTTCCTTGCAGTTTTTGAACCACTCGGTCTTGGAAAAATCCTTGCCGATAAGAAACGAGGTGTTGATCGACTTGCTGGCCGCATCCTTTGTGTTGACCGCAACAACAATCCCGTTCTGGTCCAGAACCATGCTGAGCGCGTAAATTCCATACAGGCGCACATAGTTGTTGATCGCGTCCACGATGTCGCGGTTCACATAAGGATCCCTCCAGTCGCTGGAAGAAAGCACTTCGTTAGTCGCAAACGCCTGCACATCCCCATACCGCTCAAAAAGATTTCGCTCGATGATATCCAGGCAACTCGTGGCCATGGAGAGCATTTCCTGCGATGCCATCTCGGAAATCGTGTTCGCCTTGTCGATTGTGAGCGCGACAAGGCCGAGCACTGGGATCAAGCCAGCGACGGCCATGCTGAGGATGATTCGGGTGGATAGGTTGATTTTCATGATGGGTTACTGTTGGGCGGAGTTTTCCGGGAGTTGTTTAATCTTGTGGTGTTGGTGGTGGGTCGGATTGGTGGTGAAAAGAAAACGGCCCTCGGCGACAAGCGATCCCGGGCTATTGGAGTCCCCCCCCTCAGAGAGAATCTCCATGAGTCCCGAAAAGTCGAGAACGAGGGTCAACCGGTCGAACAAGACCGCGCTCCCGGCGATGCCTTGGGCGGATATCGCACCGCGCTCGATGTGCGAGGAGGGTAGATCGGCCGAGTCGACAATCTGCGTGGCAACGATGCCGATCCTGTCGTAAGGCGCACGAGGAACGATGATGAAAAATTCGGCGGGAGGTGCTTCGGGAGGAGTGACCGGCACCAATTCCGAGAGGTGCAGCAGGCGGATCGTGGCATCGTGGTTCTTGCGGAGGCACTCGACACCGCCCACGCGCTCCAAGTCCTCCGCGCGGACCGCCTCGACACGCAGCACATGCTGGAGATGGATGGCCATTTGCTCCACTCCTCCGGCTTGGAACACCAGCACGCGCGAAGAGTCCAAGCCTGGTTGCGCCTGAGCCTCGAGGGTTTTCGAGGTTCCCAACGCTTTCTGGATCGTGCTGATGCGCCCCTGGGCGATCGATGTGGGGTCGAGGATCAAGGCGATCTCGCCCTGCCCGAGAAGCGTGGCTCCACTGTAATAGGGGACCAACCTCAAATGGCGGCCCAGCGGCTTGACCACAATCTCCTCGTTGCTCCGGATTTCATCCACCACAAGACCGAACGTGGCGTGATCCAACTCCAGCAACACGACAAATTGCTCGCCGGATCCGGAGGGTTCGCCAAGGACCTCGGCAAGATCGACCACCGGGATCAACTCGCCGCGCAACTCCAAAACCCTCGCACCGCCGATTGTCTTCAATGGACAATCCTCGCCGGGGCGGACGATTTCCTCGATATTGATCTGCGGAAGGGCGTAGCTGGCTCCGCGGCAACCGACGATCAAGGCCGGAACAATCGCCAGGGTCAACGGCAGCCGGATGATGATGCGCGTGCCCTTGCCCAACCGGCTGTCGAGTTCCACATGGCCACCGAGCTTCTCGATATTGGTTTTGACAACATCCATCCCAACCCCGCGTCCGGAAATGTCGCTCACAGCGGCGGCGGTCGAGAATCCCGCGGCGAAAATCAAATTTTGAGCCTCGCTGTCGGACATCCGCGATGCCTGTTCGGCGGAAATGATTCCCTTTTCAACAGCCTTGGCCTTCAGGCGCTCGGGATCCATGCCGGCCCCGTCGTCGGACACCTCGATTTGCACCCTCCCGGCGAGGTGGGCAGCGGAAAGACGCACGGTTCCGTGCGCCGACTTCCCGGCCGCAAGGCGGTCGGCAGTCTTCTCGATCCCGTGGTCGATGCTGTTTCTGATGAGATGCGTGAGTGGATCGGACAACCCCTCGAGCAAGGTGCGGTCGAGTTCCACATCGTCGCCGAAAATCTCAAGGTGGATTTCCTTGCTCAGCTTGTGGCTAAGGTCTCGCACGATGCGGGTGAACTTGCCGAAAAGCCCGCCGACCGGCTGCAATCGAGCCCGCATGATCGTGTCCTGCAGGCTGGAGGTCACGGAACTGATGTCCTGCACGATGGATTGCAACTCAACCTGATCGCTCCCGGCTCCGCCACCGGAAAGGCGCAGTAACTTGTTGCGCCCGAGGACCATTTCCCCAGCCAGATTCATCAACGTGTCGAGGAGACCGACATTGATCCGAATGGTTTCCTCGGCCTTGCGGCGCTGGCCGGCTACAGGCTTGGGATTGATCTGTGTGGGAGCGGGCTTGGACTCGACCACTTCCGCCACGGCGGGCACGGGCGACTTGGCGGCGGTGACGATTTCCCGCGAGGTCACAGCGTCTGGAACAGATGGCGCAGGCGGCTCGCAAACACCTTCCGGATTTGCCTTCA
Organism: uncultured Chthoniobacter sp.; assembly: GCA_964601115.1. Classification (GTDB taxonomy): domain Bacteria; phylum Verrucomicrobiota; class Verrucomicrobiia; order Chthoniobacterales; family Terrimicrobiaceae; genus UBA967. The sequence goes on along the minus strand of CAZRLX010000126.1, from coordinate 4,241 downwards.
CCCAGTCCTTCAGGCAACTGGACGGAATTTCTCCAATCTGATCGCCCTCGATCCCGAGCGCACCGGAGAGAATGAAAGGCTCCAGTGGCGTGACATAGAACATCCGGGCCGTCGGCAGGGAGGTGGCGGCATTTGAAAGGCCCGTTCCCTCGGGTAATTCCAAAACAGTATCGAGAACCGACCCGATCGAGCGCACCTCACTGAAAAACTGCTTCAGCGTTTGCCCTTGGGATTGAATCTCACCCAGGTTGATGCTTACCGCATAAAAGTTTTGTCCGTGCTTCAAGCCCTCGACAAGCGAGTCCGCCTTGAAACTGAACCCAGCCAAGAGCGGATGGGGGTAATCTCCACCGACAGAGGGGGATTGGGCAACCTCTTCGGGCATGGGAGCGGCGGCGACAGACGCAACATTCGCAGACCGGCGTTCGCTTTTCTTGCCGGAGTGGCTGTCGAGGACAGCCTGCAATCCAGCCGTCTCGTCATCGCAGGGGATCGACGCGGCAGCCTCGGGCTCGTCCAACATCAAGCGGAGCTTGTCCGAGGTCGAAATCAACAGCGTTACCATGTCCGGATCGACCGTCTCCTGACCGTCCCGCAAAAGCGACATGACGCTCTCCATCACATGCGCGAGCTTCACGATCGGATCGAACCCGAAAAAACCGGCTGCCCCCTTGATGCTGTGGACCGCCCGGAAAATGCTGTTCAACAGCGAGCCCTCCCCGGGATTCGCCTCAAGCGCGATCAGGTCGGTTTCGAGAGTTTGCAGGTGCTCACTCGATTCCTGCACGAACAACTCCATCATCTCCTGGTCGCCTTGGTTCATGGCAACACCTCCAGAGATTCAACCACTGCGAGTTTGCCGAGGCGGAGATCATCCGCGAATTCCGACAATTCCTTGGGCAGGCCCACCCGAAGTTCCACAGAACGGGATCGGGCCTCGTTCGATACGCCGATCAACACGGCAAGCCCGGCGGCATCGGGACCCTCCACGTCAGGAAGCTCGATCCGAAGCGCACCGCTGGTCTCGCCAAGCGCGGCAGCGATCGCTTCGGCTTGCACCTCAGCATTGTCCTTGTTCAAGGAGTCCAGCCTCAAAACCAATGCGCCGTTTTTTGTGGATGTGCTCATGCGGTGAGAGAGCCTCGCGGTTCGACAAGAGAGATGAGCGCACCGATGCGAAGCACAGTGACGAGTTGCCCGGCATCGCTGATCACGCCTTCGATAAAACGGGAATCCAACCCGCTGAGTGTCTCGGGCGGGGCGGGAAGCACGGGCGTGCCGGGAGGCAAAATATCCCCGATTGCATCCACCAACACTCCCATCGAATCAGATTCGGCCGCGGCACTGTCCTCGGGAGCATTCGACAACCGGGCCAAGTCACTGGATGTCTTGAACACAATGCATCGGTTCAACGGAGCGGGGGATTTTTGCTCCAGCCCGAGCCGGGCTTCGAGGTCAAGCGCGGTGAGAATCTGGCCTCGCAAATGGATCACCCCGCGCACATACGGTGGCGCCAATCGGATTGGGGTGACCGCTGGACTACGCAGAACTTCCTTGACCCAAAGCAGATCGCAAGCATAGCGATGCCCCTGGGACTCGAATCCGAGCAACTGTGTTTTCGAAGTCACTGCCGCCTTCGGAGTTGAAATCGTTAGTTCCATGGATTCCTCCCGACGCCATCAATTGGCCTCAAATAATGGTTGTCATTCCTGGAAAAACGGACGGACAAAAATTTCGGGAAGGACAACATGCGGGGCAAGGGCCGCGCATGACACTCCAACTGATCCGCCGAGTCAAACGAAAAGGATTCCATCCTCAAAAGACCACTGAAAATCGTGCCCCGATCACAAGAGCGTTGGCGGTATTGCCCGCCGAACCGGGGTTGATGATGTATTGCAGATCGGGTTGCACATAGCACCAGGGCGCCAGCACGCACTGGTAGGTGACCTCGAGAACCATCTCGGCGGCCTGCGGTGACAAGCCCTCCTCCCGCAACACGTTATCCGCCCCGCCGCTCAGGCTGGCCAACCCGAAAGCCACACCACACGTGTCGTCGTCACGGCCGGAAATGAGCCCCTTGTAGGTCAGACCCGAGTTCAAATAGAAATCCACGACATTCCTGTTCGGCGGGGCGAACCCAATGCCCGCAAACCCTCCGAGCCCCTGATCATCCATGCCCGCCTTCCCGTCGCCCTCGGAAAACAACATCTGATCCGCCAAGAGATAAAAGCCGGTGTTCGGCTCTTGGCTGGCGGGATCGAGGGCGTTCGCCTCGGCGCCGGTCTGGAGCCACATGCCGGCTTTGACAAATCCCGGCAAGAACCGGCTCCCCTCGCCTCCGCCGTGGGAGAAACACACCTCGTTCATCCAAGTCACCGCCTGCTTGGTGTTCAAATCCCACCGGAATCCCGCTCGGTTGATATTCTGAGGAATCAGATCGGTCAGGAACACACCACTCTGAAAACCAATCGCTTCCGTCGCTTGATATGCCAGACGCGCTCCCAATCCGCCCACCGGGTAGGCGGCCCCGCCCCCGGGCATGTTATTTGCAGCCAATGCCGTCCACCCGAATTCCGCATTGATGAACAGCCCGCCGTAGTCTGAAACCAGAAACTCGGAATCCGCTGTGATATTGCCCAACCGGAAGGAGACCTTGTCCTCGAGAAAATCCTGCTGGAACCATAACTCCATCATCCGAAGCGTGTTGAATCCTGCAATATTCGACACCGTCAGGAAATTGCCGACCAAGTCCTCGCTGGCATCCCTCCCCGACAGCCAAAGCCAAGTCGTGCCCAGCGACCCGCCGTGCCATCCTGCGAGTTTCTCCAGATCGACATCCGCGCCAAAGGTCAGCAAGCCGGTGTAAACCGACCCCGTGCGCAACCCGCCAACCGTGTTTCCCCACACCTCGCAGGTGTATTCTCCGAAAATCGCCACCCCGCGGTCCTCGAGAAGCGTCCGCCCCCCGAACCACTCGCCGGTCACCCTCTCCCGCTGGAACAGCGCGGCATCCGGATCATCGGTTCTCTCCACAGCGTTTTGGGAGAAAACCGGCCCGACGATTGCCAACAACACAAGCAGGGGAGCGAGGAACTGAGACATAAAAGCACGTGCTTCTACGCGATCGCCGACGCAAGGGAAGCAGATTTTCATCAACGCGCTCGGCTCAATCTCTGTGATACGGCATCCCCGCCAGAATCGTCGCCGCGCGGTAGACCTGCTCCAGCGCGACAAGCAACGCCAACTCGTGCTGCAGCGTCTGCGGTCCAAGCGACCACAGCAGCTCGGCGCGTCCGCGAGTCGCCTCGTCCCAACCATCCGACGCCCCGACCAGCAACGAGCACCGCGAGACAGCGCGATTCTGCAATCCTTGCACCTCCGCCGCAAACGCCCTGCTCGAAAATTGCCTCCCGCGCTCGTCGAGCAGGATGCGGAATGTCCCCTCGGAAAGCTCCATCATCCGCTCGTGAAGAAGCGGACCAGCTTTCACGAAATGCACCTCGACCTTCCCCAACCCCTGCAACCGCCGCAAATACTCGTCGATCCCGAGACGCGCGAACTCCAGCGCGGGCTTCCCTGCGGCGATGATCCTCCAGATCAACGCTGGACCGGGTTGAAGTCGGCGGCGTGGTAGGAACTCCGCACCAGCGGACCGCTCGCAACAAACTCAAACCCCTTCTTGCGGGCGATCTCGCCGTAGTGGTCGAACGCCTCGGGAGTGATGTATTCCACCACCGGCAAATGCTGGGGCGTCGGACGCAGATACTGCCCGAGGGTCAACACCCGCACCCCGGCTTCGCGGAGATCATCCATCGACTGGAACAACTCCATCTCGGTCTCTCCGAGTCCGAGCATGATGCCGCTCTTGGTCATGATGTCGGGCCGCAACTCCCTCGCGCGGGCGAGAAAGTCGAGGGACAGACGGTATTTCGCCCGCGAGCGCACCAACGGCGTGAGACGCTCGACCGTTTCCAGGTTGTGATTGAACACATCCGGCCCCGCATCGAGCACACGCCGGAGCGGGGCGTCCTTGCCGTTGAAATCAGGCACCAGCACCTCAATGACGATCTTCGGGTCCAGCGCGCGGATCGCCTCGATCGTGCGTCCGAAATGATCCGCCCCGCCATCGGCCAAATCATCGCGGGCCACGGCGGTGATCACCACGTGTTTCAGCCCGAGGCGCTTCACCCCCTCGGCGACACGCTGCGGCTCGTCCTCCTCGAGAGGAAACGGCTTGGAGG
>CAZRLX010000125.1:5483-7412 GCA_964601115.1 uncultured Chthoniobacter sp. | reverse complement strand
AGCGATTCGATGCGGGCGAAGGCGAGGACCATGCCGGTGACGGTTCCGAGCAGGCCGACGAGCGGGGCGAGGTGCGAGATGGCGGCGAGGAGGCGCAGGCGTTTTTCGACTTTTTCCAAAACGAGGGCGCCTTCGCGTTTCACATTGTCCACGCGCACACGGGCGGGGCGGCCGAGGTTTTCCAGATAGACTTCCACCACGCGGGCGACGGGATGGCGGCTGGCGCGCGCGGAGGCGAGGGCGGACTCGACGCGGCCGGACTCGAGATCGGCGAGGATTTTTTTGAGCCAGCGGTCGGGGTCGAGTCCGTAGGAGGCATAGACGGCGAGCCGGTCGAGAATGACCGCCAACCCGACCACCGAGAAGGCCAGCAGCACCCACATCAGCGCGCCGCCCTTGGTCATGTAATCCATCAAGGTGTCCATGGCAGGGTTTTTAGTCAGGGACTCGCGTGGTTTCCACAATAAAAATGAGACGCATTCTCATATTTTGATTGCATGTGAGACTCTGTCTCATTAAATCTGCGGCCTCTTTCATGAAAAACCAACCTCACGGTGGATGGGCGGCCTGCGCGGTCGCGGTGGTGTCGGCGATGGGTTTTGTGGCCGGAGCGACGGCGCAGGACGCGGTGCAACAACTCGAGGAGGTCGAGGTGCGCGCGGACTACGACCGCGAGGTGCGGGGTGCGTTTCTGCCCGATGTGCAGGGCACAAAAATCCACGCCGGGAAAAAAACCTCGAACATCAATTTGGAGGACCTTCCCGAGATCAGCATGGACAATTTCCGGCAGGCGATCGCGAAGACGCCGGGGCTGGTTTTGGCCGAGGAAAGTTCGCCGCTGGTGAGCATCGGCTACCGGGGTTTCAATCCGCACCGGATGATGTTCATGCAGGTGCTCGAGGATGGAATTCCGATCCACGCCGACATGTATGGATACGCGGAGTCCTACTACACGCCGCCGCTCGACGCGGTGGAGAGCATCGAGTTTGTGCGGGGCGGGGCGGCGCTCATGTATGGACCGCAGCCGGCGGGCGCGATCAATTTCGTGATGAAGAAGCCCCCGCTCGACACGCCGTTTGAATTCCAGACGACGAATTTTCTCGGCAGCTTCGGGATGTTTTCCAGTTTCACCTCGTTCGGCGGGACGCTCGGGCGGTTCGGATATTCGGGCTACTACGACCACCAGCAAACGGACGGCTTCCGCGAGGCGAACAGCGATTTCTTTTTGAACGCCTGGGGCGGCACCTTCGCGCTGGACGCCACCGGGCCGTTCCGCTCCTACCTCAATCTCACCGCCTACGATGAAACCCACGGCGAGCCGGGCGGGGTCACGCTCCAGGGCGGTCCGAACGCGGTGAACTACGACACCGACCGCTTCGGCACCTCGCGCTTCCACGACCGCATGCGGATCAGCCGGTATGCGGTGTCGCTCATCAACGAGTGGGACATTTCCGACACCACGCTCGCGACCTTCCGAACCTGGTGGACTTATTACCAACGCTACAGTCGCCGCCAGAACGGCGGGGGATTCGGCACACTGCCCACCGGACCGGCCGCGCAGACGAACCAAATCGAGAACCAGCGCTTCTACAATTTCGGCTTCGAGCCGCGCCTCAGCCACAACTGGGAATGGCTGGACAACACCCACACTTTCTCGGGCGGGATGCTCTTTTACTACAACTGGTCGCCGATGCTCCAAATGCAGGGCAACTCGCCGACCGCGAACAACGGATCGATCGTGAACCAGAGCAACCGCGAGAGCGTTTCCTACAGCCTCTTCGCGGAAAATCTTTTCCAGTTCGGCAACCTCTCGATCACTCCGGGATTCCGTTTGGAAAACATCTGGCAAAGCGTGAACGAACTCGTTAACCGCGGTTCGTTCCAAACCGGCGCGCCGCTCCAGGACGAGACGATCTACAATTTCGCGCC
>CAZRLX010000125.1:0-5383 GCA_964601115.1 uncultured Chthoniobacter sp. | reverse complement strand
CGCTCGGTGGTCTACGGCTGGGATCTTTACACGGAGGTGGATTTCATCGGACTCGCCGACGCGGTTTGGAACGCCGACAGCCCGGTGAAGTCCGGCGGGAAAAACGCGGTCGCCGAGCCTCGTGGCAGCTGGGTGGATCAATACGGATCGCTCTCCGCCTACACCGCGCTCACCCTGCAAAGCGGCGAGTTCATCAGCGGACCCAACGACGGAAAAACCCCGCAATACCTCTCGGATTACATCCTGCGTTTCGGCCTGACCTACAATTGGCGCGACCGCGTGAAGCTCGCGCTGATGAGCAATTTCAACGGCTCCACCTACGCCGATGACAACAACACCGAGCGGTTCTTCATCCCCGCATACAGCGTTTGGGATTTCATGGCCGAGGTGAAGGTCTGGCGCGACAATGTGAGTGTCATCGCCGGGATCAACAACCTCTTCGACGCGGCCTATTATTCCCGAATCCGCTCCGACGGCATCGACCCCTCAGCACCTAGGAATTGGTATGCGGGCGTGAAGATTGAATTCTAAACCTTGGAAAAACGGGAATGAGATGCATTTTCATCAAGTCATGAGTTCGCTTTTGCGCAGTCTGTGTCTTGTCGCGGTTCTCTTCGCGGGGACAATGATGGGCCGCGCCGCGGATTCCCTGCCTGGGAGCGTCGTCGTCGCGCTCAAGCCGGACAAAAACCCTGATGCCATGCTGGCGGAGCGCGAATCGCTTTCGAAATCCCTCTCGAAAATCCTCGGCCGCGAGGTGGAGGTGATCGTGCCGCTCTCGGCGGCGGTGATCATCGAGGGACTGGCGAATGGCTCGATCGACCTCGGCTGGCTCAGCGCCACCGACATGGTTCGCGCTCGCGGGGCCGATGCGGCCGATCTCCTTCTCGTCGGCGAGATCGACGGCAAACGCGAATACTCCAGCCTCTGGCTCTGCCTCGCCGACAAGCCCTACGCCTCGATCGAGGACCTGCGCGGGAAACCCGTCGCCTTCGCGAGCCGCACCAGCACTTCGGGCCATCTGATTCCAAGACTGGATTTGAAAAAACGCGGCCTCATCGAAAAAGACCCCGGGGAATTTTTCGGCCCGGGGAATGTTTGGTTCGGCACCGGCTACATGAGCGGCGTCGAGCGTGTCCTCGCCGGCGAAGCGGAGGCCGCGGCGGTGAGCGATTATGTGTTCGAAAAAGACAAACACATGACCCCGGATCAAAAAAAACTCCTCCGCGTTCTCGCGCGCCAAGGCCCGGTGCCCACGCACGTGTTGGCCGTTTCCAAACGCCTCGACCCCGCTGCCCGCGAGAGCCTGCGCGAAGGATTGCTGAAATTCACCGCCGACGACCCTGCGCTCTGCAACACCGTTTTCACCTCGCCGCTCGTGACTGCCGACGCCGACGAACACCTCCGCCCCGTCGTGGAGGCGCTGGCGATTCTTCCCAACCCATGACCACTCCCGAACCCCAACTTCGCATCAACGGCCTCGGCGTGGAACGCGAGGGACGGTCCGTTTTGCAGGGTCTCGACATGAACCTTCCCCGCGGCACCTTCCTCGCGGTCGAGGGCCGATCCGGCGTTGGAAAAACCAGCCTGCTCTCCTGCCTCGCTGGCATGCTGGCACCCGCCGAGGGGCAGATTTCCTACCGTTGCCGCGAAGGCTGCGAGCACTCGCCCGGTCAATTCCGCCAACGCATCGGCTGCGTCTTCCAGCATTTCGCGCTCACGCCGAACGCCACGGTGAAAACCAATGTCCTTTGCGGACTCCTCCCGCACCGCTCGTCGCTTCGCACGCTTTTTGGATTTCCCAAATCCGACCACCGCCTCGCCGAGGAACTTCTCGAAAAACTCGGCATCGCCCACCTCGCCGACCAGCCCGTCTCCCGAATCTCCGGCGGGGAACGCCAGCGCGTTGCCGTCGCCCGCGCCTTGATCTCTCGCCCCGAGTGCCTGCTCGCCGACGAACCCGTTTCCAATCTCAACCCCGAACTCGCCCGCGAGGTCCTCGGCCTGCTGAAAAAACACTGCGCCGAAACCGGCTGCACCGTCGTCTGCGCGCTCCACGATTCCAAACTCGGCGACGAGTTCTCCGACCTCCGCCTCAAGCTCGGCGGCGGGTGCGATTGGCAACTCACTTCCACAAACCCGCAGTGAAGCCCCCGCGCCTCGATGCGCCGCGCGTGGCGTCCCTGCTGTTTCTGCTGGCGGTCCTCTTCTCCCTGCCCGTTCTCAAACCCTCCGGACGCGAGCTCGATTACGCCGCCAATCTCGGCCGCTTCCTCTCGCGCTTCTGGCCGCCGGATTTTTCCATCCTCCCAGCCATTTTCCCCTCGCTCGTCGAGACCTTCCAAATCGCCGTCCTCGGCACCGTGCTCGCCTGCCTGCTTGGCATCCCGATCGCCATCGCCTCCTCAAAAAACATCGCGCCCGCTCCGGTCGTCGTCATCGTCCGAATGCTCCTCAACGCCATCCGTTCCATCCCCGGCCTCATTTGGGCGCTCATCGCCGTCGCGGTCCTTGGAGCCAATGCCGGAGCGGGTGTCGCGGCCCTCGCGATCTACTCGCTCGGCTATCTCGGGAAATTTTTCAGCGACGCCTTTGAGAGCGCGGACCCCGCCGTGAGCCAGGCCCTGCGCGCCGGTGGGGCCTCGCGCTTGCAGGCGTTCCAATACGGCATCTGGCCCCACGCCGCGCCGCTCGCCTGGAGCCACACGCTCTGGATGCTCGAATACAACATCCGCTCCGCCTCGATCGTCGGCTATGTCGGCGCAGGCGGCATCGGCGTTTGGCTGCACACCTACCAGGAATTCTACGAGTGGGACAAATTCGCCGCCGTCCTCGCCTGCATTCTCGCAGCCGTGATCATTCTCGACCTCTGCGGCTCCCGCCTGCGCCGCACCCTGGCGCCCACCGCTCCCTGAACCCGCGCCCTGCCAGTCGACCACCCTGCGCCGCGCCCCAGAGTCCGAACAAGAAAAGTATCGAAAGACGTCTCATACCAATATCCGATAGCTTTTGGACTCTGTATGAAGAGCGACAGACTTCGCGCGAAGGTCCCGGGGAGCGCGCCCGCCTCGGGCGCACCGCCACGCGCCCTCGCGGGGCGGTTGGAAAAAATCCGGCCATGGGCCGCTCGAATCTCACCATGTCGGGCGCGGGGCGCACCCGACGGCACCCGAGGCGGGCGCGCTCCCCGAGACCGGGCGCTCCCGCGCCACCTTCCAAAAGTCCAAACGCAAGCGGACTTTGGTATCAGTTATTTGAAGACTTTTTCGGGAAGCATGCGGGCTCGAAAGGGGGCACGAATCAGGCGATGGAAGAAATGGAGGTCTTCAAAAAGCTGAATGGGAAAGAATAAATACCAGAAGTCAGAACAACCAACCATACTGTAGAAAATCCACCTTGGAAGCTATCGCAAAAACCTGTTTAAAAAACCCGCTGCTCGACGCCACAATCACGAAGTCCCTCCAGAATGTCGGACAATGACCCGCGCCGATCCGGAAGGGAAGCCAACCGAACCCCTGACCCGCGTTGAGTCGAATCTTCCATGACCGCATCACCCTCAGACGAAAATCGGAGCCACAACCTCGATCCGGAGAGGGGTGATTTCGAGCGTTCGGAGAATCTATGAGTGTCGCATTACTTGTTGTCTTGGCCATTGCGATCCCCGTCGTCCTCGCCGGAGCCTTGCTTCCACCGATTTTGCTTCAAGACCGCCTGCAGTCTTTGTCTGGTTCATTTTCCGACGACTTGCGTAAATCGCTCGCAATCGATCTAAGATACAAATTCTCGGTCTGGGACATCTTCATCGTCTCATCGCTTTCTTTCTCGGCATTTGCGCCCAGCCATGTTCAGGACATGATGGCGCTGGTGGGCTCGATTTTTTTTGCACTCTTTGCAGCGTCACGATCATGGATTTATCTGCAGGCGAGGCATAAGTTTTCCGAACAGTTGAACAATGATTTCAGGAGGATATTGCTTGCGCTTGGCCTCGGGGCGGCATTTCTCTGCTTCGTGTTTGCTGTTCTGGCGGCGAGCCTTGTTTTCTCATGATTTTCCTCATCGCCATCGCCGTATTGGTCGCATGTGCTTTCGTCCTGCGGGTATTGCCATTGCGGATTCGCTTTGTCGCGGAAGTGGGCCTGCTGATTGCCCTCGCATTTGTCAGTTTTCTCTACTTCGACCTTTTTGTCAGTGAAGGCTATACACGCAGCAGTCTGGGTGAGACGCAAAACGAGGCTCGGACCTTGGCTGGCATGCTCCGCCATGAACTCACGCCCGGAAAATTGGAAATCCTTGCCAAAAATCAACATATCCCGTTTGAACACCTGAAAGCATTTACTCACACCAACATTCCTCCCGAAACCTCCGCATACCGTTGTGGCAAGCTGACATTTTTCTTCGATGCCAACGATCAACTGGTCGATCTGCGAGGCCATCTTCTTCATCACAGTCTGCTGCTCCCCGATGCGCCCGACGAATCGGGACAGCCGAACCCCTGATCCGCTTCAAGTGCAATCTTCCATGATCGCATCACAATCAAGCAGAAATCGAAACCGCTCTCTCGGTCAGGGGTGCGATGCACTCGAGATTTCAAAAAATATAGCTAGCAAATGCGAGTCGTTCCGAATTAAATCAAACTATGCCAGAGATTTTCCGACATCATGGCTACCGATTCTTCTTTTTCAGCCGAGAGGCAGAAGAACCGATTCATGTCCATGTTGAGTCTGCCGAGAAGTATGCCAAATTCTGGTTGGATCCGATCTTGCTGGCGGAGTCACACGGATTTCTCAGCAAGCAGCTCAAGGAGATTCGAGAACTGATCGAGAAGCATGAACAACAAATTAGAAGTAAATTGGATGAGCATGTTACTAACCACCGCCAAAGTCAAAACTGATGCGAGAGCCGTTGCCGTTGAGGTTGATATGGATTCAATCCATGTGACCCTTGCAGACGGAAGGGTGGTCTCTGCACCACTCGAATGGTTTCCTCGACTGCGGGATGCCTATCCTGCCCAACGGGCCAATTGGAGATTTATCGGCTCAGGAATTGGAATCCACTGGGAAGAAATCGATGAGGATATTTCTGTTCGAAGCCTGCTCGCATCAGAAATCTAGATCGCTAAAAATAATGCGATCAACGAACGGTTACCCGCGACATGCGTTCAGGGTTCGTTACTCACCCGGCACGAATCGCTTAATCATCGCTTCCCCCCTCAGAAATCAACCTGCACACAGCGCCGCCGGTTAGTTCTGCGGTGATTTCAAGCGATTGGCAGACCATGAAAGAGCCCTATCGACTTCGCACTTCAATAATACCGAATTCGAATGTTGTCTGGACCCTTTGCAGTTGGGTGCTGCAATCACGAGTCCCCTAGCCAAGAACGGAA
>CAZRLX010000124.1:0-7631 GCA_964601115.1 uncultured Chthoniobacter sp. | reverse complement strand
CTCCAGTCGGTCGTCGAACTCGCAAAAGTCGCCGACCGTTTCAACACGGTCTCATCCGAACCCAGCCCGGAGAGGCTTGATTTCAGCGACGTCACCAAGCCTTTGATTTCGTTCAGGGCGCTGGTCTTGGAAGCGAACTGGCTTTTCTCCGCCCGCATGCGCTTCTGCGGTGTGCGGCTGACCTCGATCAGTTGGTCGACGATCGACTTCCAATCAAACCCCGAGGCTAATCCTGATAATGCAAGACCCATAATAATCCTTCAATCGACAGCGTTTCTTGAATCTTGAGAGATTTTTTCAAAAAAAATCACAAAGGCATTCCGAGGGCAACAAACACCATCTCATGTCGTTTTCGAGTAAACACTTGAGTCATCAAAAAGCTTGCGCTCGCGAACAGGCAACGGCGTTCCATCACGGTCCATTTCCTGGAAAAAACAACTCTCGTAGCCCGTGTGGCACGCCCCGGTCGTCTGCTCGACCTCGAAGAGGAGCACATCCTTGTCGCAATCCACATACCAGCGCACCACCCGTTGCGTGTGCCCGCTGGTCTCGCCTTTCAGCCAGAGTTTCTTCCGGGACCGGCTCCAGTAGGTCATCATGCCGCTCTCGAGAGTCATCGCCAACGACTCGCGATTCATCCACGCAAACATCAACACCCGCCCGGCCGGCCGATCATTTCCGGTTGACTCCTGCACGATGACAGGAATCAACCCCTCGCTGGTAAATTTGAAATCGAATTCCACAAGATTGCCAATTGAGCTTCATGGGATACCCTCGTCGCCTCCGGGAGACAACACAAAGAAATGAGCGAATCCACCCCGTCCGACACAACCATCCCGCGCCACCGCTTCCTCCCCTGCGCGTCGCTCACCGTGAAACTCTCGCTCATCGAGCCATTGATTCCCCCCTCCCGCCTCCTGCGTCCCGCCGCTCCGGAAGAAACCCTCGATCTCCCCACCTCCGTCACGCTTGCCCACATCGTTCCACACCTCAACCTGCACCAACTCGCCGCCCTGCGACCCGATTTTGTCGAGCCCTCAAACGATCTCATCCGCCTGCCCATCCAGTCCCTCGCCACTTCCTATCCTCTCAAGGAAACACCAGTTCGCCCCACCGACGCACCATTCATTCCCGCGATCGACACCCGCCTCCACTCGCCCGTCGCCAATCTCCGCAATCTCTCCGCGCCACTCGGAGAAATCATCTCCCCCCTTCCAGAACCGCCCGAGGCCGCGATCACGGCCCCCAGCCAAGAGCCTCCTCCAGCCGCTCCGACACCGCACGCGACACCGCCGGAGGAACTCGCAGAACCTCTCCCCCGCAAGCTCGCCGAGATTTTCCCGAACCTCCCGACCTTCCGCCGCGTGGAGGATTTGCCACCACAACCCCACCTCGCAAGACCCCTCAGCACCACCCTCGAATCCCCTCACCAGCCGCAACAACTTCCCGAAGACACCCGAGACGCCCTCCAAGCCCTCTTTCTCACCGAGGACGAACTCGATCTGCCAAAAGTCGTGGAACTCTGTGGCTCGCTTCCAGGCATCGAATCCTGCGTCCTCGCCCATGAAGAGCGCGTCCTCGCGGCGCACAACGCCCCCGACGGCCTCGACCTCGTCTCTCTCAGCTCCCACGCCTCGGCCATGCTCCGCTCCATGCAGGACGCCTCGGCACAAATGGGCATCGGCGACATCCCCGCAGTTACCCTCCACACCCCGAAAGGCCCGCTCAGCATCCTCCAACAAGAGCGCCTCACTCTCATCGTCCTCCACGGAAAACGCGGATTCATTCCCGGCGTGCGCGAAAAAATGACCGCCACTCTCGCGGAGCTCAACCGCACGCCACTCCAACTCCCCGCCCCGCCCACACGCCAAGCGCTGCCCCCTCGATAGCCCGCACGCGGCAAATCCCCATTGCCGCACCCGCACGCGATCAATTAGAACCATCCGAACCATGATGGAACTCCTTCAAAAAGGCGGCCCGCTCATGTGGTTGATTCTGGCCGCCAGCATCACCGCCATGGGGGTCTTCGCCGAACGTCTCGTCTTTCTCCACCGCGCATCCATCCACACCGGAGACTTCCTCCGCGGCCTCGCAAATCTCCTCAAGGCCAAAAATCTCGCCGAAGCCGTTCAGGAGTGCGCCGCCACCTCGGGCCCCGTGCCGCGCGTTCTCCACGCGATCCTCCTCAAGCACGGCGCCACCCGCGCCGAACTCCGCGAGATCGCCCAAGAGGCCGGCCAACTCGAAGTCCCCCGACTCGAGCAAAACCTCGCCCTCCTTGGCACCATCGCCTACGCCACACCCCTCATCGGCCTCCTTGGCACCATTCTGGGCCTCCTCACCGCCTTCCAGCAAATCACCGCCCATGGCGGCTACAGCACCGCCGCCGAGATTTCCGGCGGCGTCTACGAGAGCCTCCTCACCTCCGCCGCCGCACTCACCGTCGCCATTCCGGCATTCGTCGGCCACAGCTATCTCACCGCCCGCGTGAACGACGTCATCCACGACATCGAACGCGCTGCCATCGAACTGCTGGAACTCCTCGACACCCCCGCAGCGCCCCCCGACGCGCAGTGAAACTCGAGCGCTCCCCATCGCCCCACCCGGCCTTCCTCTTCATCGCTCCGGCGTTGGATGTCATCCTCGCGCTCGTCTTCTTCATCATCCTCAGCACCTCGTTTCTCCTCCAACCCGGCATCGAAGTCTCCGTGCCCGACTCGCCGTTCCTCCTCGCCCCCCAGCGCGATCCCCTCATCATCAGCATCCTCGCCGCTCCCCTCTCCTCCATCTATTTTGAAAACGAGGAAGTCGACGCCGTGGAACTCCGCGAGAAACTCGAGTCGCGGAAGTCCCGCAACCACACCCTCATCCTCAAAACCGACCGCCACGCCCCGTTCGAGCACCTGGCCCTCGTCATGAACATCGCCCTCGAACTCGGCTATCCCACCGTCATCGCCACCTCGGAGACGCCGTGAAACCCTCTCTGCTGCTCTTCGACTGGCCCCACCGCCACCGCATCCAATTCCTCCTGCCCGCGGGCATCCTCGTCGCCACCCTCGCCCACGCGGGCATTCTTGTCCTCGTTGGCATCATCCACCCCTCACCCCGCTTCGACGGCCCAAACCCCGCACGCGTTTACTTTCTTTCCCCAGAAAATACCTCCCACCCCCATATTCAAGGCCTCCTGCTCTCGTCCGACCCCGCCCTCTACGCACCGAAACAAGGCCTTCCAGCAACAGACATCACCACCACCGCCACCTACACCCCGCAATTCGAGGCCGCCACTCCTTCTCTCATCGCTCTGTCCTCACGCCCCACACCTGCGGCGCATCTTGCCAAGCTCGATCCGATCAAGCCCCCACGCCAACACATTCCGCACCGGACCCGCGCTGAAAATGCCCTCCACCTCACCGGCGCTCTCGCCAACCGCTCCACAGACTCTCTTCGCCAACCAATCGACTTGCCGGACACGCTGCAAGGCACCCCCTCTTTTCTCGTCGGCATTTCCCCCGCAGGCGAGGTCCTCCATATCACGCCAAACCGCTCCACAGGCGACCCGGCGACCGACAACCTCCTCTTGAACACCATTCGCTCCCTTCGCTTCAGCGCCTCGGAATCGCTGGGCACGACTTGGGGCATCGTGGAAATCCGCCCCGGAACACCACGATGATCCGTCTCACTCTGCCTTGGCTTGTTTTCACGGCCCTTTTCATCTTCCTCACCGGTATCCTGCTTGCATGGATCGCCTACGCGATCGCCCGCCGCCGCGTGGAAAAGCAAAAACTCCTCTCTTGGACCGTCTGCCGCGTCTGCTCCTTCCGTTACAAAACCCCTCCCTCCCCATCGCCCACCCGCTGCCCGCAATGCGGCAGCCTCAACGAACACCACCCGCTGCACGGGCTCTGAGGCCCCTCCGATGCGCTCTTGACCAACCCACCCCAAGCTGGTTTACCCGACCCATGGCACTCAACGAACCATTTCTACCCCCGGCTGGCATCATCGCCAATCTGAGCAAGGAAGACCGCGACATGCTCAGCTCCTACGGCACATTCCACCTCGCCAACCCGGGCACAATCATCATCGATCAAGGCAAACCCCACGGGAAACTCTTCTTCACCATCAGCGGCACATTCCACGCCCGCCGCTCGGATGCCGGTTCGGACATCCTCCTCGGCAGAATCAACCCCGGCGACTGGATCGGCGAAGTCGATATCTTCGACCCCTGCAGCGCTGTCTGCTCGGTCGTCGCCATGGAACCCTCGCAATACTGGGTCATCACCCGCGAATCGCTCGAAGAATACATCAACAACTGCCCCGCCGCCGGGACCATCATCCTCATCGGCCTCGCCTCGACCCTCGGCCGCCGCGTGCGCGACATCACCCGTAAACTCTCCGAACAAACCGAACTCTCGAAAATCCGCGAGTCCCTCTTCAACGAACCGCCGCCCTCCGAGTCCTGAGCCTCAGTGCTCTTCCTGGCGGTCCTCCGCGCGCTCCTCGAAGCGCGTGAACTCCTCCAGAAACGTCAACGGCACATCGCCCGTGGGCCCGTTTCGCTGCTTGGCGATAATCAACGTGGCCTTCCCGGCCGCCTCTTTCTTGGATTCATCGTCCTCGGCGTAGTATTTTTCGCGGATCAACAACCCCACAAGGTCGGCATCCTGCTCGATCGTGCCCGATTCGCGCAGATCGCTCAACCGCGGCCTCCCCTTCGTGCCGCCAGTCCGCTGCTCGGGATTCCGGTTCAACTGCGCGAGCACGATCACCGGGATTTTCAACTCCTTCGACAGCGCCTTGATGCCATAAGAGATTTCCTGGATCTCGATCTGCCTGTTCTCCTGCGCCCGCCGCGAACTCGACCGGAGCAACTGCAAATAGTCGATCACGATCAACTCGATCCTCTCGCGATTGCGCAACCGCCGCGCCTTTGCGCGCAATTCCAAAATGCTCAAGCCGGGCGTGTCATCGATAAAGATTTTCGCCTTGGACAACACCGTGGCAGTGCTGCCAAGGCTGGCCATGTCGGCCTTCCCGATAAACCCGTCGCGCAACTTCTTCGCATTCACGCGCGCCCGCGAGCATAGCAAGCGCTGCACAAGCTGATGCGCGCTCATTTCCAGGCTGAACACCGCCACCGGCTTCTCGCCATCCAGCGCCACATGCTCGGCGATGTTCATCGCCAACGCGGTCTTGCCCATCGAGGGCCGTGCCGCGATCACAAACATCTCGCCCTCGTGCATGCCGTTCGTCATGCGGTCCAACTCGGGAAACCCCGTGGACAACCCGGTGATGCTCCCCTTCAGCGCGACAAGCTTCTCGATCCCCGTGATTGCCTCGTTGACCATCTCCTTCATCGACGGCTGCGCACTGCGGAACCGCTCCTCGCCGATTTCCAAGACCCTCGCCTCGACCTCGTCCAACAGCACCTTCACATCCCCCTGCTCCTCGTGCGCCCGCGCCACATACTCGGTGCAGGTGGAAATCATCTGCCTCAGCAGAAACTTCTCCTTGATGATCTCCCGATAGTAGTCCGCATTCGCCGCCGTGGGCACAAACGCGAACAACTCGGTTACCGCACCAGCTCCACCGACCTCGTCAAGCATCCGCCGGTCCTCAAGCGTCTGCGTGATCGCAATCAGATCGATCGGTCGCCCAGTATTGCGCATCTCCACCAGCAACTCGAAAATCTTCTGGTGCGCGGGCAGATGGAAATGCTTCGCCTCCATCTGGGCCATGCAATCGTCCAGCACCGTGGCCGAGTGCATGATCGAGCCCAGCAACCCCTTCTCGGCATCAATGCTCTGCGGCAACGGCCGGTGCGCATCGGGCAAATACGCCGACGCACGCGCTGCGTAGTCGGGCTTCTTCCCCCGCCCCTTGCCCTCGCGGCCCCCGCCACCATCTTTGGGCGGGTGTTGTTCGGAAGACGACGAAGCCATCAGTGGAAAATCAAAAAAAATGCCATGCAACTGGGGGATACAACCAACCCGTCAGGCCCGAAGGCGGCAGCACCGCCTCCGGTTCCCCAGGTCAAAAAACTTCACTCCTTGGCGTCAGCCGAGGCGACATGCACCTTGATCTCAAGTTTCAAGGTCGCCGTCACATCGGGATGCAACTTCACGCTCACCGAATGCTCGCCGCTCTCCTTGATCGCCTTCTCGAGCACCACCGCATGCTTGGGAAGTTCCTCAAGCTTCAAGTCCGCTACGATCCGGTCGTGAATGTCCTTCGCGGTCACCGAGCCGAACGCCTTGCCGCTGCCGCCGGCCTCGAGAGTAAATACCGGCGAAAGTTTGTTGATCTTTGAAGCGATCTCCTCGGCGGCTGTCACCTCACGGGCCTCACGCTCGGCGCGCTTGGCCTTCAAGTGGTTGATCTGACGGAGCGAGCCGGAGGTCACCTCCAAGGCCTTGCCTTGCGGAAGGAGGAAATTGCGGGCAAACCCGCGGCGGACTTTGACGATATCAGCCTCGGCGCCGAGATTTGGAATGTTCGCGGTAAGAATAACTTCAGTGTGTGCCATAAATAGTGATTGGTTCGAGCGGGCCGTCGAAACTATCGGATGCCCGATCGATGTCAAGAAACCGGCACGGGAAATTTCCCGGTGCCAAGCGAACCTCAGGCGGTCTTCACCGCGACCTCAGCCTGCCTCACATTCGTTTCCAATTTCTCAAGAAACGTCCATTCCTCCGCAAGAGTGAAGACCTCCCCCGCATCGAACGGATCGACCCGCACGCCGCGCGTCTTGGTTTCCAGCCTGCTTCTTCTCTGCGCCAGCAACGAGCCCACCCCCGCGAGCCGCTCTTCGCAGGCCCTCGCACGCGCCAGCATCCCCGCGCGAACAATCGGCGAGCCGCTTTTGGTCAGTTGATCGGCCACGGTGGCCGCCTCGCGCACCGCCGCGCCGGTGCTGGAGAACAACTCCCAATCCGGCGCCGGCTTTTGATCAGGCGCGAGACCGGGCGCGTGCAACTCGAGCAGATGCCTCAACCTGCCGGACGGCGATTCCAGAACACGCCTCGCCTCGTTCAACACCGAGGCCCTCGGCACATCCCCGCCGGGCTTGTCAGGATGCGCAGCAGCCATGCGCGCGCGGTGGCTCGATTTCACTTCCTCGACATCCAACCAGGCACGATGGGGCAATCCCAGCTCGGCAAAAAAATCCGTCACGCCGAAAAGCTTTCCCCGCAGGAACAATGCGCCACCGCATTCGGATTCGTCACCTTGAATCCCCCCTTCTGCAAGTCGTCGCTGAAGTCCAACTCCGACCCGCTGACAAAAAGCGCGCTCTTCGGATCCACCACCACCCTCACCCGGTTCGACTCGACCACAATATCGCGGTTCGCCGGACCATCCACCAAATCCATCTTGTATTGCAACCCCGAGCACCCGCCCCCGATCACAGCCACCCGAAGCGCCCCGCCGGGCCGCCCCTGCTTTGACAAAAGAGAACGCAACCGCTCGCTGGCGGCATCAAGCACACGAATCAACTTCTCGTTTCCGATGCGGTATTGGACAGCTTCCATTGGCTTGAAAAAATGCACACCCCCGCGGCGCGCGCAAGCGAATCAGAGCGGATCGAACACAAACCCCGGATCGATCCACTCGCCGGGAAACGCATAGGGGAACGG
>CAZRLX010000123.1:0-7696 GCA_964601115.1 uncultured Chthoniobacter sp. | reverse complement strand
GGCCTGGCGATGAGCGAGTGTCGGATTCTGGAGGAGAGCGGGCGGCGGCATTTCATGACGCGCCGCTTCGATCGCCTCGCGGGCGGCGCAAAGCTGCACATGCAGTCGCTTTGTGCGCTGGCGCATTTTGATTTCAACCGGGCCGGGGCCTACAGCTACGAGCAGGCGCTGTTCACGATCCGCCAGCTAAAGCTGCCGATGGCGGCAGTGGAAGAGCAGTTCCGCCGGATGGTTTTCAACATCGTGGCTCGGAACCAGGATGACCATGTGAAGAACATCGCCTTCCTGATGAACCAGCAAGGCGAGTGGTCGCTCGCGCCAGCATTTGACGTAACCTACAGCTATAATTCGTCGGGTTCGTGGACGGCTACCCACCAGATGACGTTGAATGGAAAGCGCGACGGGTTCACCCGCGAGGATTTTGCGGAGTGCGCGAAGGCGGCGCTGATGAAGCGGGGCCGCGCGGCAACCATTATCGAAGAGGTGCAGGCGGCGGTGAGGCGCTGGCCCGAGTTTGCGGCGGAAGCACGACTCCCTGACGGATGGCGGGAGAGGATCCAAAACACGCACCGGCTGACGTTTCCCACAAAATGAGCCTCAACGAATCCACTGTCGAAGCCGTTTATCCTGAAGAAACCAGGGCTTCCTTGAGCATTCGCACTACGCGCCTGCCATGGCGCGGCCGGCGGTGTGGGCGGTGGTCCAGGCGGCTTGGAAGTTGAAGCCGCCGGTGATGCCGTCGATGTCGAGGGCCTCGCCAGCGAGGTGGAGGCCGGGAACGAGGCGGCTTTCCATGGTTTTGAAATAGACCTCGGGGAGCGGGATGCCGCCGCAGGTGACGAATTCCTCCTTGTTCATGCTTTTGCCGACCACATGCAGTTCGGTGGCGGTGAGCAGCGAGATGAGTTTCAACGCATCAGGTTTGGCGAGGCGCGTCCATTGGGTGTCCGGGGCGATGCCGGCTTGGAGCACGAGTTGCTCCCAGAGCCGTGCTGGAAGCGGATTCCAACGGGTTCGCAAGACGGTTTGCACGCCGTGTGTCTCGCGGCGGCGCTGGATTTCTTGAAGAAGTGCTTCGGGCTTTGCCTCGGGCAGCCAGGCGATGCGGAGGGGAAAGCGGTATCCGGTGGCGTGGAGGTCCCTCGCGCCCCATGCCGACAGACGCAGAACCGCTGGCCCGCTCACGCCGGTGTGGGTGATCAAGAGCGGTCCGCGTTGTTTCAGCTCAGTGCCGGGAATTGAGACCTGGACATCCGCCGACACGCCGGGAAGTTCGCGGAGCCATGGCGTGTCGATGTGGAAGGTGAACAGCGAAGGCACCGGCGGGACGAGCGTGTGGCCGAGGGAAACGAGCGGATGTCCCTCCTCGCGGCAGCCCCCGGCGGCCCACAGGAGGCGGTCGGCGGTGAGGACCTCGCCGGTGGACAGTGTCAGCGAGAATCCGCCGCCGGGAAGGCGCTCGATCGAGTCCAGACCGGTCTGGAGGCGGATCGAGACTCCGGCATTCCGCGCGGAGTCGAGGAGGCAGTCGATGATGGATTGAGACGAGTCGGTGACGGGGAACATGCGCCCGTCGGCCTCGGTTTTCAGATTCACGCCTCGGAGGCGGAACCACTCGATGGTCTCGCGCGGGCCGAAGCGCGTGAACGGGCCGATGAGGGCGCGTCCGCCGCGCGGGTAGCGCAGGGAAAGCTCGCGGGGATCGAAGCAAGCGTGGGTGGCGTTGCAACGCCCGCCGCCCGAGATGCGGACCTTCGCGAGCACATGGCGGGATTTTTCAAGAATCGTGACAACGGCCCTGGGATCGGCCTCGGCGGCGGCGATGGCTCCAAAAAAGCCCGCCGCCCCGCCACCGGCGACCACGATGTGTCGCGGGGCGCTCAGAAATTGTGAAAGCTCATGGCGCCGGCGGCGGGCGCGTAGGTTTCGGGCTTCTCGAGTTTCTTGAGGTAGGCGACGTGGGTGTCGCCCTGTGCGAGGATCGGAACCTGCCCGGGGCCGACCCATCCGGCGGGGCGGTCTTCGAGCGTGTAGGCGATATTGATAAGGTCGCCCGGTTTCACGCCGCTTGCGGTGCGAATGACTTTTTCAACGGTGGCCATGATCAGAATCTCCTGTGTGGATTCGTTTTTCCCCGGCTCGATATCGACGCGAAGGACTTGGATTTGGAGGTGCTCGGGGGCTTTCGATTGCATCGCCTCGTAGGCGGAGGGGGGCAATTCGGCCAGGGCGGTGCAGGCCACAAACAGCGAAAGAAAAATGAAAATGAAACGACTCATGATCTTGTTCTTGCTGAACCGCCGGAGTCCTGCAAGTGAATCCACCCTTTGTCAAACTTCACCTTTTTTACATAGACGATTTCGATGAACACCGACTCGAGGATTTTTGTGGCAGGACACCGGGGCATGGTCGGCAGCGCGATTGTGCGCCGCCTTAAAAGCGAGGGATTCACCAATATTCTGGTGCGCACGAGGAGCGAATTGGATTTGCGGGACCGCGCAGCTGTGAGGGGATTTTTCGAAAGTGAGCGCCCGGATGTCGTCGTGGACGCGGCGGCCCGCGTCGGGGGAATCATCGCGAACTCCGAGAAGCCCGTCGAATTCCTCCTCGAAAATCTTGCGATCCAGAACAACGTGATCGAGGCAGCCGCCGACTTCGGTGTTCAAAAATTGCTCTTCCTTGGCAGTTCCTGCATCTACCCGAAGCTCGCCCCGCAGCCGATCCATGAGGATTCGCTCCTGACCGGGCCGCTGGAGCCCACAAACGACGCCTACGCGATCGCCAAGATCGCCGGCATCAAGCTCTGCCAAGCCTATGCCAGACAATACGGAAAAGCCTTCCTCTCGGCCATGCCAACCAACCTTTACGGACCGCATGACAATTTCGACCTGCACACCTCGCATGTCCTGCCAGCGCTGATCCGCAAAGCGCACGAGGCGAAGCTCGCGGGTGCGAGCGAGATTGTCGTGTGGGGATCGGGCACGCCCCGCCGCGAATTCCTCCATGCCGACGACCTTGCGGACGCCTGCCTTTTCCTCCTCCGCCACCACGACTCGTCGGAGATCGTCAATATCGGCTGCGGCGAGGACCTAACCATCCGCGAGCTCGCCGAGACTGTTTGCCGCGTGGTGGGATTCCAAGGGAAGCTCGTGTTTGACACGTCGAAGCCCGACGGGACCCCGAGAAAACTCCTCGATATCGGCAGGATTCGCGCGATCGGCTGGAGTCCGCGCATTCCGCTCGAGGAAGGAATCAAGGGGGCCTACGAATGGTTCCTCGAAAACTCCGCCGGACGCTGACGTCCAGCTCGGGGGTTGCCCGTCGAGGGCGATTCTGTTTGCTTCGGGCCGGCCTATGAAAAAGACCCTTTCTGTTTTTGCCTGTGCGGCGTTTCTCGGCGCGACATTCCATCCGTTTTCCCTGCAGGCGTGCACCGGTGGCGCGATCACTGCGAAGGACGGCAGCGTTGTCGTTGGACGCACTCTCGAGTTCGGCATGCCGCTCGACTCGAAAATCGCCATCTGGCCCGCGGGATCGGATTTCACAGGCACCGGAGTGAACGGCCCGGGGCTGAAGTTCACGTCACAGTTCGGCTTTCTCGGAGCCACAGTGGGCGATTTGCTTGATCAAATCCTCGATGGGGTCAACGAGAAGGGACTGAACGTGGGCCTCTTCTACTTTCCCGGCTCCGCCCAATACCCGCAACCTGCCGCCGAGAACGCCACCAAGGCCCTGTCGCCAGGTCAACTCGGCACATGGATTCTCGCGAATTGCGCCAGTGTGGCGGATGTGCGCGCGAAGATCGGCGAGGTGGCGGTGGAGCCTGTGGTGCTGGAGATTCTCAAGGCAGTGCCCGATGTGCATTACAAGGTCCAGGATGCGAGCGGCGCCTGCATCGTGATCGAACCGGTCGGCGGGGAGTTGAAAATCCATGACAATCCTGTGCGTGTGCTGACAAATTCCCCGGAGTTCCCGTGGCACCTCACGAACCTCAGGACATACCTCAACGCCACCGCCAACTACCCGGCGAATGCCACCATGGGCGGACTGACGCTGTCGCCGTTCGGCATGGGAGGCGGGGGTGTGGGCCTTCCCGGGGATTTCACCCCTCCTTCCCGCTTTGTGCGCATGGCGTTCTTCCTTCAAAACCTGCCCGCTATACCCGATACGCCCTCGGCCGTCTCGACACTGTTCCATGTGCTGAACACCTTCGATATCCCCTTGGGGAGTGCCCAACCGCCCGCCGGCACCGCCGAGGCCAGCCCCGATTTCACGACGTGGACGGCGGTCAGCCAGCTAAAGAAGCCGTCTTTCCATTGGAAAACCTACGGCGACCAGACAGTCAGGGTTGTTGATCTGGCGCAGGCGTTGAAAGCCGCGGGAGGCAAGCCGATGTCCGTGGAAATGGGGCCCCAAACGCCCGACAGCGTGTCGCCCTCGCTTCCCTACACGGTCAAGTAGCGGCCTGGTCGGCAGGATCGGCCTGGTCGGCAACTGGCTCCCCGGCGGGAACGATGTGGCAGTGTCCGAAAAACACGCCGCCCTTCTCGACGATCATCGCCTTGGTTTTCACCCGGCCCTCGAGACGGCCGCCGCCGAGCACATGCACGGTGCCGCCGCAAACGACATCCGCGAGCATTGTCCCCCGCACGGACAACTGGTCTGTCTCCATGGGCTGCGCGCAGGCGAAGGTGGTTTTTTTTTCCACCAGCACCGAACCCGCTGTGACACGGCCTGTGCAGGGTTTCGACATGGCAAGTCGCGCCTCGCCCTCGCAGCGCAGATGCCCGTGGAAGGCCCCCTCGACACGCGCCGTGCCGCAGACGATCCATGGATTGTTCAGCGACCCCTTGTCGTAAATCCTCAGAGCGCCGCGCGTGTCCACCGCCCGCGACGAGGGGCCTTGGATTTTGACCTCGATCAACTCGATCGGGGCGTAGCATCCCGGGCAGATCGTGCTCTGGGCCTTCTTGGAGACGCGGTGGGTGCGGCCGCACTTCAAGCATGCCACTTCCTTGCCCGGATCCTGTTTCGCTCCGGCAAATGTGGGGAGTTCGGTGACGCCGCCCGCCCGAACCCCCTCGGTCGAGGCCTCGTAATGCGCGCCGCACGAGCGGCAGTTCGTCGAGACAAGGTGGGGCGGCTCAAGCTGCACGAAACCGCACACCGGACACCGGAAAGGTGTTTTCGGCGGGGTGGTCGGCATGGGGCGCCTCAGGCGTTATCCTCGCTCGAGTCGCTGGAGAACGACGGGGCGGCCGGCGTGGTCAGGCGCGAGGTCGTCTTGCCGGGCGTCACTTCGGAATGGCCGATGAACGTGGCACCCTCCTCGATGATGATCCGCATGGCCTTGAGATCGCCGAGAAGTTCGGCATTCGACTTGAGTTCGCAACGTTCCTGCACCGTGACGTTGCCGTTCACCGATCCATGGATCGTGACCGACTTCGTGCGAATCTCACCTTTGACAACCGCGTTCTTGCCGAGTGTGAGCGTGCCCTCGGAGATGATTTCCCCTTCGAGCTTGCCGTCGAAAATCATCTCGCTTTCGAATCGGATTGTTCCCTTCAACTCCACATCGCTTGTGAGAATGTTTTTGGAGGCGGAAGCGGAGGAGGATTCGGAGACCAGCGAGGTGATGTTGTTGAGGTTCATGGTGTGACCGACGCTACACGGATGATCCGCAGGCGGTCAATCTGAGGAATCCGGAAAATGGTGATCGACCCGCGATCGTGGATGTTCCTGAAGTGTTTTCAGAAAAGGGTTGATCGGCTCCCGTTTCGTTTGCGATCAATAGGACTCTCCTCCCCTCATTCTCCATGGGTTTCCGACTCCTCACCCTCAACATTCAAAACGGCCAACCTTGGTGCGAAGCAAACCCGGATGATCCCCGGATCGACTTGGAGGCTGTCGGCGATTTCCTTGTGTCGCAGGATGCGGACGTGATTTGCCTGCAGGAGGTCGAGAGGGGCTTCGATGGCGGGCTGCAGCTCGATCCCCCCCCGCATTACGAAACGTTGCGCTCCATGTTGCCGGGATACGACTCCGTGTTCGGCTATCCACTCAAGAACGACCTTGAGATTCCCTTCGGCCTCGGATTGGCCATTTTTTCCCGCACGAAGCTGGAGGGTTTCGAAAGGGTTGATCTGCCTGCTGCACCGCTGTCATTCGAGTTCGCCGGAAAAACCCGACACGCCTCCAGCCGGTTGCTTATTTCCGCGAAAACGATCATCGACGGCGAGTCGATCCATATTTTGAACACGCACCTCCAGGCGTTTTTCATGATCAATGCGTCCAGCAACGATCATCCCGAGCAGCGCAATATCGTCGAGGCCAGCCTGCGTGCGTTGCGTGGGCCGGCCCTCCTCGCCGGCGACATGAACACCGCGCCCGGCGAGACGCTTGTCGAGCAATTCGCCGCCGCGGGCTTCGATTCGGTGCAATCGACCGTGCCCACCTGGCGCAGGCGTCCCTACGTTGTGGATCACATTTTCCACAACAACCGCCTCTCCTGCCTCGACCGCCGTGTCGTTCGCACCGCCGTGTCCGACCACCACGCGCTGGTGGCCGATTTCGAGTTCGCTCGCGCCTGATCCCGCTGCGCTGTTTGGATCCGCCGCATCCGGACAAAACAAAACAGCCGGGTTCTTGCGAACCCGGCTGAGTTGATGAGGTTGGCTTTGTCGGCCTGCTTGACTTAGTAGTCCATGCCGCCCATACCGCCCATGCCGCCGCCGTGAGGCATGGCGGGAGCTTTTTCCTTCTCGGGGATCTCGGTGATGAGAGCCTCTGTGGTGAGGAGGAGTCCGCTGATGGACGAGGCGTTTTGCAGGGCGCTGCGGGTGACCTTGGCGGGATCGACGACGCCGGCCTTGATGAGGTCGACGTATTCGCCGGTGGCCACGTTGTAACCTTCGTTGCCGCCGCGCTTCTTGACTTCCTGCACGATGAGCGCGCCTTCCTGGCCGGCATTGTCGGCGAGGGTGCGGAGCGGTTGCTCGATGGCGCGGCGCACGATGCCGGCTCCGATGGCCTCGTCACCGGTGAGGGTGAGGCTGTCGAGGGCCTTCTGGGCGCGGATGAGGGCGACACCGCCGCCGGGGACGATTCCCTCTTCGACCGCCGCACGGGTGGCGTGGAGGGCGTCTTCGACGCGGGCTTTCTTTTCCTTCATCTCGGTCTCGGTGGCGGCACCGACATTGATGACGGCGACACCGCCGGCGAGCTTGGCGAGGCGCTCCTGGAGCTTCTCGCGGTCGTAGTCGCTGGTGGTCTCCTCGATCTGGCGGCGGATTTGATTCACGCGGCTCTGGATATCTGCGCTCTGGCCTTCGCCTTCGATGATGGTGGTGTTTTCCTTGTCGATGACGAGGCGCTTGGCGCGGCCGAGGTCCTCGAGGGTGAGGTTCTCGAGCTTGATGCCGAGGTCTTCGCTGATGCATTTGCCGCCGGTGAGGGCTGCGATGTCTTCCAGCATGGCTTTGCGGCGGTCGCCGAAGCCGGGAGCCTTGACGGCGCAGACTTGGAGTGTGCCGCGGAGCTTGTTGACCACGAGGGTCGCAAGAGCTTCGCCTTCGACGTCTTCCGCGATGATGAGGAAGGGTTTGCCGGTCTTGGCAATCTTCTCGAGGATCGGAAGCAGGTCTTTGAGGCTGCTGATTTTTTTCTCGTGGATGAGGATGTAGGCGCTCTCAAGGAC
>CAZRLX010000122.1:0-7703 GCA_964601115.1 uncultured Chthoniobacter sp. | reverse complement strand
CTTTGCGTTTGGACTTTTGGAAAGTGGCGCGGTAGCGCCAGGTCCCGGGGAGCGCGCCCGCCCCCGGGTGCCGTCGGGTGCGCCCCGCGCCCGACTTGCTGAACTTCGAGCGGCTTCTGGCCGGATTTATCCAATCGCCTCGCGAGGGCGCGTGGCAGTGCGCCCGAGGCGGGCGCGATCCCCGGGACCCTGCAAAGCGAAGTCATCCGAAAATCCAATACCCTGGAGACTTTGGTATGAGACCTCCTTTTGGCATGAATCTCGATGAATCCGAATCCGGCGAAGGAATAGTTTTGAAACAGTTAACCTATTTAAAAGAGCGACTTGCAAAGCATCAGCGAGACTTGAAAATCCTCGCGTTTTTGGCCGCATGCCCCTTCAGCGCAATTCTGTTCATTTTGTTGATTCTGTCTAAAATCCGTTTTCGGGTTCGAGTCCCCCATGGAAGGGCGCCTGGGATTCCCTCCGATTGCCAAAGAAGAGTGTTGAGATTTTGAGGCTCTGAAACGTTTCTCTAATACAGGATCCTTACGGTTAGAGGTCCTGTCTTCCAAACGTGAAAAAAATCCTCGGCATTTTCCTGATCGTTCTCTGCGTCACCTCCAGTGCGGTTCACGCCAAGGACATCAACATCCTATTTATCGGCAACAGCTTCACATTCCGTCATGACTTGCCAAACCTCGTCAAAGATGTCATCGAGGAAGGACATCCAGATCTGAATGTCCATGTGGAAAAGATCGTCTATGGCGGTCAGGATCTGTTTCGCCACCACGACCTCTACCAGTCAGACGCCTGGCTCCGGTTGAACAGCATCACCATTCCTGAAGTTGAGGAAAAAAAGGCGGCTGTCCAAAAAATGATCGATGCGGGAAGTGCGCCGGATTTTTACCAAAGCTACTGGGAGAAGACGGGACTCAAGCCAATCCCGTGGGACGGCATTCGCAAGAACCTTGTCCAAGCTGTCAAGGGGCTGGATAAGTTGTTGCTCCGCATTCAAACCAACAAACGGGTGAAATGGGATTATGTCGTGTTGCAAAGCTGGCAGGACATTGTTCCGGACATTGATGCCGGATACGGAGAATACGCCCAGAAATTTGCCTCCATTGCGAAGCAGGAGGGCATTCAGGTCATTCTTTATGTGACGGCTCCCCACGCTGCGAATCAGGAACCGGTCGGCGAACCGCTCAAATTGCAGCAAACGCAATTGGAAATGAACGCCATCAGGTCACTCATGGAGCGCATTCAGCCCCACGCAGTCGTCCCCGTCGGTCTTGGAATCGCCAATATCCAGAACACAGGAACAGATCTCAAATTCCGCTATGTGAATGATTTTCACCCGAATCAAACATGCGCCTACCTAACCGCGAACATGTTCTACGCGGCGTTGTTCAATCAGAGTCCCGAGGGGTTCAAATTCAATCGGGTGGTTGAAACAAATTCAAAGGGGAAAGGAGATGGCAAAGACCCGGATGGCGGGAATGCAGAAGTCGTCTTTAACGAACCTGTCAAATCACAACTTCAGAAAGCGGCCTACGACGCGGTCAAAGAGTTCACCGGTGCAGGCCAGTCCAACCCTCCCAAGGAGTGACCCCGGACCGGCATGAGAGTTCAATCGGCAATCTGTTGTTTCATCGCGGTCATTTTTTTGACCCCTTCCCTGTCTGCCGCGGATCAGACGATCCGCATAGCCTACCCTGCCGAAGATGAACTGATCCAACTGGGTGAAGGGTGCACCGTGGCCCTCCAATCGCAGAATGGGTGGTCACAAGCAAAAAGGGTGGAATACCTGATGACTCCACCAGATCAGCAGGAAAAAATTGTTCACACAGAGGTCAGGAACGTCAAAGCCCCCTTCACTTTCCCACCTTTCCAAAATCCCGGCCCCCATACTCTCGGCATCCGGGTTACAACGAAAGATGGAAACATCATCGAAGATGCTGTCCAGATTAGTGTTGGAAACGGCCAATACAAATACTGGCCTGAGTATCACTACACGGCATTGTCGGACTTGAAGGAAATCACCCCGGAACCCTGGCTGGACCATGATCACATCAAAAAAGGATGGGATTGGTCATTGCCTGATTTTGTCACGCCCGCACCGTCATCCGCTTTGGGACTGGAAAGGCGGTTCAGCTTGCGAGGCCGGTTCAATAAGCCGGAATACCATTTCAAGGTCAATGCGGTGGGCTCGCTATGGGTGCGTTGGAGAGACCTCGAGCCGGAGGAGGGAAAGATCGATTTCGTTGCGTTGGAACAGGTCCTCCGTGATGCCAAAAGCAAAGGCGTGGACGTGGCCCTCCGGATTCTTTTCAGCCGCCGGGGGAAAATCACCGGCCATGACCCAAGCGGAGCCCCCCAATTCGACACCTCCCGCGCCTCCGCACCCGATTGGCTCGCCGACAAGGGCATCAAGCAGATTTACTATGACAACGGGGAGGTGGACTACGATCAGCTTGATCCACTTTACCACTCCTACTACACCCGCCTGGTCAAAAAACTTGGGGAAAGCCCGATCCCTGATCTGACAGCCCGCGCTTATGTGGGATATGCCTCTGAATCCCATGGAGATGAATACATCGGACCAGAGGTCCCGAATGGCGCTGATCCAGCAGATCTTTACCCCGTCGTCAAAGAACGGCTCGAGGCGTGGGCTGAGGCTTTCAAGGGGCAAACGAACAAGGTTTACACAGGAGGTCCCAGCCGGCACGCCTTCAATCTGGGCTTCGGAGTCCGCCGTGGCTTTGTTGAAAAATATCTCTACGAGATTCCCGACCAGACAATTGGTTCCTTCATCGACCCGGAGGGCTATCTGACGATTGATGAAACCGCGCAGATTCATGCGGAATCCCTGACCAACGGGGAGGAAAACGAGGAATACGAAGTGGAATGGACCGAGAGCTCGCGCAACCACCGTTTCGGATACACCACCACCTCCTTTCCCTACAGGTATTTTGTCAGCTCGCTGAGGATGCTCCAGATGCGGTGCAACGACATCCTCACCGGCTCGGGCCACTTGATCAAAGGCATGCTGCCATTCATTGCCCTCCAACTCGGCCGCACGGTGAATGACACACCGGATGTCTGGTGCTACCTAAATACAAGCCATATTCGATCAGGTTATTACAAATCAAATGACTTCCAAGATCCCCCTCGCCCGCTGAGTTTAGAGGAAAAGAAACGAGGCTACATCGAATGCCGGAATTTCGAGCGGTGGCTCCACCAGCGCGACGAACCGGGTTACGAAACAGAACCTCGCATCAAGGTCAACCAACCTCGCGACATGTGGATGGTGCCGGCCGACAAACCCTACGACCACATCGCCCGCGGAGGGCAAAAAATCGGCTTTCACATCGATGACCGCTGGCTGGCCCTTCATCACAAGGGACGCCTCGCCGTCAAGGTGACCTTCATCGATTCCAAAAAAGTCAAAGAAAAGGCCCCCGAGGGCACGCTGACACTCAACTTCCGATCGGCAGGAAAGGATGTCTCCCTGCCAGCGGAACTCACTGGAGACGAAGAACTCCACACCGCGACGTTTTTCATCAGCGACCTCGATGCGAATGCCATGGACCATGGTTTTGATTTCACTCTGGAGGCCGGAAACAACGCTCCGGAAATTGTCGTCTCCATGGTCCGGGTCATCCGTGCAGACGATCCTGCGATTTAATACAACCACCGACAGACATAACCAACTCATGAAGTTCACATCCTTGCTGATCTTGGCGGCACTCACTGCCACGGCCTCCGCTTTGGAAATGCCCAATATTTTCTCCGACCACATGGTCCTGCAACAACAGACACCGGTGACTGTCTGGGGCAACGCCAAACCGAACGCCATGGTCCGGATCGAATTTGCCGGGCAGGAATCAACCGCCAAAGCCGATACACAGGGCAAATGGACCGCCACACTGCCCCCCTTGGATGCCTCGTTTGAGGGGCGCGATCTGACAGTGAAATCCGGTGAGTCCACCTTGGTCTTTCACGATGTGCTTGTCGGAGAGGTCTGGCTGGGATCCGGGCAGTCCAATATGCTGTGGCGCCTGGATCGCAGCACGGATGGAGACCTGCTGATGCTGGGAGCAAACGACCCCTACCTGCGCCTCTACCATGTGAACTACGCGGTCTCGACCGACCCCAAATTTTCCTGCGCCGCCGTCTGGAAAGAGGACAGCCCGGACAATGCCGGCCCGTTCAGCGGGGTCGCCTATCAATTTGCCCGCGATCTGCGGAAAACGCTGAATGTTCCAGTCGGGATCATTCAGTCCGCCGTCGGGGGAACACCAGTCATTGCCTGGACACGACAACAGGCGTTTTCAGACTACGAGCCACTGGCGCGAAAGCAGGAGGAATGGAACCAAAACCTGGCCGCCTACGAGCAGAACCTTGCGGCCTGGCAGGCGGAATACGACCTCTGGAAAAAAAGAAACGTCCACGCTGCCCAGAGCTATGAAAAAAACGTGCGACTGGGGGCCCCAAAAAAACCGGAAGGCCCCGACAGCCCCCACCGACCGGCCACTCTGGCCAACGCGATGATCTCCCCCATCGCACCCTACACCGTGCGCGGGGTGGTCTGGTATCAGGGAGAGGCAGATGCCCGCTGGGAGCCGGAAGACTACGGGAACCGCTTGGGGGTCATGATCAACGACTGGCGCCGTTGGTGGGGAAACCCGGAAATGCCTTTCGGGATCGTGCAGTTGGCCAATTTTGGGTCGCCTCAGGACAAGGGCGTGGAAGAACGTTGGCCGAAATTGCGCGAGAGCCAGCGGCTGCTGGCAACTTCGGATCCCCATGTCGGCATGGTCGTGGCGATCGATGTCGGGGAGGCCGATGACATCCATCCCACCAACAAATCCACCGTCGCCCGCCGCCTCGCCCGCTGGGCACTGGCCGATGTGTATCGCAAGCTCACCTTGGCGGGTGGACCGCAGATCGCCTCGGCAAGCCTCGGGGAGCACACCATCACACTGTCATTTGACCGCGTCGGCGGTGGCCTTCGGGCCTTCGATGGAGAGACATTGCAGGGATTCGCCGTGGAGGCCGACAACGGAAATTTTGTCAACGTCCCCGCCCGAATCAAAGGCAAGAACGAGGTCCTCCTCTCCACCAAAGGCATCAAAGACCCAAAACGCGTCCGGTATGCCTGGCATACCAATCCGACCACCGCCAACCTCTCCAACGAGCAGCGCCAACCCGCCAGCCCGTTTCAGATCACCCTGGACAAGCAAGGTGATCCAAGCTCCACCAGCAGGTAACCCAGACAGCCTGAGACATCCTCGAAAGGCGCGAAGCCAGCGCTGTAGACCGAGGAAATCTGAATCTCGAAAGTGCAGGGTCAGACAGACAGCCGCAGGCTGCCGAAAGGGCGGCTCCCGCATCGGCACACTCGCCGGCCGGAAGTTCAAGATGGGCGAGGGATTCGACAACCCCGCAAAAAACTCCGCCCTCGCCGACGACTTCGGAATTCCCCGTCGATGAAATCCACCACCGTCCACGGCAGGTTGCTGCACACCCACTGAAAACGGATTTTTAGACAGGAGGACAGGATTTACAGGATTGAAAAGGGGGAGGTAGTGGTGAGGTTTTCCGAACGCTGGGTGTCGAGATGGTGAGCGTGGCAAAAAGCAAAGGTGAGCGACTTACGAGGAAAATCTCCACAACATGTCAATGTGGGGCCCGAGCGCGAGCAGGCGGTCGTCGAGTATCTGACGGTAGCGGGCCTTGGCCACCTCACTCAGAAACGAGTTGTCGATAAGGGCGTGGCGAAGTCCCCATGAAGAAGGTCGAGAGCCAGACGCGATTCATTCGGCAGGTGTAGCGTGGTGCAGAGCAGATCGTAGGCGGGGCTCAGCGCATGGTCGCAGGATGGCGTCTCGAGCAGCGAAAACTTTTTTAGGGTGGGCGTCGCCTTTGCCGACCAAATAATTGAAAACGACCTGCCGAAAGAAACGCTCTATGGAGATCTTCCATGACGGCCCATCAGTTCAGTCACCGCAGGGGTGCCGTCGGCGCGGCGATAATTCACCTTGAACGAGTCGAGTCGCTTCAAGTGGATGCCGAGACGGCCCTCGAACTCGCCCCAATCCTTGCCTTCCTTGGGTGACCAGGCGACTTCGGCGAGCGCGCAGGTGCGGGGGAATGCCATAAACTCGACCTTGCTCCAGTTGAACAAATACTCCGACCAGTGCTGGGCTTGGCAGCCAAGGACACGCTTGGACTCTTCGGGAGTGAAATTTTCTGGGATGGGCTCGAATTCGTAGACCTTCTGCGCGGTCAAAGTGCGGCCGATCACTTCGTATTGCGGACCATCGGGTTGCCAGCCTTGGCCACTATCAAAGTAGGTGTGCGTGGTCGGGGCCATGACGACATCGTTGCCGTTCTCAGCCGCGTGCTTCGCCCACTTCCAATCGCGCCAGACCATCATGGTGGCGCTCTTGGGCAGTCCGCCTTCGTGGATTTCATCCCACCCGATGAGGCGCTTGCCGCGAGCGGCCAGCAGCTTTTCCACTCGGCGGATGAAGTAGGACTGGAGTTCGTCGGTGTCCTTCAAGCCCTCCCGCTCCATGACCTCCTTGGCGAAAGGCGAGGCGTTCCATTGGTCCTTGGGCGCCTCGTCGCCGCCGATGTGGAAGTAGGTGCCGGGAAAAATGGGGCAGAGCTCGGCGAAGATGTCGTGGATGAATTGGAATGTCTCCTCCTTGGGCGCGAAGGTATAGGGGTGGACGCCCCAGCTGGTCATGACCTTGGGGGCGTAGTCCGGGATGTCCGAGTTGCCCAGCTCGGGATAAGC
Organism: uncultured Chthoniobacter sp.; assembly: GCA_964601115.1. Lineage (GTDB taxonomy): Bacteria > Verrucomicrobiota > Verrucomicrobiia > Chthoniobacterales > Terrimicrobiaceae > UBA967. The sequence continues at coordinate 916 of CAZRLX010000122.1, read as the reverse complement.
GGCGATGGCGGCGGCGGCGTGGCCGGGCATCTCGATCTCGGGAACCACGGTGATGTGCAACCTTGCAGCGTGGGCCACGACCTCGCGCAGGTCCGCCTGAGTGTAGAAGCCGCCATAAGGCCTACCATCGCCCCGGTTGCGGTCGCCCATCACCGGCGACTCGTCGCGCCACGCGCCGACCTCCGTCAGCTTGGGCCACTTCTTGATCTCAACGCGCCAGCCTTGGTCTTCGGCGAGGTGCCAGTGGAAGACATTGAGCTTGTGGATGGCCATCAGGTCGAGCATGCGCTTGACGCGCTCCTTACCGAAAAAGTGGCGGCCCTCGTCAAGCATGAGGCCGCGCCAAGCGAAGCGGGGTTTGTCGAGGATGGCACCGGGCGCAAGGCGGCTTTTGCCGTCAGCTCCGATCTCGGCGGCCTGAAGAAGTGTCTGGTAAGCGTAGAAGAACCCGGCACGGGTGCGTGCGAAGATCACGATGTCACAGCCAGGCTCGTTGAGGATGGCATAACCCTCGCTTCCCAAGTCGAAGCCGTTGACCGGCCCGGTGGCGGGCTCAAGGCGGATGGTCGCGCTGCCATCGCCTTGGAAGGCATCGCGGATGAGCGCGGCTTCAGCGGCGTAGGCCGAGGGGGCGATGACCTTGGCCCCGTTGAGCACGGTGGCTGGCGCATCCGCGATTGAGTTGACTTGGACGGGGCGTGGGATCACGGCGAGAGCGGCTTGAGAGCTTCAAAGCATAAGAATGCGCTATTGTTTGGGCCAGACCTTGATCTCATGTTTCCCAGGCTTCAGACCTGCGAAGGGGCCTGCTCCAGGATTCGCCGTATCGCGGGGCTTGCCGAAGTAATCGGTGGCGAGCGTCACCGGCGTGCCGTTCGGGTTCTCGAAGGCGGCCTGTGACACAAGCGTTTTGCCG
>CAZRLX010000121.1:0-7710 GCA_964601115.1 uncultured Chthoniobacter sp. | reverse complement strand
TCACCATGAAAAAAATCAGGAGCAGAAAGGTCATGTCGATCATCGGGGCGAGTTGGAACCCGATTTCGTCTTCCTGTTTTTTGGCGAGTTTCATGGAAACGGATTTTTAACCACAGAGCACGGAGGGGGGACTTATTCAGCGGGCTGTTCGTATTCGGCGGAGGATCCCTCGAGTTTGATTTCCCCCGAGAGGAGATCGAGCATGAAGGTGACGCGCTTTTGGATGTTTGCGATCTGCACCTGCAGGAGGTTGCGGAAGTAGAAATAGAGGAACATCGCGGGGATGCCCACGAGCAGACCGGCGGCGGTGGTGGTCATCGCCTCGCCGATGCCGCCGGCGAGGTCCGAAGGTTCGGATTTTCCAGCGGCGAGTTGGTCGAAGCTCGCGATCATGCCAGTGACCGTGCCGAGCAACCCGAGCATCGGCCCGATGGTGGCGAAGACATTCAAGTAGTTCACCCAGATGTTTATTTTCGTCTCCTCGTTGGCGAGGGTTTCGCCGGCGGCTTGTTCCATCGAGGCTTTGTTGGCGAGGTCGCGCGCGAAATTCACCTTCAGCATCGCGGCGGACATCGTGTTTGCGAACACGTTGGGTTCGCTGTGGCAGAGCGAGTAAGCGGAGGAGGCATCGCGCGCTTGCATGAATTGACCGACGGCTTCGACCTGCGCCTTGGGCATCATTTTTTTGCCGTTGATCTGAAGGAAGCAGTAGATGCCCACGGCTGCCGTGCCGATGGAGCAGAGGAGGAGGGGCCACATGAGCGCGCCCCCCGAGTTGAAGGTGTCGAGCAGTGTTTTGTCCTTTGGCGGCTTGGCTCCGGCGGTGGCATCGGGTGTCGGCGGAGCGGGATCCTGCGCCATAAGTTGCGGGATGGTCACAAGGGCGATGGCCGCCAGGCAGGCGGTGGCGAGTTTGCGGTTGGTGGTCATGGGTTGTTGGATTTCTACTTGGATTGTTTTTGGGAGTTGGTTGGCGCTGTGGAATCCTGCGATTCCACCTTGGTCGCCGAGAGGAGTTCCTTGCGGGCCTCGGCCTCGAAGTCGGTGGAGAGTTCCTCGGGCTTGAGGGTGGCGAGAAAATCCTGCGCGAGCTTGGCCTCGGTGGTGGCGGGGTGGAGAATGACGATGTCGCGGGAGGTTTCGATGGCGAGCGGGAGTTGGTCCGAGGTGCGATAGACACTCGCGGCGCCCCAGAGTCCGCGGGCGGAGCGCTCGTTGTCCGAGCCGTAGAACAACGCCGGGTAGAGATAGAGTTCGAGCACGCGGTTGTAGAGTTGGTGGCGCGTGTCGATGACATACGGATCCTGCTCCCAGCGGGGGTTTTCCTGGAGAAAGGTGTTGTATTCGAGTTCGGCGGCCTGGGCCATGATGTGGTTTGCCTCGATGAGGATTTCCGGATTCTCGGTCTCTGCGGCGAGTTGCCTGGCCTGCTCGATGGCCTCGGCCACGCGCCCGGTGGCAACCATCGCGCGGAGCCGACCCTGCTTGGCGCGGGCCTTGTCCTGCTCGCTCCAGGACTTTTTCTCGATGTGCGAGAAAAGCTCGAGCGCGGAGGCGGCTTTGGCGGGGTCTTTGGTGAGAAGCAAAATCTCGCCGAGCTTGCAGCCCACGGCACCGGCTTGGGAGCGCGGGAACCCGAGCCATTGCTCCAGGCGCTTCCAGTCCTCCTCGACTTCAGCCAGTCGATCCGGCGTGGCCGTGCGGAGCCGCGCGTCGCGGGCGGGGTCGGCTTTGAATTCGATCGCTTCGATATCGGCGCGCGGAATCCCGATGATCGCGCTCGGGATGGTTTTCGAATCGGCGGGCGCGAGTGTCTTGAGTAGCACGCGGAGCCTCAAGGTGGCGCCTTCCATGGAATCGATCTCGCCCACGCGATTGTCTCCATTTTTCAGCAAAATCACATCCTGCGCCATGAGGGGCATGGCGGCGGCGAACAGCAATGCGAGAGCGGCGATCTTCATCCTTTGGCCGGTTCGGGTGGGGTTGCGGCCTCGGCGGGGGCTGGGAGCGGGCCGCCGAGGGCTTGGAGGCGATCCTTCGCAAGCGGGAACTCGGGGGTTTCCTCGAGTTCGGTTTTGCCGAGCATTTCCATGAGCGTGCGGCGGGCCTTGTCGGGTTCCTGGAGTTTTTCGAGTGCGGCGGCGGCTTGGAAATAGGACTTCGCGACCCATGGCTTCCAGCGGCCATACATGTTGTAGACCTGGATGAAATACGGCACGGCTTTGGTCGGGTTGTTCTCCCGCATGTAAAGATCGCCGATGGTGTAGAGGGCCTCTGCTTTGAGGTTCGATTGGATGTTTTCGGAGGCGAGGAGGGTGTTGAGCGTGTCGCGCGCCGGGGTGTTCTCGCCGAGCTTCGCGTGGAGCCTGGCTTTGGAAAGCATGGTCTGGCCGAAGATCGAGGAGCCGAGGTTTTCCCTCTCGAAGCGGGTGTAGAGCGCGAGGGCTTTTTTGTCGTTGCCACGACGGAGTTCGATGTCTCCGAGCGAGGCGAGGATGCGGTCTTTCTGCAATGCACGGGGATTCCAGCGCAGGGTGTCGCGGAGCATCTTCTCGCCTTCCTTTTCGCGGTTGGATTCCAGAAGCGCGTTGGCGAAATCGACAAGCAGGGCGGGGTTGTCCTCGCGGACATCGGCCTTGGCGGCGGCTTGCGTGAGAAGGGCGAGGGATTGCTCGGGATCGCCCTTGCGAAGCGCCTGGGCTTGGGCCCAAAGGAGGCGGATTCGCATCATGCGGGCCTCGTTTTTTTCCGCCTCGGCGGTTTGATCGCGGAGCCATGCGAGATATTGGGCACTTTCCTCCGGACCGCGGTGGAGGCGGGCCAGCGCCGGGAAAAGATCGTCCACCGAGCGGATCGCCGGATCGTTGCCGAGGGTGAGAATGGCCTGGCGGTAGAGTTCGCGGGCTTTCTCGGGTTGTTCCTGCTTGCGCCAATACCAACCGAGGTTGCCGATGGCCTCGCCAACACGTGTGGAGCGGGGATACGTGTCCACAAACTCCTGCATGAAGTCCCGGTATTGGTCGTATTCCTCCATGAGCTTGAGGGCTTCCACCGTGCGGAAGACGCCTTCCTCGTAGGCTTTCACATCCTCCGGCGGGATTTTTTTGAACTCCGCGATGCCTTCTTCCATGAAGCCTTCGTTCATGAGCGCGTTGCCAAGCAGGATGCGGGCTTCGCTGGCCTCGGCCTCGCCGGGATAGGCCTCGAGGTAGGCGCGGAGTTCCTTGATCGCCTCGGGGTAGTTCTCCATCTGCTGGAGGCAATAGGCCCGGCGGAACACGGCCTGCCCGCGTTGCTTGCCATCGGGATGGTTGGCCAAATACTCGCCCATGAGCTTGCGGCAGGTCTCGAATTGCTTCTCGAACGAGTAGGACGATGCGAGCCAGTAGGCGGCGTCGGGCGCGCGGGGGTGCTTCGGGTGGCGCTTCAGGAAATCGCGAAACGCCTCGGCGGCAGCCATGTTGTTCTCGGCCTGCAACAGCGAAAACGCGCGCATGAATCGCGCCTCGGGAGCCTTCGGGCTGGAGGGAAAATCCTCGGCGAACTTGAGGTAGGCGGTTGCGGCCTCGTCGTATCTCAGCAGCGCCAGGAGCGCATCGACCTCCATGAAGCGAACCTCGGCGAGGTGTTGTGATTTCGGGAAAAGCTTCGCGAATTTTTTCGAGGACGCGATGGTGTTGGGCCAATCCTCCAGTGCGCTCCAGCAGCGGATGGTATTGAGCGCGGCCTGCTCGGTGGTCGGGCTCTGCGGGAGTTCGGCGACCATGTTGTCCATGATCAACGCGGCCTCGCGGTAGCGCTTCATTTGCAGGTAGGCGATGGCGAGGCGAAAGCGCAGTGCGGTGTCGAAGGCTTGTATCTTCCGGAAATTCTCGAGCTCCCGGCCGACCTCCCCGACGAGTCTGCTGTAGAGGATTTTTGCATAGGGATCGCCGGTGTTCGCCTCCGCCGCCTGGAGTTTGCTCTTGAGGTCGGCCAGCCGGGTTTCCTGGTGCTTGATCAAGCGGTCGAAGGTCCACACGCGCTGGAGGCACAGGATCGCCTTGCGAAACTCGCCCGCGCCGAACCAATGGTTCCCGAGCCGCAGCGTGAGCGTCTGGAACGAGATCAACTGCGCGATGTCGGCCATGTTCGGGTATTCCCCGGTGACGACGCCCATCGCCTCGTCGAATTCGCCGAGTTGCTCGAGCGCGTAGAGTTGGAAAATCACCGCCCGCCCGCGCGCATCGGGCGAGAGGGTCGGCTTGAGCTTCGCGTAGTAATCGGCGGCTTCGCGGAATTTTTCCTCCAGAATGTAGGACGTGCCGATCGTGGAGCGCGCCTCGCCGATGCGCGCGGCGGCGGGGTTTTTGCGAATGTAGTTGGCGTTCTTTTCCGAACCCGGCGGAAAGAGAGCGATGAACTTCTCCAACGCCTCGCGCGCGGCGGAGTAGTTCTTCAACTGAAGTTCGCAAATCCCGAGCCAAAACATCAAATCCCGCCGGTGGGCGTCCGGGAGTTTGGTCTGGGGATTCGGCGGCTCTGCTTCCAAGGCCACATTGATCGCCTCCACCGCACTCGCGAAGTCCATCAGATACACATGACAAATCGCGATCGGATAAAGCATGTTGAAGCTCGCCACCGCGGACTCCGGAACCGAACCGTATTCGGCTCGGAAGTATCTGTAGGCCGCCAGCGCCCCCCTGTAGTTCCCCTCTTCGAAAAACTTCTTCCCCATCGCGAAAAGTTCGTCCCCGGTGGCACCCGCCAGCGCGGCATCCGATGGAACCTCTTGGGGTGTCCCCTCCTGCGCCGGAAGCAATCCCGCGCCCGCCAAAAGTCCGAGAACGATCGCAGCAATCCGAGAGAGAGGAATTAGCGAGTATGGATATATCCTTTTAATATTTAATTTTTTCCAAAATTAAAGTTCTGGATTCAGGGACCGGGGGCTTCTTGGATTTAACAGATGCAATGAGTGGGGCAGCCACAACAAAAACCGCAGTTCCCTCAAGCTGACAAGTGATGCAAATGCATCACACCCTTCTTGTCTTCCACCCGCCGCAAGGTTCTGGGCCGAATAAACAAGCCGGGGCTGGAAATTTTGCCCGCGAATTTGTTCAAACCGAGCACCCGCCCTTCTGCCGCATTGGCAATGGCCCGCGAAGCGACAAATGCCCATCGCTGGATTCATGCACCTGAAAATATGTCAAAGTGGCGTCCCCCGCTTCGCGCCTCATGTGATACCGGGATTTCTTGCCGCATCGCTTGCTCATAATCATTCTATGTCTCGATGAGTCGGCGTTCTATTTCCGTTCCGGGCTTGGGGGTGGTGGTTGCGGTCATGCTGGTTTTCTGGGCGGACTCGCTTCCCGCACAGGTCCTGAAGCAAGTCGTCGAATCCCTTGCTCCCGCCTCGGCCAAGCCCGATTCCGGCACTCCAAAAAAAGAGCCCAGCGCCTATGAACAGCTCGCTTGGGTGGAGGGGCGGATCCAAGAGGCACGAGAGCGTGTGGGACTCGTCAGATCGGCCGGATTTCTGAACAAAGTGCGCTCCGCCGGATTCTCCGAGGAAATGGTCCGCCAAATTCAGAACGTCGCCACCACCGCCGAGGAGGGCTGGATCAACTCGAAAAATCTCCTCGATTTCATCTTGATCAAGGAAAGCGTGGGATTGAGCGATCGAGAGGAACCGACCCTGCCGGAAAACACCACCCAGGCGCTTGTGCTCGAGCGCGAACTCGAGGACATCAAAGGCCAACTCTCCCGTTTTCAGCGCGAACTCGCCGTCCAATCCGAAACCCTCGACAGCTCGCGTCTCGCCGCGCAGTCCGCCGGTCGCGAACTCGACAAACTCCGCAGCCAAGCCGACAAGCCCCTCACTGCCTCCCTCAAGGACCGGTCGGACATTCTCATTCTCCAAGCCGAGATGGCTAACGACTCCGCCACGGCCGAGCTCTACTTCCAAAATTGGGAAGGCTATTTCCTGCAGACCGAAATCCGGCTTTACCAAGCGAGGCTCGACACCGTCGCCAAGCTTCTTGATGAGTCGGGCTACAGCCGCATCATTTCCCCCGAGCGCGCCGCCTTGGAAATCCAGCGGGTTGAAAATACCCTTGTCGATTTCCAAAAAGAGGAGGAGCGACAATCAGCGCTCCAAGCCAAAGCGGCAGAACGTCTCGCCGAGGCCCGCGCCCGCTTGAACTCCGCCACGCCAGATTCCTTGCCCACCCTCCAAAAAGAGGCCCAGGCGGTTCTGGAGGAATTCGGACATCAAAACATCCTCGTTTCCGGAGCACGCGCCAGGGTGTTCGCGGCCCGCCAAACCATCGATCTCTGGCAACTCGCGCAGGACTTGTTGAACTCCCCTGACATCCAGACTCTTGAACACGCCCGAAGCGAGATTTCCATCAGCGAGGCCAAAGCCCGCAACTACAGCGAGGGCCTTCAGAACATGCTGCCACATGGCCAGGAGGAGATCGAAAAGTGGCGCCAAGACCTGCGGAACCCCGATCTCTCAAACGAAGAGAAGACCCGTATCGAGAAGCGCATCAAAAAGCAGCAGTCGGCAGTCGATGCGATTCTTCTGGGAAGGGGTGATCTCGCCGCACTTCTCGCCCTCCAGAACCGCCTGCTCCGCGAGATCGACACGGAAATGGCCGCTCTCGCCGCCCGCCACCGCTGGAGCTTCATCGCCGGACAACTCTGGCAAAATCTCACCGGCATCTGGAATTTCCAACTCAACGCCCAAGGCGACCGGGTAGTCACGCTTGGCACCATCATCACGGGACTCGCCGCCCTTGCCCTGGCCCTCATCCTCGCAAGGATCACCGCACGCCGGGTCTCGGCGCTGGCCTGCAATCGCCTCCACCTTCCGGGATCGCGCGCGCACCTGGTCGAAAAACTCACCCTCTACGCGCTCTCGGTTCTCTTCGTCCTCATGGCGCTCCAGTGGCTCCAAATCCCGATCACCGTCTTTGCCTTCCTCGGCGGCGCACTCGCAGTGGGCATCGGCTTCGGCAGCCAGAACCTCATCAACAACTTCATCAGCGGACTCCTCCTCCTCCTCGAACAAAAAATCAACGTCGGCGACCTTGTCGAAGTGGACGGCAAGTTCGGCCGCGTCACCGACCTCGGCAGCCGCTGCTCGTCGATCCGCAAGTCCGACGGCGTCGAGATTCTCGTTCCCAATAGCGCCCTGCTCGAAAAAAATGTCGTCAATTGGACGCTCTCCGATCCCCACCACCGCTTTGATTTTCCAGTGGGCGTCGCCTATGGCTCGGATGTCGAACTTGTCATCCGCACCCTCCAGGAAGCCATGGACGCCCAACCCGAAATCCTGCGCGACCCCGCGCCCGAGGTCGCATTTGACAACTTCGGCGACAGCACGCTCGGCTTCCATGTTTACTACTGGCTCACGGTCGGCAACTCCAACACCCGGCAAATCGGCTCACAACTCCGCGTCAGAATCGACCGCCTCTTCAAGGAACGCAGCCTCGAAATGGCCTTCCCCCAGCGGGTCGTTCACCTCGTCCCGCAAACCCCGATTCAAGTCCGGTTGGCCAAGGAACCCTGATCCCACAGCCCCCCCAGTTGAGGGACTGCCCATTGCCGTGCCCGCTAAGCCATTCGGGCCATCTGTGCTGCGCTTCCGCCACGAATCCAGTGGCTCGGTTGTGTCCGCCCATTCTCGCGGCGCAGCCCGCAAACATCCCTCACATCCCAACCACCGCC